>JARLIH010000067.1 GCA_031291845.1 Isosphaeraceae bacterium | reverse complement strand
GGGGGGGGGGGGGGGGGTGGCGAGGCCCCCCCCGGGCGCGGCGACACCCCCGGGGGGGGGGCGAAACCCCCCCCCCACGGTGATCCGACTGGGCAATCCCGTTCGCTCAATGGCTCCCGCGCTTGACGTCGCCGCGGGCGAAGATGCTCGCGACGTAGTTGAGGACGTCGGTCGCCGAGTCTTCGTCGTAGCCGTAGCTGCGGATCAGGCGGCCCTTGACGATGTCGATCTTCTCCTGGGTGTCCTTATCGACGACGCTCGAGACCAGGCTCGTGAGCTTGATCGTGTCCTTCTGGTCCTGGAAGAGCTTGAGTTCCAGGGCTTTCTGGAGGCGTTCGTTGGTCTTGTAGTCGAACTTGCGGCCGTCGAGCGACAGCGCGCCGATGTAGTTCATGATCTCGCGGCGGAAGTCGTCCTTGCGGCTCTCGGGGATGTCGATCTTCTCCTCGATCGAACGCATGAGCCGCTCGTCGGGCTCTTCGGTCTGGCCGGTGTACTTGTTCTTGACCTTCTCGCGCTGGGTGTACGCCTTCACGTTGTCGATGTAGTTGCCGCAGAGGCGGGCCAGGGCGTCCTCGTCGGCGGCGATCGCGCGCTGCACCTCGTTCTTCACGACGTCCTCGTATTCTTCCTTCACCACGGAGAGCAGGTGCTTGTAGTGCTTTCGCACTTCCTCGTTGTTGATCAATGAGTGGTGCTTCAGCCCGGCTTCCAGCTCGTTGAGCACCATGAACGGGTTGACCGAGCGCTCGTCGGCGTGGGCCACCAGGGCGTTCGAGATCTTGTCCTGGACGTAGCGGGGGCTGATGCCGTGCATCCCCTCGCGCTCGGCCTCCTCGCGCAGCTCCTTGATGTTGTCCTCGGTGAAGCCCGGCAGCGTCTTGCCGTTATAGAGCTTCATCTTCTGCATCAGCGTCAAACCGGCGTTCTTGGGCTCTTCGAGACGCGTCAAAACGGCCCACATCGCGGCCACTTCGAGCGTGTGAGGCGCGATCTTCTTGCCTCGGACCTTCCGGCTGTTGTAGTCCTTCTCGTAGATTTTGACCTCGTCGGACAGCCGCGTGACGTAGGGCACGTCGATCTTGACCGTCCGGTCGCGCAGGGCCTCCATGAACTCGTTCGACTGGAGCTTCTTGTACTCCGGCTCGTTGGTGTGCCCGACGATCACCTCGTCGATGTCGGTCTGCGCGAACTTCTTGGGCTTGATCTTGTGTTCCTGGCTGGCGCCGAGCAAGTCGTAGAGGAAAGCGACGTCGAGCTTGAGGACTTCGATGAACTCGATGATGCCGCGGTTGGCGATATTGAACTCACCGTCGAAATTAAAGGCCCTCGGGTCGCTCTCGGTGCCGTACTCGGCGATCTTGCGGTAGTTGATGTCGCCCGTCAGCTCGGTGGCGTCCTGGTTCTTCTCGTCCTTGGGCTGGAACGTGCCGATGCCGATCCGGTCCTGCTCGGAGAGGATCAAGCGGCGGACGCGGACGTCGCCCAGCACTTTGGCCCAGTCGCCGTCGTAGCGCTCCATGCGCTCGTTGAACATCTGGCGGCAGTAGGGGCAGAGGTCCCCCTCGACGACGACCGGGAAGTCGCCGGTGGTCTCGGCGTTCAGTTGCTCGACGAACGCCGCGCGGTGCTCCAGCGGGATCAGGTGGAGCGCTTCCTCGTGCATCGGGCAGTCGACGAAGGTGTCGCCGCCGTCGAGACCCTCCTCGCGCCAGCCGAACGTGTAGAGCGCGCCGTCGTCGGTCTTGGAGTAGGCCTCCAGCCCCTTCTTGAGCAAGCGCGCGATCGTGCTCTTGGAGCTGCCGACCGGTCCGTGCAGGAGCAAGACGCGCCGCTCCGTGCCGTAGCGGTGGGCAGCGCTCTTCAGGATGTTGACCAGACTCATCAAAGTTCGGTCGAGACCGAAGATCGCGTCCTGTCCGCCGTTCTCGGGATCGTCGAAGAACTTGTAGCGGACATGCTTTTCCTTGTTGACGACAACTTCCTCGGTGCCGTGTGCCAGCACCATGTCGTAGACCCGCTGGTAGGCGGTGCGGGTGACCTTCGGGTCGCGCCGGACGATGTCGAGATAGTCGGCGAAGGAGCCGTGCCAATGCTTCTTTTGATAATCCGCCAGGTTCTGGCGGCCGGCGATCATCGCGATCAGATCCGATCCTGTAGACATAGCGGTTTCCCTCCTGAAGTGGGATCCGTCGGACAGGGCGGCTCACGGGGGGCAAGCTGGGGCCGTGGGGGCCCGCCGCCCGCGCGCGCGGCCGGGGAGTCCTCGAAACGAGGCTAGTCCGAATTGTCAACGCAACGTGGGAAAGAAGCCTGAGTCGAGGGTCGCCTTCGGACCGGGCCGTCCTGGCTGGCGAAGGGGTCCGAGGGAACGGGCGAGGTGGCCTCTGCGGCGGGCGCCGGCGCTCGGTCGTTGAGGAACCGCCGGCCCGTCCCTGTTATTACAACCCTCATTTCTGGTTTATGTCAAGCGAACCACAAGCGAACGGACAGGCTCGCCAGCACGCGCCGGCGTACGCCCCCGACATCATTACGCAGCCTCGGGGGAGGAGTGCCGAGCAAATCCTCTCGCTTTTGTTCCGCCCCACACGCAGCAAATGGAACGCCAAGCGCGCCCCGAGTTCTTGGGGTGCAGGCCACCCTGTCGGGCGCGGGTCGATTACGGCGTCGAGAGTGCCGCCGGCGCCGTCTCGGCCTGGGTGTGCCTCGCCGCGACGCGCTCGACCAGGTTGGCCGTCGGCAGTGAGCGCTCAGCCAGTTCCACCAGCGCGGCGAGGGCCAGCAGGCCGATCGGCAAGGAGGCGTAGTGCGCGTAGGCGTCGGCCGCCGCGAGCACCCAAGACTGCGGCGGCAGCGCCAGGACGAGCAGGTACACGAGCGCTGAGGTCGCACCCGTGGCCAGGCCGGCCAGCGCCAGGGTCAGGGCCATGCGCGTCCCTTCCTTGCGGAGCGTCCGGCCGTACACCCGGAGGCTCGCGCCGATGCCCCCCCGGGTCCATGCCAACGCGCCGGCCAGACCCAGCAGCAGCCAGGACGCGGCCTGGAGATCGGCCAGTCCCCAACTCAGTTGCCAGCGTATATAGCGTCCGAGCGCGGTCGCCCCGACCGTGCCGGGCAGGTGCCACGACGCGAGCACGACCCCCGTCGCCACGTACCGTGCCGGCAGCCCAAGCAAGCACGCCAGCGTCGCTGCCGGGGCGAGCTCGATGGCCGGGGTCGGGTCGAGCGGCCCCGTGCCGGTCTCGCCCGCAGTCGCCCCGCGCAGCTCGACCAGGAGCCAGGCGAGCAGGAAGCCGTCGGCCAGGGCCATGAGGAAGGGAATGACCGCCACCTCCACGATCAGGCAGTTGCCCAGCGGCAGGTCGCCCGCGCCGCCGCCGAGCGAGATCAGGCGGTAGAGCGCGTACAGGGCCAAACCCATCCAGATCAGGTTGCCCCACCCCGGCCGCGGAGCGCGCGCCGCCGCGCTGTACGGGCTTAGGTTCCCCCAGCGCTCGGCGCACACGCGGAAAACCAGGAGGCCCGTGACGATCAGCAGCAGCAAGTCACCCGACAGCGCCAGCACGTCACGTAGCGGCGTGACGGCCGCCGCAACACCATGCTCGATGGCCAGCTCCCCCAGGCTGCGCGACCTGGCCAGGAGCTGGAGATCGACCCTGCCGGACTCGTTGCTGTAGTTGAGTGTCTGGCTACCGGTCCACGCCACGACGGTCATGCCGATCGTGACCGCCACCACCCGCGCTGAGCGCCGCAGCCGCGCGACGGCTTGACCGGCGAGCTGGAGGTGTCCCGGGATGTCGAATAGCTGCGTGACGAAGCGCACTGGTCCCTGGGCGAGGAGCGCCACCAGGAACACCGCCCCAATGGCCGCGAGCGCCAGCCAGAGTCCCCACAAACTCGGCGCGGCGGCGGGCGAAGAGAGCGTCAGGCTCGCGCACCAGCGTCGCAATGCCAGCGGGGCGAACACGTTCGTTCCCGGGGCCGGGGCCTGCGCCCAAATCAGCGGCAGCGTGGACCATCCCATCGGCGTAGGGCCTCCGACATCTCGACTCCCCGGGCCGATTCTACTCGGAGACGCCGCGCGCAGCCAGTGGCCGCCATCACATCTGTCAGAGGCCGCGGCAGTTTCTTCGGAGGGCCGGCCATTGCCGGCGTCACTCTCGTCAACGCGTCGGCGGATTGCTCAACCGCCGCAGGTTTGCGTCGTCGCGCCGAGGGGCGGGCGTCAAGGCCGGCGGAATCTGCGGGGCTTCGTAAAGGCGCAGGAAGCGGTAGTAGACCTCGAGCGACAGCGTGGCCAGCGCTGTGCAATAGACCCGGCCGCCGCTCGTGCCGTATTCGCTGTCGTCGGGGTCCCAGCTCCCGGCCGAGTGCCCCTGCGCGCGCTGACGGTGCACGATCTGGTCCCGAACCTGTGCGTTCCAGCGCGCCCAAGGTGAGCCGCCGTGCTGGTACAGCGCGAGCGTGCCGTAGTACCAGTAATACAAGTTGTACGGATCTCGGTCCGGCCCGTGGGCGAGGAGGTACTCGGCCGCCTCCTCGCTCGCCGCGCCGGGGCCGCCGACGCCCAGGAACTGGCGGCAGACCCACGCCTCGGCGGTCATCGTGGGTGTCACCGGCTTGCCCGGTAAGTACCGCGCGAGACCTTTATGCGTGCCCCCCGAGACCTGGTCGAGCCAGGCGAGCGCCCCGGTCTGCGTGTCCGGTGGGACGGCCACCCCAACGAGCCTGGCCGACTTCAAAGCGAGGACCGCCCAGCCCAGGATGCTCGTGTCGCCGCGCGCCTCGTGCGGCGAGTAGCGCCAGGACATGCCGTCACGCGCCCGGGAGTGAACGAGGAACCCGACCGCTTGCTCGACCGGCTTCAGCAGCCGGTCGTCGCGCGAGAGGGCGTACGCCTCGCACAGGGCGAGCGTGGCCATCGCGTGGCAGTACATGCCGACGGCCCGGCTCACCCCGCGCAGGTCGCCGTCGGGCTTTTGTTCCCTCAGCAAGAAGTCCAGCCCCCGCGCGACGGTCTGCGAATACTTGCCGTCGGTCTGCGTATAGCCCGCCCCCAGGTAGGCCAGCAGGGCGAGGCCGGTCAGGGCGGTGTCGGCCTCCCAGTAAATGCACTCGCCGAAGCAGGTTTCGCCGGGGGGGCAGTGGACCGTGAAGTCGTCGTCCCCTTTCTTGGCGGAGCCGTCGTCGTACTTCGCCGTCGCGGCGTCCCAGCGGCCATCGCTGTCCTGGTGGCGCGCGAGCCAATCGAGCGCGCGCTCGACCGCCTGCTCGCTCTCCGCGCTCGCTCCCGCGCGCTGGGCGCGTGCGGACCGGTTCGGATCCAGCCGCGAGCGGTAGACCTCGGGTACCGTGAACAAGGGCCTCCCGCCGGCCCGTCCGGTGACCTCCGGCAGTCTCGCGACGCCGCTCGGCGTCACACGCGCCAGCGCGAGCGCTGGGGCCTCCGCGGCGGGGCGCCTCGGCGC
>JARLIH010000066.1 GCA_031291845.1 Isosphaeraceae bacterium | reverse complement strand
GGGGGGACTAAATAATATTGTTTTTGGGCGCCGCCCCGCGAAAAAAACCCGGGGGGGGGGGGGGGGCTTAGCGGCCGCCCCCCGCCGCGTTATTGTTTCAAACACGCCGCGCGGCGTCGTGGCGCTCGGCCAAGGTGCGCGAGACATCCACGCCCATCCACAGAATCGCACCCGCGAAATAGACGCCGGCCAGGATCATGAACAACAGCACCGGTCGCCCCTGCTCGAGCAACCGGCCGATCAAGATGGCGCCCCCGGCCCCGGTAAAGGCGCTGAACATGTTCATCGTCCCGCCCAGCGCACCGGCGTGGCGCTCGCCGATGTCGCCTGCGGCCGCCCATGCCGGCCCCATCGCGAGGTCGTTACAGAAGAACGTTGTGCAGAGTGCCAGGCCCAGCCAGCGCGGGTCGTGGAGCACGATGGTCGACAATAGCGCGAGTGCGCCGGTGGTGAGTCCGAATGCCCCGACGAGCCGCCGGCCCCAGGTCCGGCTCCCCGTGCGCCGGATGATGAGGTCGGAAAAGACACCCCCCAGGACACACCCCACCACTCCGCAAGCCAACGGCAGCGAGGAGAGCCAGGCGGTCGTTGCGGCGTCGAAGTGGCGGTGCCTCCGCAGGTAGGTCGCCAGCAAGGTGATGAAGAAGTTGCCGGTGAAACCCAGGCAACCGTACATGAGGCAAAGCGACCAGACACTCAAGGAACGGACGGCCGTCGACCACGGCATGCCGTGCCCCCCTGCCGACGGACGCCCCTCCCGCCCGGCCGCGATCCGTTTCCGCTCGAACGCGGTGACCCCGCGCATCTCGGACGGCCGGTCGCGAAACCAGGGCCAGAACACGGCCGCCCAGACGGCGCCGAGGCTCGCCAGCGTCCAGAACGTCGCTGGGCCTTTGCCCAGATGTGTGAAGAGCGCGACGACCAGCAACGGGGCGAACGCACCACCCACCCGGCTCGACATCCAGATGAACCCCTGCGCTGCACCTCGCTCGGTCGGGGGCATCCAGTCGGTCATCATCCGCGAGAGCGACGGGAAGACTCCCCCCTGCGCCAGCCCGAACAGGGCACGGAGCGCCAGCAGATAGGCCAGGGGCCAGACCGTCCCCGCCGGCAGCCACGCGGCCCACGCGATCGCGCCCGTCAGGAACGACCAGCTCAGGATCAGCAGCACCAAGAGGTGGCGCACTCCCAGGCGATCGGCGAGCAGGCCGCCGGGAACCTCCGAGAGACCGTAGGCCAGCATGAACGCGGCGAACAGGTAGCTCAGGTGGCGGTCAGTCAGGCCGAGCGGGCCGGCCAGCTCGGGGGCCGCCGTCATGAAGGCGACGCGATGCAGATAAACGAGCACGGCCAGCGTGCAGCCGGCCAACAGGACCCGGTAGCGCACCCGGCTGTCGCGCTCGTCGCCGACGTCGGCCACGGCGAGGTCCGCGCGTGGGTCTTCCCAGTCCGATGGACTCATCAGCGCCTCCTGGATTCAACCGCCGCTGGGGGATCGGACGTTCGCCGTCTCGGAGACGCGGCGATCGTAACCGGCCGGGCGCCCCGAAGAAAGTGACTGACGCGCCGGGATGGGCGTTCCGTTTCGGAATCACCATTGAGAACGACCCGGCGGGCGCGGGCTGGACGCGGGGCTCGCGCTTCCGTATCCTAGGAACGTGGCCGAAATGACCGGGTAGCTCAGTCGGTAGAGCAACGGACTTCGACGGAGTTCGCACCAAAGAGGAGCCCCGCGCGGGAAGAAACCGAACCGCGACGGGTGCATGCCGCTATTTGCTGGGACGCCCTGAGAGCCCACGCCACCACAACGTCGCCGGTAACGGCAAGCGTGACGGTCTGAAAAGGCGCGGGATTGGGCCATCAGCAGGCAAGCGGCCGGCGGATCGCCGGTTGCAGCCTCAGAGACTATACGCGCCACGCCTGCGACGGCGAAGAGATAGTCCAGACTCTCAACGTAGGTCTCCACCGAGACCCGCGGTCGGTGAAAGCCGATGGGGTATGTTAATCCGTTGGTCCTGGGTTCGAGTCCCAGCCCGGTCACTCTTGTCGAATCGGTTTTTCAAGACCCCTCCCGAACAGTCCACCTGCGATGGGCAACGGCCAGCGAACTTTCGCAGGGCGTTACCCCCGGATTTCACGAGGGCGATCTCGGCCCTCCGTGAACAATCCCGTCCCTTGAGTGATTCGTGTGTCAAGCTGTTCGCAACCGATCCACGCAACCCGCGCCTCGGGCGACCGCGTTCGTGGCCGCCGACTCCGACGCTTGGGGCGGAGGGTGTTCCGTCCGGGTGTGCCAATTTAGTCAGCCTGGTGCGCGGTTTCGACACGGTCCGGATCGGCACGAAACAGCCTACGACGGGTCCGCGCTCAAGCGCCAAAACCGACCAAACCAGCCGCACGTGCGTCACGAACGGGGTCATGATGGATCGCTTCAACGGCCAGTTGTTGGATCTCGATTCGTCCCTGATCTGCGAAGTCGAAGGGCACTACGTACTGCACGGGGGGCCGTTCCCCTATTACGCCGGGGGTTTCTGTCCGGCCGCAGAGGACGCGGACAAAGTCATTCGGGGGTGGGACTACATCTTGGACATCGCCGGGGGACCGCTTCTCCAGATCGTTACGTCAAACGTCCAGCACGCGACCGATTCCCAGATCGTTTTCCGGTTCTCGAGCGTAGGTCAGCCGGTCGACAGAGACGAAGGAAAAGGCCGGGAATAGATTCCCAGCCGGCGGATTCGGTTCCGACCGCTGACTAGCAATGATGGTGGAGCGATGCCCACGTCTTCGTGGGCATGCGCCCATCCGCTGGCTCGGCCTGCCGCGCATGCCCACAAAGACGTGAGCCTGGCACCCAGACCCCATTCACGGCCCATTTCTAAGCACATCAACGCGGTTCTAGCCACATCGGCGGGGAATCGGCCACGGCGGCAATTGTGCAGAAGGCGTACGCGAGCACGACGCCCCGTGACGGCGCCTGGCACGGTTTTGGCTCGCGTCATCCCGGTCCCGGAGGACAACGGTCGGCGGTCACCGCACGACGAACAACCGCGGCTTCACTCGCGGTGCATGTCGCACAGCTCGGTGGGCTGGGAAATCGGGCTCTGGATTGCGAACGGGGATTGCGCGGAAGCCGGTGAGACCGTCTCCTCACGCATGCCCCGTGGCCGTGCGCACGCCGGGCCGGCCCGGGAGAATGCGCTTTCCGGCATCGTCGAGCCTGATGAAACGCACGAGCTTGAAGCGGCTCGAGTTCTGTTTGACAATCGCCTTGAACTGCTCGTCCGTCAACTTGAGCCCCGTGGTGCTTCGAATGTGATCGAAGCTGTGGGGTTTGTGCTCGACAGCGGCGGCGATCTTTTCCACTTTGTTCTTCATCGGTCTCCCCTGGTTGCAGGTAACGGACGGCCGGTTTTTCGGTCTCAGTTGCCGCCCGGATCGGTCCTGAAATGCACGCACATACGAGACTTGACGAGGCCCAGCGCCTCATCCGCCTTCGCGCCGGTAAGCGTAAACCAGTAACCATCGACTAGGTGTATCACAATGGTACCGATCTTATTGACTTCCTGAGCTCCTTGAACTTCCACGTACGAAACGGCATCGATATTCACATAACGCAAGCCTTCGGACCCGTCCTCACGCTCGACGGGAACTTCGATAAACTCGGACATACACCCTCCTCGAGAATTCGGACCGGCACAATTAAGTCTAACAACTCTGCAAGTGGCGATCAAGCTGCGCCCCTCCTCGGAACCGTTTTCCCGGTCGTCGGGGCCGGGCAAGCCTCGGGCACATCAGAGAAGGTCGACATGGTGACGGACATCGATGCGCGGTCAATCGGGAGCGATTCCCGGCCTGCCCAGACCGGTGATCGGCGCGACTTCACGTCAACGCTGACGCAAGAAAACCCACAATTTTGCGATTCATCTGGCCAGATCTTTAACACGATTGAATTTGCATCTATTGAGTTGCCCCCGGGTTGCGGCTATACTCAAATTTAATGAAGATCGAAAAACTTCGGATCGCTGACGCGTCTTCTCGCCGCGGCGAACACGTCCGCGAGACCCCATCCTGATCGCGAGCCCTCATGTCCGTCAAAACCACGCCTCCCCCATCGACCGGCATCGCCTGGGGCCCCTTGCTCTGGATCGCCGGGTTGCACGTCGGGGCCCTGTTCGCGTTTGTACCAGCCTTCTTCTCGTGGCCGGCAGTCGCCGTTTGCCTTGTGCTCTACGCCTTGACCGCGTGCTGCGGGATCTGCATGACCTACCACCGGCTGCTGACTCATCGCAGCTTCAGCATCCGTCCGAGGTGGCTCGAGTACGTACTGACAGCGCTCGGTTGTTGCGCTTCCGAGGGCGGGGCCATACGCTGGGTCGCCGACCACCGCAAGCACCACGCTCATTCGGACGACGTGCAGGACGTGCATAGTCCGACCCGCGGACTCGCATGGGCCCATATGCTCTGGTGGTTGACGCCCGAAGAACCCGCGTCTCACACCGACGATTACTACAGGCAGTGGGCGCCTGACCTCTACGGTGACCGTGTCCATCGCTTTCTGGACCGGTCCCATTTCCTGTTCCCGCTAGCGATGTTCGCCGTCCTCTATGCCCTCGGGGGAGTGCCGTGGCTGGTCTGGGGCGGATTCGTCCGGTCCGTCGCCGTCCTGCACTCCACGTGGCTGGTCAATTCGG
>JARLIH010000065.1 GCA_031291845.1 Isosphaeraceae bacterium | reverse complement strand
GGACGGGTTGCCACTTCAGCCGCGCGGAGCGCCTGGCGGCAGCCGCGGCGGCGCATGGTCGGCGCTGGCATCGCAATCAAGTACCCCGTGATCGATCGGCCTCAGTTCCTGCCGCCTGAGCCGGTAGTTGCTTGCCCGGCCAGGCCCCCTTGGTTTTTCACACTGCGCACCGGGCCCGCGAGCCCGTAGGAATTGCCGCGTCTGGGCCCTTCCGACGGATCCGACGGGGCACGTCGTCCGCGCATGCGTTTGAACCGTCTCGCGGCGGAGATGGCCGGACCGAGGCGCTCTGGCCGCGTCTCGGCGCGCGGCCTGTCCACTCAGTCATTCCCCCCCAATCGACTTTGCAATCGTCCTGGATCAGGCCAGGAGTTTCTTGACGACGTTGCCGCTCACGTCGGTGAGTCGAAAATCGCGGCCTTGATGGCGGTAGGTGAGGCGAAGGTGGTCGAGACCCAGGCAGTGCAGGATGGTCGCCTGGAGGTCGTGGACGTGGATCCGGTCCTCGACCGCATGATAGCCGAGCTCGTCGGTCTTGCCGACGATCTGGCCGCCACGGATGCCGCCGCCGGCCAGCAGCATGGTGAAGCCGAACGGATGGTGATCGCGCCCTTCCTTGCCGGCCGTGTTGCCGCGGCGCACTTCGTTCATGGGGGTGCGGCCGAACTCGCCGCCCCAGATGACCAGGGTGTCGTCGAGCAACCCGCGTTGCTTGAGGTCTTTGATGAGCGCGGCGGCCGGGAGGTCGGTCATGCCGCAGTTCTTCATGAGCTTCTTGTTGATGTCGTGGTGGTCGTCCCAGGTCGAGTGATACAGTTGCACGAAACGGACGCCGCGCTCCACCATGCGGCGGGCCAGCAGGCAATTGGTCCCGAACCAACGGGTCTCGTCCTGGTCGAGGCCGTACAGGGCACGCGTCGCCGACGACTCCTGGGACAGGTCGGTCAGCTCGGGTGCGGACATCTGCATGCGGAAGGCCAGCTCGTACGCGTTCACGCGCGCGGCGATCTCCGGGTCGCCCGTTTCCTCGGCGCGCAGACCGTTGAGGTCGCGGAGCGCGTCGAGCCGCTCGCGCTGGGCGGCGCGGGAGACGCCGGGAGGGTTGGAAAGGTGCAGGATCGGGTCCCCCTGGCCGCGGAGCGTGACGCCACGGTAGGGAGAGGGCAAGAACCCGTTGCTCCACAAGGCCGAGCCGGCGTCGACCCCCTCGCCCGAGTTGGACAACATGACGACGAAGCCCGGCAAGTTGTCGCACTCGCTGCCGAGGCCGTAGGTTACCCAGGAGCCCATACAAGGGTGCCCGAACAGCGTCGTGCCGCACTGGAGCAGCAGTTGGCCGGGGTCGTGGTTGCTGGTGGTCGTGAAGGCCGAGCGCACCATGCAGAGGTCGTCCGCGCAGGTGCCGAGGTGGGGCAAGAGGTCGGAGAACTCCATGCCGCAGTCACCGTAGCGCGTGAAGGTGCGCGGACTGGCCATGACCGAGGCGCCGGCCTTGATGACGGGGTCGGCGAGCGACTGGAGGAACGACTCCGGGACGCGCTCGCCGTGCAGACGCCGCAGCGCGGGCTTGGGATCGAAGAGGTCCAGGTGGCTCGGTCCGCCGGCCATGAAGATGAAAATCACCCGCTTGGCGCGCGGCGCGAAGTGGGGCTGGGGAAGCATTGAGCCGGGGGTCGCGGCGAAGCCGTCACGGGCCGCCAAGTCTCCCAGCGCGATCATGCCCAAACCGCACGCGCTCCGCAGCAGGAAGTGCCGGCGTTCGTGGACCGAGGGTGTTTGGCGCGAGGCCATGTCGAAGCGTCTCCCCAAACGGATGATGATCAGTCTCGCGTTACGAATTCGTGCAGGTTCAGCAAGACGCTGCACACGGTCGTCCAGGCGGTCGTCGGCGCGGAGTCGGTCTTCGCGAGGGACGCGAGCCGTGCCTGGTAGAGCTGCATGAGGCGCTCGGACTCCCGTGTTGAGGGGGGCCGTCCGACGCAACGCTCGAAGGCGAGACGCAGCTTCTGCCCATCGTCGAGATCGGTCGCGACCAGCAACCGGGCCAGGGCTTCCGCCGCTTCGACGAACACGGGGTCGTTGAGCAGCGTCAGCGCTTGGAGCGGCGTATTGGACCGTTCGCGGCGTGCGCAGATTCGTCCCGGAGGGGGGGCGTCGAAGGTGATGTTTTGCGCGAAGGGCGAGAGCCGCTGGATGAAGGTGTACAGACCTCGGCGGTAGCGATCCCTTCCTTCGCTGGGCGTCCATTTGTTCTCGAAGCCTTCCATCGCCACGCTGGCCGGTTGCATCGGGAACACGCTCGGGCCGCCGACGCGATGGTCGAGGAGGCCGCTGGCGGACAGCGCGGCGTCGCGGATCTGCTCGGCGGCCAGCCGGCGCGGGGTTTGGCGGGCGAGCAGGGCGTTGGTCGGATCTTGCTCCGCCAGCTCCGGCCGAGCGTGCGACGACTGGCGATAGACGGTCGATGTGACGATGAGCCGGAGGAGCTGCTTGACCGACCAGCCTTGCTCGCGCTGAAAGTGCGCGGCGAGCCAGTCGAGCAGCTCCGGATGGGTGGGGGCGGCTCCTTGGGTGCCGAAGTTGTCGGGCGTGGTGACGATGGGCCGCTCGAAGAGTTCTTGCCAGATGCGATTCACGGCGACGCGCGCTGTGAGCGGATGCTCGGGGGACACGAGCCAGCGCGCGAGCGCCAGGCGGTCGGGTCGCTGGTCGGAGGGGAGGGGGGGGAGGATGGCCGGTGTCCCCGGGAGCACCGCTTGACCAGGCGCGCGAAAATCGCCCCGCTGGTGGACGAATACCGGACGCGGGTGCCGAGTCTCGCGCATGGCGGGTGCTCGGGTCACGCGTGTCCGCGTCTGGTTGAGGGCACGGAGCTTGGTGCTCAATTGCGAGAGGTTGAGCCGGTTGAACTCCGTGGGGTCGATCACTGCGCCGTATTCCAGGAAATACTCTTGAAGACGTTCCTGCTCCCGTGCGGTGCGCTGCGGTGGATCGAGCATGACGATCTGGCAGCCCTCGAGCTGTCCTTCGCCCAGCCGCCCGCCCCAGATCAGGCCGAGGAGCTCCCACTGGCGGTCCCAGACATAGTCGCGTCCCGGGGAGCGAAAGGCTTCGAGCAGTCGCAGCTCCCAGCGGCGCTGTAAGGCGTCGAGCGCGGCGCGGACGGGGGCGACCAGCTCGGCGCGCCGGCGGTCGTAGCCTGCTTGTTGGGCCAGGTCGCGTTCGGCCTCACCCGGGAGCGGCGCGTCGATGTTCACTTCGTCGGCTGAATCGAAGAAGGCGTAGAGCTGGTAGAACTCCGTCTGGGCAATCGGGTCGTACTTGTGGTTGTGGCAGCGCGCGCAACCGACGGTCAGGCCGAGCCAGACCGCGCCGACCATTTGCACGCGATCGACGACTTGCTCGACGCGGTATTGCTCCAGGTCGGCGCCCCCTTCGCGGTTGCTTTGAGTGTTGCGGAGGAAGCCGGTGGCGATGTGTTGGTCGGCGGTAGCGCCGGGCAGGAGGTCGCCGGCAAGCTGCTCGATCGTGAACTGGTCGTAGGGGAGATCCGCGTTGAGCGCGTTGACGAGCCACTGGCGATAGCGCCAGGCGACGGGGCGGGGCTGGTCGGTGAGGTAGCCGTCGGTGTCGCCGTAGTGGCAGAGGTCCAGCCAGGGACGCGCCCAGCGCTCGCCGTGCTGCGGCGCGGCGAGCAGGCGGTCGACGAGCCGCTCGTACGCCTCCGGTCGCGGATCCGCCACGAAAGCGTCGACCTGGCGGGGTGTCGGCGGCAGCCCGGTCAGGTCGAGCGAGACGCGCCGGATGAGGGTCCGGCGATCGGCATCGCTGGCGAACGTCAGGTTGCGCGCTTCGAGCTTTGCGAGGACAAAACGATCGATCGGCGTGCGTACGAGAGCCGTGTTCTGCACCTTGGGCAAGGGGCGAGCCGCGATGGGCTGGAACGACCAGTGGCGGCGTTCCGCATCGGTGATCGCGAGCTGCTTTGGATCGGAGGGCTCGGGTTGGGCGGTCTTGGCCCCTTGGTCGAGCCAATTCCCGATCAGGTCGATGTCGGCGGCGTCCAGCTTCTTCTTGCCCGGGGGCATTTCGCCGCTGCGCAGTCGTTCCATCAACAGGCTCTCAGCGGGACGACCGGGAACGATCGCCGCCCCCGACTCGCCCCCGTGCGTGATCAAGCGCACCAGGCGGAGGTCGAGGCCGGCTTTGGGATCGTCGGTCTCGCCGTGGCAGCGAAAGCAGTGGGCCTTGAGGATGGGCCGCACGTGCCGCTCGAACGTGAGCGCTTCCGGCGACG
>JARLIH010000064.1 GCA_031291845.1 Isosphaeraceae bacterium | reverse complement strand
GACTGGCGGATCACCTTTGCCGACACCGGGCTCGATACCACGATCGGGGAGCGCCTCCGCCGCGTCCGCCACCTTCTCGCGGGCGAGGAGATCTTCCTGGCCAACTATGGGGACACCTTGACTGATGCCCCGCTCGATCGCTTGGTTGAGCGCTTCAGGGCGGATAGCGC
This sequence comes from Isosphaeraceae bacterium, assembly GCA_031291845.1. GTDB lineage: Bacteria > Planctomycetota > Planctomycetia > Isosphaerales > Isosphaeraceae > DAIDJG01. The sequence goes on along the minus strand of JARLIH010000064.1, from coordinate 4,405 downwards.
GACCGCGGCTCTCCTGTCGGTCCGCCCGTCGTACTCGTTCCACGTGGTGAGCACGGATCCCGACGGCAGGGTGACCGCCCTGCGTGACGTCGAGGCGGCCGATCTCAGGATCAACGGAGGAAGCTATCTCTTCCGGCATGGCATCTTCGACCGGCTTGCATCGGGCGAGGACCTCGTGGACGCGCCGCTTGCGTCCCTCGCCGCCGAGGGTGCGCTCGCCGCCTATCGGTACGATGGATTCTGGGTCTCGCTCGATACCCTCAAGGATCTCGAGATCCTGGAGCGACTCCAGGATCAGGATGCCGCTCCATGGGCCGTCTGGAGACCCTCCCGATCTGACGACGCTCCGGCACCGGTGTCCTGATTGGCGGCAACGCCGCAGGACCCTCGCTACGCGCCTGGCCGAGGTTGGGCTGGTTCAGAGAACGTGTCGAAGATCACCACCTCGTGGGATCCCAGCAACACCGTGTCGGCGAGCGAGCGCATGCGCGGGCGTCGCTCTACAAGAAATGGTTCTGCACGCAGGAGGTTCCAGGTTCGCGGTCCGGTTGATGGCGGGTTCATTCTTCAACTGCTGGTAGAGGACGGGGACCCTCTGGCCGTTGGTCGCATGCGATCTGTCGATATTGCCGATCAGGGTCCTCATGACGGGCTCGGCGAACGGGTTGCCCAAGAACAGCACACAGTCGCTGCCGGGAATCTCAAAGGCTGGGTGGCGTCCCGGATCTGCGGAAGAGCGCTGACGGCACGGGCCCTCGGCGCACGTAGGTTAGGCGATCCGCTCCTCCGTCTGCGGGACTGACGGGCAGGGACCAGGCCGGCGATGGCGTGGCGCCGAGCTCACCGACGAGGACCCGCAGCCAGTGCTCGGCCTTGGAGGGAGACTGTCCTCGAATACGTCGGTGACGATCCGTCGCGGCTCGAGGATCTCCGCCGTGACCGCGACGATGAGCCCACGGCTCAGCCGCTCCCAGCAGAGGTGGCGCAAGAATTCCGGGTGCTGGACGCGGTGCTCCGTGCCCTGGGGCAGCTCTACTACGAACCACGGGCACCGGAGACGTGGGGCGTCTCGGAAGGCCACGCCTGAGCGCGCTAGGCCGCAGCGAAGCGCCGCCCGCTATCCTCATCCAGGCCCCGCTCCGCTCCCCGCTAGGAGCTGGCCGGTCTGCCGGTCACGAGGCGGCTAGGCGTCGAGCCGCAACCGATGCAGACCTCCATGCTCACCTTCGCTTCGCCCGATCGTGATCCGTGCCCGATCCGACTCCATAGCCGCGATCCAATGACCGTTCATCCAGTCCATGCGCACGCCGCGGTAGGGGCGCAGCCGCCACTCGGCCAGCCATCCTCCATCGACGGCTTTGAGCCAGGCGTGGCGGAACCGCGCCTGCAGGGTCGAGGAGGCACGCGTTGCGCTGGCGATGGAGCGTGCATAGGCTCGCAGTCGATGGCGCTCGACGATCCGTCGCAACTCGGCGAGGTCGCTCGGTCGCTCACTCGCGCTGATCTGCCCGGAATGTCGGCGGAACGCCGACATGGGAGCGTCGATCTTGACGATGTTGACGTTCCCCGCGGTGATGGTGAGCCACAGATCCAGATCCCCCAGCAGCTTCATCGACTCGTCGAACCCCTGCCCCGCGGGTAGCAGGTCCTTTCGCCACAGCACCGATGGAGTATGGAAGAGGTTGTAGCCGCCCCGAAGGATCCGCCGGTCGAACCGTGGTTGCGCTACGAGCCGCATGAACCGTTCGTCACCGTCAACGAAGATCGTGTCGCCGAAGATGATTTGCGCATCGGGCACGCGCTCGAGAGTTCGCTGGGCAAGGCGAAGGGTCGCCGGCAGGAGGAAATCGTCTGCATTGAGCCACAGGATCCACTCTCCGGTCGCCATGCCGAGGGCACGGTTCAGCGTCGCGAACTGGCCCCGGTTCTCCTGCCGCACGCAGTCGCGCCGCCAGGTGGGATGAAGCGCCTTGATGACATCCCATGAATCGTCGGTTGAACCATCATCGACGATGACGTGTTGAACCTCGACGGAGGAAGACTGTTGCAGGACGCTCTTGATGCAGTCTTCGAGATACCCGCCCGCGTAATTGAAGGACGGCGTCAGCACGCTCACTGTTGGCACAAGGCAAGATCTTAGCGCCACCCGCTAAGGGCCTGCCCTCAGTGCTGGGAGCCCGGTCTGAATCGGAAACGCAGGTCCGGCGCCATCGAGCCATCCGCCAACCGCTGACGGATCCGGGCGATCCGCTGAAAGCGCGGCCCCTCGACATCCTCGAGCGCGAGCCCCGTGGAGCGGAAGGCGGCTGCCAACTCCGCGGCGCCCATGCGCGCATCCCAGACAGCGCGGAATCCGACCGCTTCGGCGAAGCGGTCCCCGCGAACCCGGTAGTTGCGGACGTCCGGAGACGCGTCAGCGGCGATCTCGACGGTGCAGCCAGGGACGACCTCGGCCACGATCCTTGCCAGATCGCGTACTTGGTAGTTCTCGGCCGTGGCCACCACGTTGAAAGCGGCGCCGGCCACGGCTTCCCGCGGCGCCTCGAGGGCAAGGAGGAAAGCCTGGGCGATGTCCTGGATATGGACGACCGGGCGCCACGGCGTGCCATCGCTTTTGAGGCGGACGACCCCGGTGGCGTGAGCCCAGGCCACGAGGTTGTTGAGCACGACGTCGCAGCGCAGGCGGGGCGAGACGCCAAATGCCGTCGCATTGCGGAGCGAGACCACAGTGTACGACGGGCCGTCGAGGTCCGCGATGTCACGCTCGACGCGAACTTTCGATTCACCGTACGGTGTTACCGGGCGCAGGGGCGATGACTCATCGAGGAGAGCGCCACCCGCCGCTCCGTAGTTGCTGCACGAAGATGAGAAGACGAAGCGTCGCGCACCGGCGTCGCGGCCCAGGCGAGCCAACCGGACGCTGGCGCGGTGATTGATCTCGTAGGTCACGACTGGATCGAGATCGCCGAGCGGGTCGTTCGACAGGGCGGCGAGGTGAACGATCGCCTCGATCCCATCGAGCTGGTCCACGGTCACGTCGCGTAGGTCGTCGGCGACCTGGGGCACTGCCGGCACGGCCGCCGGATTGCCGAAGTCGCAGCCCTCGTAGAGATCGCTGTCAAGCCCCACGACCTCGTGGCCGGCCGCCTCGAAGAGCGGGACGAGGACGGCCCCGATGTAGCCGCGCTCGCCGGTGACCAGAACGCGCACGTGCTCAAGCCTCCGCTTCGTTCGGCTCCCTAGACGACAAGCTTGCGGCAGATGAACGCCTCGGCGAGCCCGGCGGGCGCCCGACACTCGATGCCCCGCAGACGAAGGATGGCCCGGAACGTCTCATCCGTGTACCAGGACCGACCCACCTGCGACGGGAAGGCGGCCATCAAGTGGGCGACCTTGCGGGCGGCCCCTTCTGCCGTGAGCGGCACATAGAGATTCGCCATGGACAGGTCGCCGTCCCACTTCGGGAGTTCGTACTCGAGCACGGTGGCCCGGCGAAACACTTGCGGAACCAGCTCGCCGATGTGGCGATGGTCCTGGTGGGCATCATCGCGGCGCGGCGAGAAGACAAGGTCCGGGTCAGCTGCCGCGTGGTCGGCGATCGCGTCCTTGACGGCCGGGCCTAGGTAGGGCAGGTACCCGTCACGGAGGTCGAAGAGCTCGATCGTCGTGCGGACGATGCCGGCGAGCAAGCGTTCCGCGCTCGCTCGAGCCTCGGTTGCCCGGAAGGGATCTGCGGCGGCGAGGACCAGCCAGGTCACCTCCGCGTCGGGTCGCTCCTCCGCGAGTCGAGCGATGGTCCCGCTCGCGCCGATCTCGGCATCGTCAGGGTGCGCCCCAACTACGAAGATCCGGGGGCCGCGATCACGCGGAAGCCCGAGTCGATCCGTGAGTGCCCTCACGCCCGAGGATCCCAGCTGGCCCACGGGGCAAACCCTGTCGCGGCCAACGCCTCGAGGTGCTCAAGGTCCCGGAGCGTATCGAGCGGTCCCCAGAACCCCTCGTACCGTGTCGCGTGCAGGCGTCCGGCATCGATCAGGCGCCCGAACGGTGCCTCCACGAGCTCATCGCCGGGCTCCATGAACTCGAAGACCTCGGGCCGAAGGATGAAATAGCCGCCGTTGATCCAGAGGTCCGCATCGCCTGGTCGGAGCAGTCTCTCCACCCGGTCCCGCCCGTCAGTCTGGAGCAGCCGAAATGGATAGTCGGTCGGGCGCACGGCGAGGAACGTGGCGACGGCATCGGATGCCCCGAACTCCTCAACCAGGCGATCGAGCGGGGCATCAGTCAAGGTGTCCCCATAGTTGGCCAGGAAGATCTCCTCGCCCGCGAGAAGGTGGCGGACGCGGCGGAGGCGCTCCCCGATCGTGGTATCGAGCCCGGTGTCGGCAAAGGTGATCCGCCAGTC
>JARLIH010000063.1 GCA_031291845.1 Isosphaeraceae bacterium | reverse complement strand
TGTGGCGTTTGGTTTGTGTGTATTATATGGGGGTTTTTCAAACCCGCCCCTACACTTTCGCGCCGCGGGCGAACGAGGAATCATCGACTCGGCTTCTTACTGATACAGGAGATATCGGGCACGGATCGCCAGAAACTCCCTCAGCTCGTCCTCCCACAGCGCCTCGATCTCTCGCACCCCGCGACCATCGAGGACGGCCTGGTAGGTTGCCCGGTCGGTGATCAGCTTCAAGAACCCCTCCGGCTCCCACTGCTTGGGATAGAGCGACCGGAGCGTCACGGCCAGGCCCATCCCGAGGGCCAGCGGTTCGAATTTCGACCAGTCGGTCACCGCGATCTGCACGCCGCCACACTCCTTGCCGGCGTACTGCCGCTCTCGGGGCGTGAACCGGATCGGCACGAACCGGACGCCCGGCAGGTCCAGGTCGTTGAGCGCCTGCGCCCACGCTCGCGGGTCGATCCAGGTCGCGCCGACACGTTCGAATGGCGTGTCGGTCCCGCGTCCCGTGGCGAGGTTGCTCGCTTCCAGCAGGCCCACGCCCGGGTAGAGCAGGGCCTCGGTCAAGCTACGCATGTTCGGCGACGGATTGACCCAGAGCAGCCCGGTCCGGTCGTAAAGCTCACCCCGGCGCCATCCCTCGCAGGGGATCACCGTCAGGTCCGCGCCGATCTTGCGCTCGGCGTTGAACAGTCGCGCCATCTCCCCCACGGTCATCCCGTGGCGCACGGGCATGGCGTGGTACGCGATGAACGACGCGAGCCCTTCGTCGCGGACCGGGCCCGCGACCGCAACCCCGCCGATTGGGTTCGGGCGGTCGAGCACCACGACCGGAATCCCTTTTTCCCTGGCCGCTTCGAGCACGAGCCCCAGCGTACTGCTGTAAGTGTAGTAGCGGACGCCGACGTCCTGGATATCGTAGACCAACGCCTCGACCCCTTCGAGGCTTTGCGGCGTGGGCTTCTTCGTCTGACCATAGAGGCTGAAGACCGGGAGACCCGTGGCCTCGTCGCGGCTGTCGGCCACCTCGGCGTCGACGAGTCCGCGGATGCCGTGCTCGGGACTGTACAGCGCGACGAGCTTCACCCCCGGCGCGTGAAAGAGAACGTCGATCGTCGCCTCTTCCGTCTTGGTCCGGCCCGTGTGGTTCGTCACCAGTCCGACCCGTTTCCCGCGCAGGGGCTCGAAGTCACGGCGCACGAGCACGTCGATCCCGCAGTCGACCGAGCGGAGCAGGGGGGGAACCTCGTTGATCGCCTCCGCGGCCAGGGTGGCGATCTCGGCCCGGAGCGCGATCGGCGCGGGACTCTTGCCGTCCGGGTGCAGGCGGCTCGTCAGCACGATCACAAACATTTGCGTCGCGGGGTCGATCCAGAGGCTCGTGCCGGTGAAGCCCGTGTGGCCGAAGCTCTTCGGCCCGAAGTGCCGGCCCCGCGGGCTGCTGAACGGGGTCGCGATGTCCCAGCCCAGCCCGCGCTGCTGGCGCGGCGGCGTGTCGCCCGGGTCAATCATCCCCCCAACCGTCTCTGCCGCGAGGATGCGCCGGCCGTTAGGCGCCTTGCCGCCATCAAGCACCATCTGCGCAAAGACCGCCAGGTCGTCGGCCGTACCGAACAACCCCGCGTGCCCCGCGACCCCGCCCAAGGCCCGAGCGCGCGGATCGTGCACCAGGCCGCGGAGCATCGTCCCCTTCTCCTCCTCCGTCGGCGCGATGAGCGGCGAGGGGCCGGGCCCATACCTCAGCCCGACGCCGAGCGGCGCGAACACCTGCTCGCGCGTGAACTGGTCCAGCGGAACGCCAGAGACCCGTTCGACGATCCTGCCGAGGACCAGGTAATTGACGTCGCTGTAGAGGAAGCGCTCTCCGGGCTTCCCGACGAGGTCGAGGTTCGCCAGTCGCTCCCAGGCCTTCGCGGGCCCATCGGCGTAGTCGGCCAGGGCGTTGTCGGCGATCAGTCCCGTGCGGTGCCGCAGCAGTTGCTCGAGGGTGATGGCCCCCTTGCCGTGGTTGTCGAACTCGGGGAGCAGGCGGCCCAGCGTGTCGTCGAGCCGCAGCTTCTTGCGCTCCACGAGCACCATCACCGCAGTGGCCGTGGCCACCGGCTTCGTCAAGGAGGCGAGGTCGAAAACGGTGTCGCGCGTCATCGGCTCGACGTCCGGCTTGACCGCGCGATGGCCCGCCGCGCGTGCGTAGACGATCTGGCCGCGCCGGCCGACCAGTACGACCGCGCCCGGTACGACCTTCTTGTCGATCGCGCGCGAGAGGGCGGCGTCAATCTTCGCAAGGCGTGAGACATCGAGGCCGACCGCCTCCGGCTTCGCTTCGGGCAATGCCGCACCGGCAGCCGCGGAGGTTACCGCGCAGAGAACGAAGGTGCTCGCGAGAAGGGCTTTCCAGCCCCGACCGGGGCGTCGAGTCGTCAGTACGGGCATGCGGCCCACGAATCGCGATCCTCTCCCCCCGGGAGAGGTGATCAGAACCCCCAATCCGCTGGCCACTCCATTCGGGACTCAGAGACGCCGTCGCGCCCGCTCCATCCCCATCGCAAACCACAGCCCGATTCCGCCTCATGACTCGGTCCCCGCATTTCCCATCTGGGCCGCCTCGACGGCCTCCTCGCCCTGCTTCGGCAGCACCATCCCCGCAACGATACCGACCGCCACGACCGTCGACGAGCCGACGAGCGCATACCAGGGCCACGCCAAGCTCGTCCCGAACTTGGCGTACGAGACCGCCGCGACCCCCGCAAGCAGCCCGGTCAACGCCGCGGGCTGAGGGACCTTGGTGAAGATCCCGAGCACGAAGACACCGAGCACGATCCCCGTCGTGAACGACGCGACGGCCAGCGCGTTCTCGACGACGTTCTGCTGTAGCCCCGTCGCCACCAGCGCCATCGCCATCTGCCCCAGGCCCCACAGGGCGGTCAGGACCTTCGAGACCCGCAACAAGTGACGGTCGTCCGCCTGGGGGACGAGCGGCCGGTAGAGGTCGTTGACGGTGGTCGCGGCCGACGCGTTGAGCGAGCCCGAAAGCGTCCCCATCGCCGCCGAGAAGACGGCCGCCACCACCAGGCCGAGCACGCCGGTGGGCAGGTAGTGCACGATGAAGTAGGCGAACTCGCGGTCCTTCGGGACCGTGCCTCCGGGGAGCGCCGGCGGGAACTCGCGGTAGAAGACGTAGAGGGCCACGCCGATGAACAAGAACAGGGCGAACTGGGCCAGCACGACGAATCCGCTCGCGACCAGGGCCCCCGCGGCCTGCCGTTGCGAGCGGGCCGACAGGTAGCGCTGGACCATCAACTGGTCGGCCCCGTGCGTCGCCGTGTTCAGGACCATCCCGCCGATCAGGCCGGCCCAGAACGTGTAGGGCCGCGTCAGGTCGAAGGCGAAATCGAAGACGCGGAACTTGTGCGCGGCTGTGCCGTACTGCCAGATTTCTCCCCAGCCGCCCGGCAACTTCCCCGCCAGGATGGCGAGGGCGATCAGCGCGCCCACAATGTAGATATGGAACTGGATCACGTCGATCCAGATGACGGCCTTCATCCCGCCCAGGTAGGTATAGACGATCGTGGTCAGGCCGACCGCGAGGATGGCCGCGTCGATCGGCCAGCCGGTGATGACCTGGAGCACGGTGGCGGCCAGGAAGAGCCGCAGTCCGTCGGCCAGCACGCGCGTGAGCAGGAACAGGAGCGACGCCGTGGTCCGGGTCGCCCCGCCGAACCGGCGCTGGAGCACCTCGTAGGCCGTGTAGATTTCGCGCCGGAAGTAGGAGGGGAGAAGGAACGTCGCCACGATCACGCGGCCGATGAGGTAGCCCATCGGCAGTTGAAGGAACGTGAAATCGCCCCGGTAGGCGATGCCCGGGACGCTCAGGAACGTCGCGGTGCTGGTCTCGGTCGCGACGATCGAGATCATGACGGCCCAGGCGGGGATGTTGCTTTCGCCGAGGAAGTAACCTTTCAGCTCCTTGGACTGCGAGCCGAGCCAGGCCCCGAGCGCCGTGCAGCCGGCGACGTAGACGGCGATCACGGCGAGGTCGATTGGGTGCATCAAGGCTCCTGGCGGGGCGGGTCGTTGAGGTCAATGTGGTCGACCGGGGTGGCACGCCCGGAGTCTCCGATGGGCGTGCCACCCGGAATCTCGCGAACAAGTCCTACTACGATACCGTCGGCACCTTCAAGTACACCACCCCCAGCGGGGGCAGCCGCAGCGAGAGGTGGAACGGCCGCCCGGCGTGCGGCTCCGGCCGCGCCCACGCGCCCCCCTCGTTGCCGGCGTTCGACCCGCCGTAGATGTCGGCGTCGGTGTTGAGGATCTCGCGGTAGAAGCCCCCGTGCGGGACGCCGACGCGGTAATTTTCGCGCACGACCGGCGTGAAGTTGCAGACCACGACCACCGCATCGTTCGCGTTGCGCGCCCGACGGAGGAAGGCGATCACGCTGTTCTCCCAGTCGTGCAGCTCCAGCCACTCGAAACCCTGCCAGTCGAAGTCGACCTCGTAGAGCGCAGGCTCTGCGCGGTAGACGGCGTTCAGGTCGCGGACCAGCTTCAAGATCCCCTGGTGGTCGCGCCACTGGAGCAGGTGCCAATCGAGGCTGTCGTCGTGCGTCCACTCGCGCCACTGCGCGATCTCGCTCCCCATGAAGAGGAGCTTCTTCCCGGGGTGGCCGTACATGTAGCCATACAAGAGCCGGAGGTTCGCGAACTTCTGCCAGAGGTCGCCCGGCATCTTGTCCAGGAGCGACCCCTTGCCGTGCACGACCTCGTCGTGCGACAGCGGCAGGAGGAAGTTCTCGTGAAACGCGTAGATCAGGCTGAACGTGAGCGCGCCGTGCTCGTACTTGCGGTAGACCGGATCCTTGGACATGTAGACCAGCGTGTCGTTCATCCACCCCATGTTCCACTTGAGGCTGAAGCCGAGCCCGCCGAGGTACGTGGGGCGCGAGACGCCCGACCAACTGGTCGACTCCTCGGCGATCGTGAGCACGCCGGGGTGCTCCTTGTGACAGAGCTCGTTGAGTCGCTTGATGAAGTCGATGGCCTCGAGGTTCTCGTTGCCGCCGAAGACGTTCGGCACCCACTCCCCCGGGTTGCGCGAGTAATCGAGATAGAGCATCGAGGCCACGGCATCGACGCGCAGGCCGTCGATGTGATAGCGCTCGAGCCAGAACAGGGCGTTGCCAAAGAGGAAGTTCCGGACCTCGGGGCGCCCGTAGTTGAAGATCTTGGTGCCCCAGTCGCGGTGCTCACCGAGGCGCGGGTCTTCGTGCTCGTAGAGGTGCGTGCCGTCGAAGTAGCCCAGCCCGTGCACGTCGCGCGGGAAGTGCGCGGGGACCCAGTCGAGGATCACGCCGATGCCGTTGCGATGCAGGGTGTCGACGAAGTACGCAAAGTCGTCCGGGGTCCCATGGCGCGACGTGGGGGCGAAGTAGCCGACGGGCTGGTAGCCCCAACTGCCGTCGAACGGGTGCTCGCTGACGGGCAGCAGCTCGACGTGCGTGAACTGGGTGTACTTCAGGTGTTCGACGAGCTGGTCGGCCAGCTCGCGGTAGTTGAGGAAGCGGTTCCCCTCCTCCATCTTGCGCTTCCAGGAGCCGAGGTGCACCTCGTAGACGGCGAGCGGACCCCCCAGGCGCTGGTTGTGCTCGCGCGCGGCCATCCAGTCATGGTCGCCCCACGAATACTTGTTCACATCCCAGATGATGGACGCGGTCTTGGGGCGCAGTTCGGCGGCGAACCCGTACGGGTCGGACTTCTGCACCAGGTAGCTCTGGTGCCGGCTCTTGATCTCGAACTTGTAGACCTCGCCTTCGACCAGGTCGGGGATGAAGATCTCCCAGATGCCGGTGGGGCCGCAGTTCCGCATTGCGTGGCGGCGGCCGTCCCAGTGGTTGAAGTCGCCGACGACGCTCACGCGCATCGCGTTGGGCGCCCAGACGGCGAAGTGCACCCCGGACACCCCCTCGTGGGTCGTGAGGTGCGCACCCAGGCGCTCGAAGTTGCGGTAGTGCGTCCCCTCGGCCAGGAGGTGGAGGTCGAAGTCGGTGAGCACCGGCCCGAACTGGTAAGGGTCGACGAACTCCCAGCGGTGTCCTTCGTGGTTCTCGACCGCGATGCGGTACGGGAAGGGCTTGGCGCGGTCATCGAACACGTGCTCGAACAGTCCGTCCGCGTGCGTGCGCTCCAGGGGGACGCGGACGCCGGGCTCGCCCCCGCTCAGGTCGACCAGCCACGCATTCTGCGCTTCCGGCAGGAACGTGCGGAACACCAGCGCACGCGTCCCGTCGTGAACGAACTCGTGCAGACCGAGCAGCGAAAAAGGGTCCCAGTGGTTGGCCTGAATGAGCCGGCTCAGGTCATCCCAGGAGATGGTACTGGCACCGTTCTGCGTCGTCGTCGCCATGTTCGTTCCACTCACGAGATGTCGGATGGGATGGCTGCTTGCCTCGTCGCCACCAAGTGTACCCGGAGCGGGAGCGCGTGCAACCGCTATGCCCTTTGCGCAGCTCGCTCGGTCACGGCGAGATGAAGGGCATTGTTAACGCTCGTGAATCGGTGCTTGGGGAGCACGACCGTCGCAGTCTCCTGGCGTGCCACCCTCAGCTACCCAAGCACCCCGTCTTGACGCACCAACGAGACGTTGGCGAATACCGCGGGCGCATAGCCATGTTGGGCCGGCAATGGCCGGCCCTACACAGCCCGTCGACCCGCTCACGTCGTGGGCGTGTTGAGCGTCATGCTCACGATCGCGGACCGCGCATTGTTCGTCGTGAGTTGGATCGTCCCGCTCTCCGCGGCTTTGGCCGAATTGGCGTAGGCCCCCGTCCCTTCGTAGAACCGCTGCGGCATTTGATAATAGAGGGCGCCGTGCGCCGTTTTGTGCGGTTTTCCAGGACTTCCATTGTTGAATGCGATGATGAACCCGCCCTGCGAGTCATGGAGTTGGAGCGTGTCGGGTCCGACATAGTCGCCAAACGAGTTTACCGCCTCGTTCCAGGCGCCTCGGACCTCGCCCAGCGCGCCGAGCTTTCCGGCGACGGGTGTCGAAGTGATTGTGTCTCCGCTTTGATCGGTCGTTGTCGTCGCCCCCTTCGTGTCCACGGTGAGGGTGCCGTCGAGCACCAGCGGGCCCACCAGCGCCGCGGGCGTGATGTGTGCCAGCGCGGGATGGGCCTTCGCCAGGAGCTTCCGTGCTTCCAGCGGTTCGAGTTCCAGGGAACGGACGTGGCGCATCTCCGCACCTCAACGTGTTGGGGCGGCTCGTTAGGCCCTTCTCGACGAGTTGAGCCGTACACCGTCAGGGAATTTATCGAAGGGCCGCGAATGCGGCCTTGAAGGATTCTGCGGCCTGGAACAAGAATGCCACGCAAAGCAGGCGGCGCAAGCCCTACGGACATGGCTGTACCCCACGAGGTCTCAATGACCCATGGAGACAAGCAGGCCCGTAAACGGTTTGCTTCCCGCTGAAGCCGGGACTCCCATGGAATGATTTGCCGAAGAAATGACTTCGCCAGCGCATTCGGGCCCACCCTTGACGGCAAGTTGGTAAAATAGCAGGTACGCCAGACTCACAGACGATGAACGCACACGCCTCCGCCGCTTGGTCCGTCACGCGAGCCGATGATGAGCCACGAACACACCTTGGGTCCCGATCGCGCGCGACCGGCAACGGCGCCGGGTGATGTCTCGCCCGTGGAAGTCATCGTCGTCAGCCGCGAGGGCGTGCGCGAGCGGACGGACTGGGTCGCGGTCGAAGAACCGCTGGAGATCCGGGCGCGCGGTCCCGGCCAGCAGCCGGTTAGCGTTGCCGTTACCATGAGGACACCCGGGAACGATCCCGAGCTGGCCGTCGGGTTCCTCTACACCGAGGGGCTGCTCACGTCGCTCGACGACCTGGTCACGGCTCGCGAATGCGCTCCGAAATCGAGACCCAGCGCCTGCAACGTGGTCCAGGTCGTTCTCTCGCGGCCCTTCGACGGCTCGTCCCTCCAGCGCAACTTCTTCGCGACCTCCAGTTGCGGCGTGTGCGGCAAGGCCACGCTCGACCAGATCACGGTGCGCAGCCCACCCGTCGCGCCCGGCCCCGTGGTCGGCCGATCGACCCTGGTCGCGCTGCCCGACGCGTTGCGAAGGGCCCAGACCGCCTTCGACCGCACCGGCGGGCTGCATGCCGCCGGCCTGTTCGACCCGGACGGCCGCCTCCTCATCCTGCGGGAGGACGTCGGCCGTCACAACGCCCTCGACAAGCTGGTCGGGCGTGCCCTCCTCGACGGCGAACTGCCGCTCGCGGAGCGCATCCTCCTGGTGTCGGGACGAACGAGCTTCGAGATCCTCCAGAAGGCCGCCGTCGCCGCGGTGCCGATCGTCTGCGCGGTCTCGGCACCGTCGAGCCTGGCCGTCTCGGTCGCCGATCGCCTGGGAATCACCTTGGTCGGCTTTCTGCGCGGGCCGAGCTTCAATGTGTACACCCACCCCGAGCGGATCGATCCACACGGGTGACCATTCCGAACGGAGACGTGACATGTCCGGTCCGGTCGAGAAGCCGACAAGCACGGCCGTCGAACAGACCCACGGTGAGCCCGCCGCTCCTTCCGTGGAAACGGCAGAGGTCGACGTGCGGCCCTACCACCACCCCGCCGCCGGCTTCGGCGCCATTGCGAGCACCGTCAAGCAGACCATGCACGAAATGGGGCTCCTCCGTGGCACCCTGACCCTGCTGAAGGTGAACCAGGTCAACGGCTTCGACTGCCCGGGCTGCGCCTGGCCCGAGCCGGGCGCCGATCACCGCTCGCACGCCGAGTTCTGCGAAAACGGCGCGAAGGCCGTCGCCGCCGAGGCCACCACCCGGCGCGTCACGCCCGACTTCTTTCGCGAGTGGTCCGTGCCGCGCCTGCGCGAACAATCAGACCACTGGCTCGAAGCCCAGGGCCGCCTCACCCACCCGATGCTCCTCCCCCCGGGCGCGGCCCACTACGTGCCCGTGTCGTGGGACAATGCTTTCGACCTGGTCGCGCACGAGCTGAGGGCGCTCGGTTCTCCCGACGAGGCGATCTTCTACACCTCGGGGCGCACCAGCAACGAGGCCGCCTTCCTCTACCAGCTCTTCGTCCGCCTGTTCGGCACGAACAACATGCCCGACTGCTCGAACATGTGCCACGAGTCGAGCGGCGTCGGCCTGGGCGACACGATCGGCGTCGGCAAGGGGACCGTGTCGCTCGCCGACTTCGAGCACGCCGACGCGATCTTCGTCATCGGCCAGAACCCGGGCACGAACCACCCGCGGATGCTCTCCGCGCTCGAAGCCGCGGCCCGCCGCGGTTGCCACATCATCAGCGTGAACCCGCTGCAAGAGCGGGCGCTCAACCGCTTCGCGCACCCCCAAGACGTGCGCGACCTGCTCACCGGCGGCACGCCGATCGCCGAGCTCTTCGTCCCGGTCAAGATCAACGGCGACGTCGCCCTCCTCAAAGGGATCATGAAGGAAATTCTGGCGGCAGAGCGCCAGCGCCCCGGTCGCGTGCTCGACCATGCGTTCATCGCCGAGCACACCTCCGGCTTCGACGAGTTCGTCGCCGCCCTCGACGCCGTCTCCTGGGACGAGATCGTCGCGCACAGCGGCGTTGCGCGCGACCTCATCCACCGCGCAGCCCAGGTCTACATCGCAGCCGACCGCGTGATCGTCTGCTGGGCGATGGGGCTCACGCAGCACCGCAACGGCGTCGCGAACATCCGCGAAGTCGTCAACCTGCTGCTGCTCCGCGGCAACCTCGGCAAACCGGGCGCGGGGGCGTGCCCGGTCCGGGGGCACAGCAACGTGCAGGGCGACCGGACGATGGGCATCTTCGAGCGTCCCTCGGCCGACTTCCTCGACCGCCTCGGCCGCGCGTTCAGCTTCGACCCGCCCCGCGCACACGGTCACGACGTCGTGGCGGCAATCAAGGCCATGCACGAGGGCCGCGCACACGTCTTCTTCGCGATGGGAGGCAACTTCCACTCCGCCACGCCGGACACCGACTATACGGCCGAGGCGCTTCGCCGCTGCCGCCTGACCGCGCACGTCGCGACCAAGCTCAACCGCGCCCACCTCGTCACCGGCAGGCAGGCCCTGATCCTCCCGTGCCTCGGCCGTACCGAGCACGATACCCAGGCCACCGGCCCCCAGTTCGTCACTGTCGAAGACTCGATGAGTGCGGTCCACGCCTCCCACGGCGGCCTCGAGCCGGCCTCGGAGTTCCTGCTGAGCGAGCCGGCGATCGTCGCGCGGCTCGCCCGGGCGGTCTTCGGCCGCGAGTCGCGCGTCGACTGGGACGCGCTGGTCGCCGACTACGACCGCATCCGCGACCGGATCGCCGAGGTCATTCCGGGCTTCGAAGACTTCAATCGTCGCGTGCGCCGGCCGGGCGGGTTCGTGCTGCCGAACAACGCCGCAGCGCGCAAGTTCGTGACGGCCACCGGCAAGGCCCGGTTCACGGTCCAGCCGATCCCCAGGATCGAGCTCGCCCCCGGCCAGTTGCTGATGATGACCATCCGCAGCCACGACCAGTACAACACCACGGTCTACGGACTCGACGACCGCTACCGCGGCGTCTATCACGAGCG
The DNA here is from genome assembly GCA_031291845.1 of Isosphaeraceae bacterium. GTDB lineage: Bacteria > Planctomycetota > Planctomycetia > Isosphaerales > Isosphaeraceae > DAIDJG01. The sequence continues at coordinate 12,890 of JARLIH010000063.1, read as the reverse complement.
GCGGGTCGTGTTCATGAACGCGCTCGACATCGCCGGCCTGGGCCTGGTCGACCGCCAGGTCGTGGACCTGATCGGCGAGTTCCGCGACGAGCGCCGGGTCGCCCCCCGGTTCATCGTGGTCCCCTACGACATCCCTCGCGGCTGCGCGGCCACCTATTTCCCCGAGGCGAACGTGCTCGTCCCGGTCGACGATTTCGCGGATGGGAGCCGCACGCCCGCCTCGAAGTCGGTCGTCATTCGCGTCGTCCCGACCGGCGCCATCGGTCCTCAGTAAGCATCCGCCGAGATGACCTCGCCGCCGCTGCGCGTGCCGAGCGCCAGGAACGTGGGGCTCGCGTAGATCGTGGAGCCGTCGGGCCGCTGACCGGAATTCCGGAGCACGTTCTTGAGAAAATGGACCGATCCGTCGGCGAAGACGAAGTTGGCCCCGCCCGGATGACGGCTCGAATAATCGTCGAGACCGCCATCCGGGTCGGTGTCAGTGTTCAGCACGTTGGTGTGGGCCTGTACCAGCGACGCCGCCAGATAATAAAGGGCACCGGTCTTCGGGCAAGGGTTCGCCGGACCGCGATTGATGACACCGTTGGTCACAACACCGGCCCAAGGGCCGCTGTTGATCGACCAGGCCCGCTCGCCGATGGTGATCGTCTGGCTCGTCCCGTCCGTAATGCCGGCCATCCGGATGCTGCTGTTACGGAACAGCACGCCGTTGCCCAGCCCGTCGTTGTTCAGCCCCGTCGTCGTGTCCGCGTAGTCGTTCCCAACGCACGCCGCGTAACTCGTCGGACCCATCATGGCCAGCACGTTCCCCGATTTGTCGGTGACCCCGAACGGTCCACCGGGAATCGGGTCGGACGGGCACATGTAGGTTGAGACGATCGAGCGGACGACGGTCGAGTTCTGGAGTCCCTCGACCGGCAGAATGAAATTCACGGCGTTAAAGACGGATGTCTGTTCAAGCTGGGACAGGATCATCGTGCCCCATCCCCAGCCGGGAGCCGTATCGGTCGCCCCGTCGACGAAAGGGCTACGCGCGGCGTAGCTCATGGGGAACGTGCTGACGGCGTCGTGATAGTTCTGCAGGGCGAGACCCATTTGCTTGAGGTTGTTGATGCACTGGGCGCGCCGGGCCGCTTCTCGGGCGGCCTGGACGGCCGGCAGCAGCAACGCGATGAGGACCGCGATGATGGCGATCACCACTAACAGCTCGATCAGGGTGAAGGCCCCGCGGTGGCAACGGCGCAGATCGCGACGGTATCGAATCATGGAAGTGACGATCCCTTTTGGGGTGGACGACCAGACCGGAACACTGGTCCGGCCACATTGCCACTCGGCAAGGCGATCGGAGGCAACGCAACTGCGATGCCCACATCATGATTGTGTTCAAGTTACTGTGCGACAACGACTTTCGAACATCGAGACCAACGACACGAACAGGAGCGAGGCGGTTTTTTGACCACAGCCGGACAGAAGATAGACGGGGCTGGGGCTCAGGCCGAGTGAGTGTTGGTTCGACGGCTCGCTGTCTGTTTCGTAATTCCTTCGCTACTATACGTCAGCATACTAACCCGAAGCGTAAGCGAGGTCCTACGCCCTCGCTTGCGCTTCGGGTTAGTGTCGACAGGTGACAGGTGGCGAACTTGCGAAACCGACATCGAGTAGCAGTCCCGCCTTGGAGCGGCGAACGGACCGCCTCAAGGCGGAACTCCAACGAAGCGCCTTTGGCGCGATTCCGGGAGCCCTGCCGTCCCTGAATGGCGGAAGGCCGTTCAGGGCTCGGTGCCTTCATGCCGAGCTTCCCCGCGCTTGCGAGTGCGGCGGCTTGCCGCCGCTATCAAAGCGGGAGCAAGCTCCCGCACTCCAAATTGCCGATGGCGTTCTTTACGCCCGCCGTCCTCACGTCCCGGCGGCGGGGTTGATGCGGGGGTTCGCGGCGTCGAGGCCGAACCGCTCGCAGTAGCGCTCCATGTTGTCGCGGGCGGGGGCGTAGTTCGGGTCCGACGTGAGGGCCTTCTTGTACGCCTGGTACGCGGCGTGGTCCTGACCCCGGCCCTCCAGCAGCACACCCTTCAGGGTGAGCGCCTCGGCGGAGCCTGGATCGACGTTGAGCGCCTCGTCCAGCAGCAGCGCGGCCCGGTCGAGCTCGCGACGGTTCAGCGCGAACTTGGCCGCCGTCAGGTCGATGAGGGGGGGCCACACGGTCACGACGGTCGGGTGCGCGGATGGCTCGGGCAAGCTCCGCGGTTCGGGACCGACCGGTGCGTGCCTCTCGACCACCTCGGAAACCACCCTGCGGAGCGCGTCGGGGGTGATCGGTTTGGACAGGAAGTCGATGGCCCCCAGCTTCATCGCGGCGACGGCGTCGGGGATCGTGCCGTGCGCGGTGACGATCACCACCGGCACGTCATTCCCCTCGTCCCGGATGCGCTGAAGGACCTCCATCCCGCCCACGCCTGGCATCCGGAGGTCGAGAAGCACAACGTCGCACGACGTCCGACCCAGCCGCTCCAGGGCCGCGGCCCCGCTCGGCGCCTCGTCCACGCGGAAGCCGGCGGACTCCAGAGCCGTCCGAAAGGTGAAGCGGATGTTCGGCTCATCGTCGACGACCAGAACCGACCCGCACGGGACCGCTACGTCCGCCACCGCACCACTCCAATCCGGCTCGGTCTTAATTCGTTCAAGGATACGCATGGCCCACCCATCGGCTGCACGTCAGCCATTTTTAGAAGTGTTCGAGTCGATCAACAAAAGGAAGGTGCGCACGTCCCCCACGGCGCGAACTGCCGGGGCGATCCTGCCCCGTCGCTCGTCCGTAGACGACCATCCGGTCCCATGGACCGACGGCGCCACCCTGGCGTTTAACGGTCACCCAGGTCGACGGGCACCTCGCTGGCACCAAACGTGAACCGTTCGTAGTACCGGGCCATGTTGTGCTGGGCCGGCTCGTACCGCCGGTCCGCCTTCAAGGCCGCCTTGTAACACCGGTACGAGGCATCATGTTCGTTGCGGAGCTCGTGCAGAACGCCCATCAGGTTGTGGACCTCCGCCGAGTGCTCATCGAGCCCGACAGCCTGCTTGAGGTACGCCTCGGCCTCGTCGAACTGCCGGCGGTTCAGGGCCCACTTGGCCCGGCTCAGGTCGAGCGCAAACTGCGAGGCGACGGTGACCGGCTCGGGCGTCTGCGAACGAGCCGACGGCGACGGTACGCGGACGTGTCGTGACAGCACCTCACGGGCGACCTTCCGGAGCATTTCGGGGCTCATCGGCTTGGTCAGGAAGTCGATCGCGCCCAGTTTCATCGCCTGGACGGCGTTCGGCACGTCGCCGTGCGCGGTGACGATCACCACCGGAGTATCGTCTCCCCCCTCGCGCAGCCGCCGCAGCACCTCGAGGCCGTCCATGCCCGGCAGCCGGAGGTCCAGGAACACCAGGTCGACGGAATTCCCCCGCAACGCCCCCAGCGCCCCGGTCCCGTCCTCCGCCTCGGCCACGTCGTACCCGGCGGACTCCAGCGTTGCCCGGAACACGAGCCGGATGTTCGGCTCGTCGTCGACGATCAAGACCTTTGCGGCGTCACTCATCGCGCCGCTCCTTTCCTCTTGGTCCGACAGACGCGAAGGGAAGTCTCAAGCGGTTCAGGGTCCCATTGTCCTCGTAGGGTGCATGAAATGCACCGTTTTCTCGACAACGAGCCGAAACGGTGCATTTCATGCACCCTGCGAAGAGCGGTATTGAACGCGCCCGTTCTCCCCGACGCAACCCAAATGCAAGATCCGTACCGCATCTCTTTTGATTGCCGTAAAGGGTTTAAGACGTTTGGTTTGCAGGTTCTCAAGGCCGGGGCGGAAGTGTTGGTCGACGGCGGCAGGCCGTGCGTCCTGCAAGCCGGGCCACGTCAAGTCGCACGGCGACGGCCGCCGAGGCGGGTCGATGCCCCGCGGTTCCGCGGCACCATCATCGAGCCCAGAGCGCGCAACACGAACGGCCGACCTTCTCCTGCGGAGAAGGTCGGCCGTTCGTGTATCGCAGGGTGGGGACGGCCCCCCTTTTTTTCGCGGCAACGGGGTGGGCTACGCGTGTCGAACGACCCTTACCGGATCGTCTCTTCGGCGGCTCGCGCACTCCGGCGTAGCCGGCCACCGGCGATCAACCCCGCACCGCCCAGCGCCACGAGTGCCAGCGACGTCGGCTCGGGCACGGCGGACGGGGCGAAGCCCGGCACCGTCGTCGCCGCACCGCCCAGGAACGAGAACGTTCCCGTGCTGTCGTATTGCGTCGCGTTGGTGCGAATGACGAGCAAGTCCGACGACAGACCGGTCGGCAAGGCATTCGAGGCGGGGAAATTGAAGCTGAGCACCGTCCCGCTCGGCGAGCTCCACGCCGACGAAGGGTCGCGGTCCCCGGAGCCGGCGACGTAGCCGACGTTGGCCGTGAACCCGACGAAGTGGTACATGCTCACGCTCTCGATGGCGGTGAGGCTGGCCGGGGCGTTCGTGACCTGGTACACGAAATCGAGCGTGCCGGACGATTCCCGAACGACCCATTCCTTGTATGAGCCCAGGACGATGTTATCGGCGTTGAAGGTCCCGCTGGCCGAGTTGAGCACGGTCGCGGTCGGATCCGTCAGCGGATTGCTCTGAGCGTCAGGGGTCACAGTGCCGCCGGGCGGCAGCACCATCGCGCGGGCTGGAGATGCCGCCGTCAGGACGCACAGGCACCAGAATAAAGCATTCTTGCCCGCCATGAGACTCCTCCCTAAGAACCGGTACAAAAGAATTTGCGCCCGTTTCTCGCCGCAGGACCGGTGCTGCACAAACGAACCCAGGAGCGCACTACGCCGCAACCGACCGGACGATCGTCACCCGGGCACGCTTCGCTGTCAAAGCAAGGGGTCGGGAACATCCCTCAATGTGGCATTGCTGCAACGTTGTCGACCTGGACACACGGATCTTGAGGATTTCCGGCAACATTTGGCGCGTCCTCCTCTTGGTGCGCCAGGACAGCGGCTTCTGGGGGGCCGGTTCAAATCGGCGACGGCTCGCGTGACACGTTTCTGCAACTTGTCGGGCCGGCAATGGCGGGCCCTACAAATCGACAGTCCACCCCCGCGACCGCGTACCGATCGGCGGGCACTCCCGAAGAATTGCCACCCCCTCGATGACCTGTTCCCGAAAGGTCGATATACTCGCCTTGAAGCCGAGCTGTCGGAGAAAGGCGCCGTGCCAGTGTCGTGCCGCTGCACGGGTAAGCCACGCGGACCGTGGCCGTGACGCTTGAAGGATTGGCCAACGACCCCTGTGTGGCGATGGTGCTGACCCGGTCGAGCCTCTGGTCGGAGAATTTCGAATGCGGACGGCAGCGGTCGTGAGCATGCTGGCGGTGGCTCTGATGGTCGCCTCGCGCCCGGCGGCGGGCGCGGATGCGGCGCCTGAGAAGCAGTTGGAGCAGGCGTACCAGCCCGAGATCCGGCTGCTGGTCGAGCGCTATTGCACCAAATGCCACTCGCCGAAACGCACCGAGGCCGACGTCGATCTCACCGAGTTCGTGAGCTGGGCCGACGTGCGCAAGCAGCCGGAGACCTGGCAGAAGGTCGGCGAGATGCTCGACAGCGGCCAGATGCCCCCCAAGGACGCCAAACAGCCGGGCGCCGAGGAACGGACCCGGCTGCAGCAGTGGGTACGCAGCTACCTCACCCTCGAGGCCCAAGCCAGGGCCGGCGACCCCGGCCGCGTCGTGCTGCGCAGGCTGAGCAACGCCGAATACACGTACACGCTCCGTGACCTGACCGGCATCGGATCGCTGGACCCCGCCCGCGAGTTCCCGGTCGATGGCGCGGCCGGCGAAGGGTTCACGAACACCGGCAACGCGCTCGTCATGTCACCCGCGCTTATCACGAAGTACCTCGATGCCGCCAAGGGCGTTGCCGACCACGCGGTCTTGCTGCCGGACGGCTTTCGCTTCTCGCCGGGCACCACGCGCCGGGACTGGACCGACGAGGTCCTGGCGCGCATCCGCGGGTTCTACCGCGAATTCACCGACCCCACCGGGGGCGAGAAGGTGAACCTGCAAGGCATCGTGTTCGAGACCAACGAAGGCGGACGCCTCCCCGTCGAAAAGTACCTCGCCGCGACGCTCGCAGCCCGCGCAGCGCTCGCGAACGGGACCAAGACGATCGACGCCGTCGCGGCCGAGCGCGGACTGAACGCGAAGTACCTCGGCACGCTCTGGACGAGCCTGAACCGTTCCGAGCCCTCGCTGCTCCTCGACGGCCTCCGCGCGCGCTGGCGCACCGCCAAGCCCGACGACGCCGCACCGCTTGCCGCCGGCGTCGCCGCCTGGCAAAAGGGACTCTGGCGCTTCACGTCCGTGGGCCAGATCGGCAAGATCGGCGGACCGAAGGCGTGGCTCGAGCCGGTCGACCCCGTCGTCGCCAATCAGGAGCTGCGCATCAAGGTTCCGCCGCAGCCCGACGGCAACGACGTGACGATCTCGCTCATCGCGTCCGACGCGGGGGACGGCAGCGAGCGAGACTTCGTCGTCTGGCAGCAGCCGAGGCTCGCCGCGCCCGGCCGGGCCGACTTGCTCCTGCGCGACGTGCGCGCGGTGTCGCGCGACCTCGCCTCGCACCGCGAGCGAATCTTCGCGAGCGCGGCCGCCTACCTGACCGCCGCCGCGGAAATTGCCGAGACCCAGGGCAAGGCCGACGCCCGCGAAATGGCGAAGAAGCACGGGGTCGAAACCGACGCGCTCCACGCGTGGCTCGACTACCTCGGCATCGGCTTCGGCGGCAAGGTCGCGCTCGGCAGTCATTTCACGACCAAGATCACCGGCGCCGGCGGCTACGACTTCATCAACGGCTGGGGGAGCAACGACACGCCCCTCCTGCTCGCCAACTCATCCGGCCAGCATGTCCGCGTCCCCGGCAACATGAAGCCGCACGGCGTCGCGGTGCATCCGTCCCCCACCCTCAAGGCGGCCGTCGGCTGGCGCAGTCCGGTCGCGACGAGTCTGCGCATCGAGGCGGCCGTGAGCCACGCGCACCCTGAGTGCGGCAACGGCGTGACCTGGTCGCTCGAGCTCCGCCGCGGCGCGACGCGCCAGCGGCTCGCCACCGGCATCGCGCAGGGGAACGGGGTCGCGAAAGCCGGCCCGATCGAGCACGTGGCCGTCCAGCCGGGGGACGTCGTTTCCCTCCTGATCGGTCCGCGCGACGGCAACCACGCCTGCGACTTGACGGCCGTCGACCTCAAGCTCACGAGCACCCGCGATGACAAGACGTGGGACCTCGCGGGCGACGTCTCGGGCGATATCCTGGCCGGCAACCCACACGCCGACCGGCTCGGCAACGCCGGCGTCTGGCACTTCTACACCGAGCCCGACAAGGGGGGGAGCGACGCCGGCGCGGTCATCCCCGCGGGGTCGCTCCTCGCGAAGTGGCAGACCGCCCAGACCGCCGACGAAAAACGGGCGCTGGCTGTCGACATTCAGAAACTGCTGACGGCCGCCCCCCCCACGGCCAAAGACAACCCCGACACCTTGCTCTACCGCGAGCTCGCGTCGCTCGGCGGTCCCTTGTTCCGCGGCACCCTCACGAAGCCCGCGGCCGAGCGGACCAACGCCGCACTGCCGGGGAGTGACTCGCCCGCGAAGGCGCCGATTGAGTGGGGCCTCGACCCCGCGACGTTCGGCAAGCGTCCCGACGGCAGCGCGATCGACGCCGCGAGCCTCTGCGTTCGCGCCCCGTCGGTCATCGAGATCCATCTCCCGGCCGACCTCGTGGCCGGCTGCGAGCTGATCACGACCGCCGCGCTCGACCCGCAAGCCGGCAAGGAAGGAAGCGTGCAGGTCCAGATGCAGACGGGAAAGCCGGGAGCTCCGCCGGCCTTGCAGCCGGGTCAGCCGATCCTCGCCAACCCGGGGAGCCACGCGCGGGAGCGCATCGAGTCGGCCTTCGGCGACTTCCGCCGCCTGTTTCCCGCGGCCCTCTGCTACTCCAAGATCGTGCCGGTCGATGAGGTCATCACGCTCACCCTGTTCTACCGCGAGGACGACCAGCTCGCGCGCTTGATGCTCGACGATGCGCAGAAGGCGACGCTCGACCGGCTCTGGGACGAGCTCCGCTACGTCAGTCAAGACGCTTTGACGCTGGTCGACGCCTTCGCGCAACTGCTCGAATATGCGTCGCAGGACGCCGACCCGAAGGTGTTCGAGCCCCTCCGCAAGCCGATCAACGACCGGGCGGCCGCGTTCCGCAAGCGCCTGGTCGACACCGAGCCCAAGCATCTCGACTCCTTGCTCGAATTCGCCGCGCGCGCCTACCGGCGCCCCTTGACGGCCGAGGAAGGGCAGGAGCTGCGTTCGCTCTACAGCACCCTGCGCAAGGAGGAGATCCCGCACGACGACGCGATCCGGCTGACGCTAGCCCGCGTGCTGGTCGCGCCGGCGTTCCTGTACCGGGTCGAGAAGCCCGGCCCGGGCGCGGGGCAGGGGCCGGTGTCCGACGTCGAGCTGGCGACCCGGCTCAGCTATTTCCTCTGGTCGTCGCAGCCCGACGACGAGCTCCGCCAGGTGGCGGCCTCGGGCCGGCTGCACGACCCACAGGTCCTCGTCGCGCAGATGCGGCGGATGCTCCATGACGCCAAGACCCGCAGGCTCGCGACCGAGTTCGCCTGCCAGTGGCTGCACATCCACGACTTTGACCATCTCGACGAGAAGAGCGACCGGCACTTCCCCACGTTCATCGGCCTCCGGGGCGCGATGTACGAGGAGTCGATCCGCTTCTTCACCGACCTCTTCCAGAACAACGGCTCGGTCCTCGGCATCCTCGACTCCGACTCCACGTTCCTGAACGAGGACCTGGCGAAGCACTACGGGATCCCCGGCGTGACCGGACCCGACTGGCGTCGCGTGGAGGGAATCAAGAAACACGCGCGCGGCGGCATCCTGGGCCAGGCGACGACCCTTTCCAAGCAGTCCGGCGCCTCGCGGACCAGCCCCATCCTGCGCGGGAACTGGATCAGCGAAGTGCTGCTCGGCGAGCGCCTGCCGCGCCCGCCCAAGGGGGTGCCCGTCCTGCCGGACGACGAGGCCGCGCTCCAGGGCCAGACCGTGCGCCAGCTCGTCGAGAAGCACAGCACCGACCCCAAGTGCTACGTCTGTCATCGCCGCATCGATCCGTTCGGCTACGCGCTCGAAGGGTTCGACGCGATCGGACGGTTCCGCGAGAAGGACCTGGGCGACCGGCCCATCGACACCCACGCGAAGACCCTGGACGGGGCGAGCTTCGAAGGCCTCGGCGGCCTGCGCACCTATCTCCTGACCGTCCGGCGCGACGCGTTTCTGCGCCAGTTCTGCCGCAAGCTGCTCGGCTACTCCCTCGGCCGCGCCGTGCAGCTCTCCGACGAGCCGCTCCTGGCCGAGCTGCAAACCGTGCTGAAGAGCAACGACTACAAAGTTGTTCCGGTCGTCGAGGCCATCGTCCGAAGCCGCCAGTTCCGCGAGATCCGCGGACGCGAATCCGCGTACAATGATTGAGTCATCCCGTAGGGCCGGCCCTACGAACGCAGTGACACAGGACGTCGCGTAGGTGATAATGATGGAATCCACAACCCCCACACTGGAGTGACTCATGACGACGCACAGGTTCTCCCGACGCACGATGCTCCGCGGACTCGGCGTCACGATGGCGTTGCCCTGGCTCGAGTCGTTGAACGTGTGGGGCGACGAGGTGCGCGGCAACGCCAAGGCGAGCGAAGCTCCGGTGCGGCTCGCGATCCTTTTCTCGGGCAACGGGTTCCACGGCAAGGAGTGGTGGGCGAAGGGCGAAGGCAAGGACATGGAGCTCGGCAAGGTGCTCGCCCCCTTGACCGACTTCCGCGAGAAGATGCTCTTCATCCGCGGCCTCTACAACGAACAGGCCCAGAAGGGGAACATCCACAGCTCGCAGACCGGCAACCTCCTCTCCGGCGCCCCCTTGGCCTCCGGCGGCGAGATCCGGTCGGGAACCAGCGTCGACCAGTTGATCGCCCAGCGCCACGGGCGCTCGACCAAGGTCCCGAGCCTCGTGCTCGGGTGCGAGAAGTCGAACCCGTCGGTCCACAAGAACTACTCAATGCTCTACAGCTCGCACATCTCGTGGACCTCGCCCACGACGCCGACTCCGCTCGAGCTCTACCCGGCTCTGGCGTTCGACCGCCTCTTCAAGGACGAAGTCGAGCGCGGTGACAAGAGCGTGCTCGACGCCGTCCTCTCCGACGCCCGCTCCCTCAGCCGCCAGATCAGCGCGACCGACCAGCAGAAGCTGAGCGAGTACCTCGACTCGGTCCGCGACGTCGAACAGCGCATCGAAAGCGCCGGCAAGAAAGGCGAGCTCCAGGGGTGGCGGCCCACACTCGACAAGCCCAACATCCCCCGCCCGGCCGAAGGCGTCCCCCAGAACATCGCCGACCACATGCGGCTGATGTGCGACATCCTGGTCCTCGGCTTCCAGACCGACACCACGCGGGTCACGACGCTCAAGCTGAACAACGACCACTCGTCGCTCCGCTTCCCGCACCTCGGCGTCGACTACATGATCCACCACCTGCTGTCCCACTCCGACACGGCCGACTGGCTCAAGGTGAACCAGTTCTTCGTCGAGCAGGTCGCCTACATCGCGCGCAAGCTCGACGCCATCCAGGAAGGGGACCGCACCGCGCTCGACAACTCGATGATCATGTACTGCTCGAGCATGATGACCGGCTCCCACGACGCCACGCAGCTCCCCGTCGTGATGGTCGGCCGCGGCGGCGGCAAGATCCAGACCGGCCGGATCCTCGACTACCGCGAGAAACCCGACCGCCAGATGTGCCGGCTTTACCTGTCCATGATGGACAAGGTGGGCCACCACCTCGACAAGTTCGGCGACGCCACCGAGCCGCTCACGGAAGTGTAGGGTGCACGAAATGCACCATCCCCATTCTGTGTCAATCACACGGTGCATTTCATGCACCCCACGGGGATCGCCATGCTCTCCTCTCGTATCGACCTGCGCGTTTGCTGGCTGATCGGCTGCCTGTGCACGGCGCTACCCGGCGCACGAGCGCAGACGAGCGAGTCCGCGCCCGCGGAATCGCGCTTCATCGACCATTCGCTGCTCGTCGCCCCAGAGTATCCCTGCACGTGGCCCGCGTACCCGTTTCCCCGTTTCCAGCTCACGCACGAACGGACGATCGGGCCGGCCTCGGCGTACAACGTCGACGTGCTCTTGATTGACGGCAACACCGGCACGCAGCTCGACGTACCGCCGCATTCGGTCGTACGTCCCGACTTGAAACGCGAAAAGTCCGGGCCGCTCGGGCTGGCGTACACCGACAAGATCGAGCCCTGGCAGTTCGGCGGCGAAGCATGCGTCGTCGACGTCCGTGACCTGCGCGACCAGGCCCCCAACGGAGTCAGCCCGCTCGTCAAGCCCGAGCACGTCCTGCGGTTCGAGCGACAGCAGCGCCGGCTGCATTTCGGCGATGTCGTGCTGTTTCGGAGCGATTACTCGGACGCGTACTACCGCCCGCTCCCCGAGGGAAGCCGGTTCATCGCCGACATCCTGGATCGCAAAGCGCCCGGCTTTCCCGATCCCGACCCGGACTGTATGGAGTTCTTGGCGACGCGCGGCGTGATGACCCTCGGCACCGACAGCGCCAGCATGGGCCCGTTGCCCGACCTCGCCGAGCCGACCCACTACGCGGGCTTGAAGCACGGCATGATCTGGACCGAAGGCGCGACCAACCTCGGCGCGTTGCCACCGACGGGAGCCTTTGTTTGCCTGCTCGGACCGAAGCACGAGGGAGGACCGTACAGCGAAGCCCGCGTGTTCTCGATCGTCGGGGGCGCGCTGCCGCAACGCCTGATCGAGTCGTGCCGGCACAAGCGGGCGATCGACCTCTCGCCGACGCTGTCGCCGCGTTCGCCCGTAACCGCGCCCGGCTTCCGCACGGGGCAGCATCGGCAGTCCTACCTGAAGATCGACTTTCTGTACGCCGAATCGCTCGACCTGTGGCACCACGCGCACCTGATGGACGCCATGGCCGGTACGCACCTCGTGCCCCCCGCGTTCGCGCTCCCGCCGGACGGCACGAAGCCGGCCTACGCACCCGAGGTGCGCGCCTGGCTGGACGAGTATGAGGCGAAGTATGGACCGCGCGGCACGAGCGAGTTGACGACGGACAAGGTCCCCCTGTCGTGGACGTGCGGCCCGGTTCACGTGATCGATGTGACGTCGCTGGTGGGGACCACGCCCCGCGGCTCCTGGCCGGCGTCGCCCGAGATCACTCCGGCTCACATTCAGGCGGCCGAGCGCGCATCGGGCGCGCTCAAGCCGGGCGAGATCGTTCTCTTTCACACGGGCCATCTCGACCGGTATTTGCCGTCGCACGGTGCTGGGGTCTGGTCCGATCCCCTGTCGGGAAAGAGCGAAGGCTGGCCCGCGCCCGGCCCCGACGCGATCGTGTACCTGAAGAGTCAAGGCGTTCGCTGCGTCGCCACCGACGCCCCGGACCTCGGTGGCGTCGATCCGAAACGGGCGCTCATGACCTACTGGGCGCTCGGGAGCCGTGAGATGGTCGGCGTCGAGTTCCTGCATCACGTCGGCCAGGTTCCCGCTGGCGGCTATTTCCTGTTTGCTGCGCTGAAGGTGCGCGACTGCCACGGCGGCCCGGGGCGGGCCATTGTGCTGTATTGAGCCCGAAAGGGCTCAGAGCGGTTTGCAGCCAGTTGCGCACGGTCAGGCCTGCTTGGTCGTTCGCACCCCCCCCGGGCCCCCCCCCCGGAGGTGGGGGGGGGGGGGTTTTTTCCGCCCGGGCCCGGGGGGGGGGGGGGGGGGGGGGGGGGGGGGGGGGGGGGGGGGGGGGGGGGGG
>JARLIH010000062.1 GCA_031291845.1 Isosphaeraceae bacterium | reverse complement strand
CAAGGTCACGTTCCACGGCTCGGCGGCGGCCTGGTGGATCTCCATCGAGTTGTCGCGCATGTCGAAGGTCACGTCCGACATGTGCAGGAAGTAGTTGGAGAAGTACTCCTTGATGACGTAGCCCTTGTAGCCCAGGCACACGACGAAGTCGTTGAACCCGTAATGGCTGTAGGTCTTCATGATGTGCCACAGGATCGGACGCTCGCCGATCTCCACCATGGGCTTGGGCCGCGAGGCGGTCTCTTCGGACAGGCGGGTGCCGAGACCGCCGGCAAGGATCACGACTTTCACGACGCGCCCGCTTCCTCGATGACGAACCGTGGACGATGGCGGCAGTGTATCCGGCGGCACGCACATTTCACGGGTGGTAGACGGAGATCAGGGTCTGCAGGTTCTGCACCATCACGAAGAGCAGGACGCTGACCATGAAGAGCCGCCCCAATTGCCTCTGCGCGAACTTGATGCCGTAACCGGACAAGAGCAGGAGCAGCCACACGGGCGCCAGATACCGACCCTGAATGGAGACATGCTGGATGCCTGTCGGTTGAAGAAACGCAAAGAGGGCAATGGCAATCGAGAGGAACACGCCGAGTCCTGCCGCGGCGAGCAGCGCCCGTTGCCCGGGGTCAAGGTCTACTTCCTCCCTCATGCCGACGAAGGAACCGAACCCTCCCAGCAGAACAACCAGATAGGTGGCAGGCGGCAGGGCAACGGTGAACCAACCGAGGATGCCGATGCTTTGGAGCGTCCAGTCGAGCAGGTTGTCACGAAGGTTGGACCAGATGATCCCCAGGAACCCCAGGGGCTGCTCCAGGATGAACAGGAGCTGTGTCTGAATGCTTCCCCCAGTCTGGACGCGGCCCTCGGTGGACGTAAGCAGGAGGACCGTGAGGAAGACCCCGACGACCACGAGCACGTTGGCGGCGACGAACGCCAAGTACCGCATCCGGCCGCCGAGCTGCGCCGGCCGAAGAAGAAGGATCAGAAGAACGAGCGCCTCGTACCCGGGCTTGACATTGAGAAGAAGGGCCGACGCGGCCAAGACGACCGCGACATCGACTCGCCGCATCATCGAGTGCCTGCTTGCCCAGAGGACGAGCGCCGTGAAGAACATGGCGCCAGAGATCGTCAAGGCATCACAGGAGACGCTCGCCAATTCGAACATCGTCATCGGCATCAGCGCCAGCAGTACAAAGAGTTGCTTTCCGAACGGCGCGAGTCGGATAGCGAAGAAGAGCAGGGCTATCGAGGCAAGGAGGTTCCCCAACCTCGCAAGGTAGAAACACGCGAGCGGCGTGGCTCCCACGAGTCGCCCGAGGCCGATACCCGCCGCCTGGGGCAGATAGCCCACCGGGCCGTAGCTCGCCACCCGGGAGACGACTCTGATTGGGGGAGAGGATCCCTGCCCGTCGAGGAGATCCTCGTAATTGGAGAAGCCTGCCTGTCCCTCAAGGGAGACGGGGAGAATGCGCACGTCGCTGACGAGTCGCGCATAGAGGTCGACCTCGCGCGAGAACTCACCGGGGAGGGTGATCATTCCCTGTCGGTCAGCCGTCAACTGTCCGTCGGTCAGTGCCCAGGCCCGAAACCAGTGGTCCCCCTCGTCTGGGACTTGAAATGGCGGCACGATGAACACCTGTGCCACTCCCCAGGCGAGCGCAATTCCGAGGAAGACGAGTTCCCACTGGAGGTTCGTAAGCGCCAGAAGGACGTGGCGCCACGGAGGGGGAGTCACGTCGTTCGCCGCGTCAGCTCGCGCACGAGCTGACGCGGCTCGTCTCTGGCGGTGGCACTGGTTCCTCGTTGTTGAGGCGGCGGCCACGAGCGACCACAACGTAGGGTGAGGGTGCAGCCACACGCCTTGGCGCGATGGCCGCGCCCGGACTGCCGCACGTCGGCTCCAGGAGCTGGGCCTCCGGCGCGTTCGAACCGGGACCCACCCCCCCCAGCAGGCGTCAACGCCGGGTCTGGTCGCGAGAGTTGAGGGCGAGAGGCCTGTGGACACCTACGCCTGGTCAAGGCGGCCTTCACCCCGCCCCGGGGCCGCGGAGGCATCCGGCCGCGCCGAAATGCGACGCACCCGCCCGCGTGACTCCCCCTCCTGCGGCCGCAGGCAGGCGAGAAGGGACATCAGCATGTAGGAGAAGAGATGCGGCGACGCCAGCACCCCCAGGGCAACGGCCGCTGCCCAACCCCAGCGCGTGCGACCGAGCCTCCAGGCGCATGCGACGCCGGCGACGACGAGCGCCGCCCACAGGAGCGGCGACAGGGCGAACGGCGACAGATCGTGATTGCCGGCCTCGGCGACCTGCGTGCTCACGACGGTCAAAGTGCCAGGGAAGGCGAGTGTGTCGCTCGGATCGAGGACGAGTTGGAGGAGGGCAAGGCCCCCCGTCCAGCCGACGAACCGTGAGAAGTCACGCCAGTCGCGACAGGCCAACCAGTAGATCCCGGCCAGGAGCGGGAAGAGTTTGATGTTGCCCGCAAGCGCAACAGCCATCGGACTGCCGAGTGTGAGCAGGAGCGTGATGATCACCTCTGCCTGACCGATCGAGAGCACCCAGGCGATCGATGCCGAGAGTGCGCCGACGGCGATCCATGTCGCAGGCCGTCGGATTCCAAGTCGCCAGAGTGTCAGGCCCAGAGCCGCGAGGGTGATACCCACCCAGATTCCAGCGGCGATATCGAACGGAAGGAGCGCGAGCGGACGAAGCGCGATCTCGAAGAGCGGTGGATAGATGCGGGCGCCCGGCGGGTAGAGCGGCAGACCCGCGTTCAGTCGGGCAGCCGCGTCGTAGTAGACGCGGAAGTCGGTCAATGGATCTGTCGCCAGGTGAAATGCCAGCATCTGGGCACCGAGGATGGCGCCGAGGACCGCGACGGCAACCACCAACGCGCCAACCAGGCGAGGGTGGCGCAGGCTTTCGCGGCGCTCCGGACGCGTCGGCGTCATCTCTTGTGGCTCCATCGCCCGGAGTCTACGCGGGCAGGAGCGACCGCCGATCACCCGAACGTCCTGGTATCCGGCTCGTGTGCGGGGTACGCGGGGAGAGGCCCTGTTGCCGGATCTGGCACCTCCAGACGATCGGGATCGGCGCTGCTCGGCATCACCCTCGGCGCGAGAGGCCGGCCGTCGCTGTCGATCGGAAGATCGTGCCGTTGACGTCTTCAGCGACGATTGTCCAGCCGGAGCTGGGGTCCTCGAGCGCGTCCAGAAGGGCCGGCTGGTCACGGCGGTCCACCACGACCAGCGACGCGCGGAGATGCGCAAGGGCCTGGAGCGCGCCGGGCCCGCCGACCGCAATGACCAGGTAGTCCGACCAGGCCGACGCGGGCTCGACCTCGATCCGGCTGTCGACCATCACCGGGACGCCGGGTGCTGCCCATTCGAACCAGGACGCCCAGCGCTGCGGGACGACGGCCCGGTCCGTGGACAACCCCGCGGTCCGCAGTGCCGCGGCCAACCCGACCGGCGCGTCAGTGAGCAACCCGTCGGGGCCGGCGAGCGACGCCGACGGGCGCCAGATCGGTTGGAGCATCACGACGACCAGCGCCAGCACGACTCCGATCCCCAGGTTGAGGCGCCGCAGAGCGGCTGGCTCGGGACGTGCACTCGGCGGCCGGTCGCGTGCGGACAGGCCCGCGAGCATCGGCGCCATAACGACGGGTGCGCCGAACGCCCACCACACCACGCCCCGCTCTGCCCAGGCGCCAACCACGACCAGCCCGGCCAGCCAGAGCAGGCTGGGGAGTGACGGCCATCGCCCCTGGCGACGCCGGGCAGCGGCGACGACGATCGCGGCAGCGAGCACCGTCAGGTAGAAGAGCGCGCCGTCGAAGGTCAACGGGCTGGTCCGCTGCCACTCCGTCACCAGGCGCGCCACGTCACTGTTCGTCGAGAGCCCCACTGCGTAGGACCAGGAACTCGCGCCGAACGGGGTCACGACGGTGGCGACGGCGGTCAGGGCCAGGACCGAGCCGCTTCGCAGCCGAGTCGCGTCCGGCTGGTGCAGAT
>JARLIH010000061.1 GCA_031291845.1 Isosphaeraceae bacterium | reverse complement strand
GGGGAGCTGAGCAAGGTCGTCATCGGCCAGCGCGAGGTGATCGAGCACATTCTCGCGGCGATCTTCACGCGGGGGCACGTCCTCCTCGTGGGTGTCCCCGGACTGGCGAAGACGCTGATGGTGAGCTCGATCGCGCGCGTCGTCGACGTCGGCTTCAAGCGCATTCAGTTCACGCCCGACCTGATGCCGTCGGACATCACGGGGACCAACGTGCTCGAAGAGCCCGAGGCGGGTCGGCGCGCGTTCCGGTTCGTTCCGGGACCGATCTTCTCCAACATCATCCTGGCGGACGAAATCAACCGAACGCCCCCCAAGACGCAGGCTGCGCTCCTTCAGGCCATGCAAGAACGCGAAGTCACCGTCGGCCAGGACACGCTCCACCTGCCCGACCCGTTCTTCGTGATCGCCACCCAGAACCCGATCGAGCAGGAAGGGACTTACCCCCTTCCCGAAGCTCAGCTCGACCGCTTCATGTTCGACGTGCGGGTCGGCTACCCGTCGCTCGAGGAGGAGAAAAAGATCCTCTCGGCGACGACCAAGGGGGAGACGCCTGAGCTGAAGAAGGTCTTGTCAGGCAAGGCCATCGTGAACTTGCAGAAGCTGGTGACTTCCGTGCCGGTTTCGGAGTACACGGTCGATTACGTGACTCGCCTCGTGCGCGCGACGCGGCCGCAGGACGAAAAGGCACCGGCGTTCATCAAGGAACTGGTCGACTACGGCGCTGGGCCGCGTGCCGGCCAGAACCTGATCCTCGGCGGCAAGGCGATGGCCGCGATGGACGGTCGCTTCAGCGTCTCGCTCGACGATGTCCGTAAAGTCGCCATTCCCGTACTGCGGCACCGGATCAGCACCAATTTCCAGGCGCAGGCCGAGGGGTATACAACCGAAACCATCATCAAGCGGCTGCTGGCCGAGATTCGCGAGCCCGAAGTGCCCAAATACGACAAGCGCGGTGGGGCTGCTCCGCCTGCCTGATCCGCCCCGAAGCGCGAGACCGCGACTCCCCCCGTCAGAACCGAAACCCAGGGCCTGTCGTAATGTAGGGAACGGAGGAGGCGACGATGGCGACTTTATCCCAGACGGCTCACTCCCCCCTGCTTCTCGGGCCGGGCGACCACGGGCGCGCCGTCTCGGACGAGGAGTTCGTCGGCGCCGAGTTCGAGGAGCCGTGGAGGTATGAGTTGGTCGACGGGAGGATCGTCGTCATGTGGCCGGACAGCGAAGCCTACGACGACGCCTCGGAACCTTGGCGCGACTGTCTGGGTGCCTACAAGCTGGCGCACCGCGACCGTGTCGACAAGGTGGTTTCCGAGGCGTGGGTGCGGATCGGGCGCGGGAAGTATCGAATCGCGGACATCACTGTTTACCTCAGCGGTTCTCGGTCGCAACAACGGCGGCCCGACCGGGTGCCCGAGATCGTGGTCGAAGTGCTCAGCCCCGGCGCCGAGACCTGCGAGCGGGATGCCGTCGAGAAGCGGTCGGAGTATCATGGATTGGGCGTGCTGGAGTACGTCCTGGTGGGTTACGAAAGGAAACAGGTCTCGGTCCTGACGCATTCGGCGCAGGGTTATCGCGAGACGGTCCTCGCCTCCGCGGACACCTATCAGACCCCGCACCTTCCCGGGCTGCTCATCCCCCTGAACGAAATTCTGCCGCGGAGTTGACGCGCGGTCGTGCGCGTGAATGGCTCGGTTTGCTCGAATGAGGGAGGCGACCATGACGACATCAGCGGAGGCAGTCGCGACGCCGCTGACCCTCGGCCCGGCCGACGCCGGTCGTGCCGTGTCGGACGCCGAGTTTGCCTCCGCCGAGTATGAAACGCCATGGCGCTACGAGCTCGTGGGAGGCAAGCTGGTCGTGATGTCGCCGAACAGCGAGGATCACGACGACGCCGCGGAACCGTGGCGCGACGCGTTCGTGGGCTACAAGCTTACCCACCGCGACCGGGTCCAGAAGGTCGTTTCGGAGGCCTGGGTGCGGGCGGGGACCGGCAAGTCCCGAATCGGTGATGTTGCCGTTTACCTGGTGGGCGAGCGGTCCGGGCAGAAGCGGCCCGAGCGGGTTCCTGAACTGGTCGTCGAGGTCGTCAGCCCCGGGCACGAGTCGTGGCACCGGGACGCCGTGGAGAAGCGATCCGAGTACCATGCGCTCGGGGTGAGCGAATACGTGCTTGTCGATTATACGGGAGGACGCGTCTTGGTCCTGACCCATGCGCCAGGCGACTATCAAGAGCGCACGCTCACGGTAAATGATAGCTACACGACGCCGCTCCTTCCCGGTCTCGTAATTCGCTTGGAGCAGGTTTTGCGGCGGGCAGACTCACAAGATTGACGTTCGACAGCGCGAGGTGACGGCTTGGCCAGCACGGCGGAAAAGTTCCTGAAACCCGCGGTCATCCGCCAGGTGGCCCGGCTGGACCTGCGCGCCAAGTTCATCGTCGAGGGGTTCATCTCCGGCCTGCACGCGAGCCCGTTCCAGGGTTTCTCCGTCGAGTTTTCCGAGCACCGTAAGTACAGCCCGGGCGACAATATCTCGGACATCGACTGGAACGTGTTCGCGAAGACGGACCGCTTCTATATCAAGAAATTCCAGGCCGAGACGAACCTGACGGGTTACCTCGTCATGGACCTCTCGGGCTCGATGGGCTACACCTACCGGCAGGAGCTGACGAAGTTCGAGTACGGGATCAGCCTGGCGGCGGCCCTGGGCTACTTGATGATTCACCAGCAGGATCCGGTCGGGGTCGTGGCGTTCGACCAGAAGGTGCGGCAAAGCCTTGCGCCCAAGAGCAAGCGGACGCAGTTATCGAACATCCTGTCGCTCCTCGCGGGATTGAAGCCGGAGGGAGAAACGGCGATCGCCAAGAGCCTGCACCAGGTTGCCGGCATGATCCGGCACCGCAGCCTCGTCATGCTTTTCAGCGACCTGCTGGGCGATTTCGAGCCGATCCGCCAGGCGCTGCACCGGTTGCGGTTCGCCGGTCACGACGTGATCGTCTTCCACATTCTCGACGAGGCCGAGGCCCTTTTTCCCTTCGAGGGGATGGTCGAGCTCGAGGATAACGAGACGCGCGAGACGTTGCTGGTCGACGCGGACGCGATCAAGGCCGATTATCTGGAAGAGGTTGCCGCGTTCCAGGCGAACTACCGCAAGGAGTGCCTGAATGCACGGATCGACTACGTCCCGCTCCATACGGGTATGCCGTTCGACAAGGCCTTGATGAGCTACCTGCTCAGCCGGCAGGCCAGGGGTTGAAGTCAAAGGCTCGCGAGACACATCACGCCGTTCCCACGGCACGAGAGACGAACGGGCATGGATATCTCCTTATTGCACGCGGGTCTGGCCGGGGGCGCAGCGCTGGCGGCTTTGCCCGTGATCCTCCACCTGTTCATGAAGCAGACGCCGAAGCGGATCGTGTTCCCCGCGCTCCGGCTGATCCGCGAGCGGCAGAAGCGATCGCGCAAGAAGCTGAAGGTCAAGAACTGGCTGCTCCTGATTGCGCGGATGGCAATCCTGGCGCTGATGGCGCTGGCCCTGGCGCGTCCGAGCTTCTTCTCCAAGGGCAAGCTCGGCGCCGACGACGTGCCGACGGCGCTGGCGCTGGTGTTCGATACGAGCCTCTCCATGGGCTACAAGGAGCACGACAAGACGCGACTCGACGAGGCGAAGGACTGGGCCTACGAGACCTTGAAGAAGACCCCGGACTCCAGCCAGGTGTTCGTGATCGACTCGTCGCAGCCCGGCGTTCCCCCACCGCTTTCCCCCGCCTCCGCTCGCAAGCAGATCGAAGGACTCGCCCTGCGTGCGACCTATCGCCCCTTGAACGCGGCGGTCGGCCAGGCGTACTCCGCTGTGGTCGAGAGCGACCGGCCGCGGCACGAGGTGTACGTGCTCACCGACCTGGCGCGCTCGGCCTGGAAGACCGACAGCGCGGTCGAAGGGCTCGATAAGCTCCAGAAAATCAAGAACGGTGTGAACACGTACGTGGTCCGCCTTGCCCCGAAGGACGTGCGCGACATCGCCGTGACCGAGGCGGAGCCGTCGGCGAGCGTCGCCACGCAGGGCGACACCATCGAGATCCGGGCCAAGATCCGCTCTCAGGGGGCGGCGGTCACGCCCGTCGCCGAGTTCTTCCTGGATGGGGTCCCGAAGGACAAGAAGCCGGTCGCCGTTCCCGCCAACGGTGAGACCGAAGTGAAGTTCGTTACCCCCAAGCTCGACCCCAGGGTCCCTCTGCACCAGGGCTTCGTCCGCTTCAGCGGCGCGATCGATTCGTTGGCTTTCGACGACACGCGCTATTTCACGTTCAAGGTCGAGGCCGCCCGCAAGGTTCTGGTCATCGCCGACCTGTTGACGGAAGGCGCCAACGATGCCGAGTTCATCGCCGACGCCCTCGACCCCGATCCCGCGACGCTCCCCCCCGGCACGCCGCGTGCCTGCAAGGTGACCCGTATTCGCGCACGCGACCTGACTGATCGGGACCGCGAAGCGTTCAAGGATTATAGCTGTATCTTTGTGAATAACGTTTCGGAGCTCAAGGAAGAGGACTGGGGCAAGCTCAACGCCTACGTCCGCGAAGGGGGCGGCCTGACCGTGGGGCTCGGCGACCGCTGCACAGCGGGGAACTACAACGGCCCCAATGCGAGTCAGGTCGTGCCGGCGAAGCTGGAGCGAAAGTCCAATCCCGAGAAACCGACAACGTTCGGCAAGGTCAACGACTTCACCCACCCCCTCTTCACCCGCTATGCGCAGAACATCGAGGCCGACCTATCGCAGGTGCCGGTACGCCGGTACTGGCACGTCGTGCCTTCGGAGGGGGCACGCGTCTTGCTGAGTTATGCCGATGGCTCCCCTGCGCTGCTCGAGCGGACGCTCAAGGGGGAAAAAACGGGGCGCGTCCTGCTGTGGACGACACCACTCGCACGCCGGAGCGACCCCAAAGCGGATGCCGCGTGGAACGAGTTTCCGATGGCCTGGCCGTTCCTGGCCGCGCTCGTCGAGACCGTCCCCTACATGGCGGGCGCGACCGGCGAGCGGCTGAACTACACGGCGGGCGATAACGTGATCCTGGCCGTCGACCCGACCCGGCGATTCAAGAACTACTTCGTCCGCCACCAGGAAGGGAAGAACGCCGAACGGCTCACCGCGCCCGTTACGAACGACAGCCTCGTGATCGAAGCGCCGACGCCTCCCGGGCAGTGGACGGTGACCGCGACGGGGCCGGAGACCGAGAAGGAAGAGATGGGCTTCAGCATCAACCCTCCGCTGGGCGAGTCGGAGTTCGTTCCCCTGGAAAAAGGGGACCTCGACCATCTTTTCGGGAAGGATAAGTATGTGTTTGCCGACGACACGAAGGCGCTGGCGGAGCGTGTGAAGGACGTTCGGTTCGGCCGGGAGCTGTTCCCCTGGATCATGGCCTTGATCCTGATCGTCGTGACGCTGGAGAACCTGTTGGCGAACAAGTTCCATCGTGAGTCCGGGGCCAAGGTGGCGGCCGGTGCGGCGGCTTAGGAACGGAGGGCGGCCTCGATGAGAGTGAGCTTTAGCCCGATCGGACCGTGGCCCGTCGTGGCGGTCGCCGCCGTGCTCGTCATGGTGCTGACGGTCTGGGCCTATCAGCAAAGGCTCCGGGGCACCTCGGGCTCTTGGCGCTGGTTTGCGCTGGGGTTGCGGCTGGCGGCGGTGCTGCTCTGCCTGGTCGCGTCGCTGCGCCCCTCGATCGTGATCCAAGAAAAGAAGAAGCAACCGGCCGCGCTGATCTTCGTGGAGGATGCCTCGCGGAGCATGACGGTGAAGGACGAGAAGGGGGGGCAGAGCCGCTGGGCGCGCATGCGCGAGACGATGAAGGAGGCGCGAGAGGCCGCGAAGGGGCTGGGACCCGACATCGAGGTGAAGTACTACCGGTTCGACGGGTCGCTGCACGACGACAACCCGGACGACGTCGCCGAGCCGGGAGGCCGCGAGACGGCGATCGGTCCAGCGCTCCTTGAGGGCGCGAAGAACGCCCAGGGTGTCCGGGTCGCCGCGATGGTTTTGCTCGGCGACGGCGCCTCGAACGGAGGCCTGAACCCGGCCGTGGCCGCTCGCCAACTGCGGACCCAGGGCGTGCCCGTCACGACGGTCGCCTTCGGCTCCGAGAACGCCGGAGCGACCTCCAAGGACCTCGCCCTACGCGACCTCGTGACACCGCCGACCGTGTTCGTCAAGAACCAGATGCAGGTCAAGGGGACGCTGGTCGCCCGCGGCTTCTCGGGCCAGACCGTCGACGTCGAGATGGTCGTCGAGGACCAGCGCGAGCCGGTGCGCAAGGAGATCAAGATCCCGCAGGGGACCGAGGTCGTCCCGCTCACGGGCCTGTCGTACATTCCGCAAACGGCGGGTGAAAAAAAGGTCACGCTCCGGGTCAAGCCGAAGGACGGCGAGCTGATCCCGACGAACAATGAGATCAGCACGTTCGTCAGCGTGATGAAGGGGGGGGTGAACGTCGTCTACCTCCAGGGTCCTAACTTCACCTGGGAATACAAGTTCTTGATGATGGCTATTGAGTCATCACCGGATATCGAGGTCGACCTTCAGGTGTTGCGGCGGCCGGCGGCCGGCGACAAGTCGCAGGTTGAGGACTCGATCTTCGCGCCGGGCAAGTACGACGTTTATATCCTCGGTGACTTGCCGGCCGACCACCTCACCGCGCGTCAGGAGAAGCTGTTGACGGCGGCCGTGGACCACGGGGCGGGCCTGATCATGCTCGGCGGGCGCTCCAGCTTCGGGCCGGGCGGTTGGGCGGCCAGCGAGCTGGCGCGCGTGCTCCCGACGCAGCTTCACCCGGGGGACGGCCAGCTCGAGCCCGAGGGGGGCATCCGCTTCGTCCCTTCGCGCGATGCGCTCGACAGCTATGTCCTCCAGGTGGGGCCGAACCGGACGGAAACGACGCGCATGTGGAACAGCCTGCCGCCGTTGGCGGGCACGAACCGGTTTGGCCAGCCGAAGTTGTCGGCCACCATCTACGGCCATACACCCGGGCCGAAGTCGGAGCCGATCATGATCGGGCTGGAGACGGGGAAGGCCCGCGTGCTCGCCTTCGGCGGCGAGACTTGGGTCTGGGCCCGCGCCTCCGACGAGGGCCGTGCAGCGCATCACAAACTTTGGCGGCAGATCATCTTCTGGCTGGCTCACAAGGAAGACCAGGGCGAGAATCAGATCAAGATCAAGCTCGACCAGCGGCGCCTTGCGATCGGTCAGAAGCTCGGCTTCGCGGTGACCGCCCACGACACCAAAGGGGCGCCGCTCACCGATCTGGAATATGATACCAAGGTGACGCGCGAGGGCGCGAACGCTCAGGCCGAGACCGTCCCAGTCTACAACCAGGGCGAAGAGGCGCGGGGGGCCTATTACGCGATCGGGCAGCCGGGCGATTACAAGGTGACCGTCACGGCCAAGCGTGCGGGCGAGGTCGTCGCGACCGACTCCGCGCGCTTCCTGGTCTACCAGGACGACCGCGAGATGGAGAACCCCGCGGCCGACCGCCGCTTGCTCCACGACATCGCCGAAATCACCGGCGGTGAGTCGAAGTCGCCCGAAGAGTTGGTGCCGTACCTCAAGACGCTGAACGGCAAGGTTTACACCGAGCACGTCACCCTGACCGAGCGCAAGATCTGGGACAACTGGCCGTTCTTGCTGATCTTCACGGCGCTGCTCACGCTGGAATGGTGGCTGCGCAAGCGCCACGGGTGGGTCTAAGTTTCCTCTTTCATCGAAAGCGGCGGCCGCTTGGTCGTCCGTCAACGAACCGTCACACAGTCCTCGGTCCGCAACGCGCTCTTCCGCCAATAATGAGGCGCCGGCAGCGCTCGGAAGTGGAGCAGCCGGTGGGCGGGTTCCGTGCGGGCCCGAATCCTGCTCCGCACTGTGACCACCAGCGCGGCGGCCCAGACCAAGGCAGAGAAAATGGTCATCGCGACGCCGAGGAACAACCCGGGGGGTTGATAGGTCATCGTCACCTCGTGGCGGCCGGCCTTCGCCAGGGGGATGACGCGTTGGGCGTGGTTGCCGCGCAGGATGGGGATCGGTTCGCCGTCCAGGCGGGCTGTCCAGCCGGGCATCCACGTGTCGGCCACAACGAGCAGGCCCGGGGCGTCCGTCGTGACGCGGACGACGACGTGGTCTGAGTCGCGGAGGATGTACTCGGCGGGCCTGAACGACTGGCGGCGGCCGACTCGCCCCAGCGGGTCGCGGTCCATGAGCACCGCTTCGCGCGCGTCGATCGCCCGAAGCATCGACAACTCGCGTGAGACGATCGCGGCCGTCGGGTGTGCGCGGGGGACCACGTAGGCCCTCGGCGCCACCGAGGGGTTGCGACGGACGGCGAACGGTTTCCCTTTCCATCTCCCCTCGGCGACGATCGGCCAGGGCTCGTCCGGGGCGACGTGGTCGGAGACCAGGAGGCCGACGTTGAGGTGGTCGAGAACGCCGCGGCGGACGTCTTGGCCGAACTCGCGCAACATCTGGTCCATGGTGCCGGCGGGAGGCGCGGGCGGCAGCCGGTCGAACAGGGGGTAGAGCACCTGATAAAGGTCTGCGGAGTGCTGGAGCTGGAACCAGTCGTTGATGTTGATCTTTTCATAGCCGTGCGACGACGCGTGCAGGTCGTCGTAAAGCGAGTCGGCCACCCGAACCCGGAAGGGGTGGGGAACTGACCCTTCGGCCCGGGCGAGCGCCCGGCTCACTGGATCGTCCTCCAGGAAATGCCCGGCCGGGCTGACGCGCAGGAGCGCGCAGCCGTACGCCCCGAGCTCCACGAACGCGAGCACCCCCAAACCCCATGCTGCCCACCGCTGCGCCTTCGGGGCGCGGCCCGCCACGGCCACGAGCACGACGCTGCCGGCGAACGCGACCCAGAAGGCACCCTGGTGGAGTATCCGCGAGGCGGCCATCACGGCGACGTCGGGTTCCAGCTTCGGCGGTTGGTACGCTCGGTGCCGAGGACCGTTGGCCGGCGGCTTCGGCGACACGGCTCTCCTGCTCTTGCGGACCGGATCGCCCTCTTCGAACTCGTTCTTGACTGCCGGCGGCGTGGCTTCGAAGGGGTCGGTCCGCCAGTAGGCCGCTTGCGCGAGGCACAGTATCCCCAGCACCACGGCGGCGATCCCGAGGTACTGGCGCCGGAACAGGTCCCACGGGACCGGCGCTCGCGATCCGGGCCTGGCGCGGAGGGCTTCGACTCCGAGTCCGGCGAGCACTGCGGCCCCGACCTGCACCACGAAGAGTGCGCGGGACGGCGTACGGAACAGGTTCATCCCCGGCAACAGCTTGAAGCAGACCAGGAATAGGCCGAGCCTGCGCCCGAGAGCGAAGGTCAAGGCCGTCAGCGTGAGCGCGAGCAGGCCGTGGACCAGCGGCCGGTTCGGGTGCCGCCATGCGGCGACCACCACGAGAACCAAGGGGACCAGTCCGATCGAGAGCAATTGCTCCCAGTAGTTGTCGTCGCCGATGTAGTCGGCCGGGCCGCCGAGCGCGAACGGGCTGAGGAGCTGGAGGAAGTTGACGCTGTGCGGGTCGTAGCGGGTTGCCTGGGCCACCGTCAGCTTCGCGCCACGCAGCATCCACGCCTGAGCCGCCTTGCCCGGCATGACCTCAATTGCGGCGAGGCCGAGGCTGAGGCCGAGCAGGGCCCCCCAGGCCGCCAGCTTCACAACCGCCGCGCCGATACCGAGACGCCGCGCCGCGCGCAGCGCGTCGACGGCGGCCCAGCCGCTCAGGGCAAGCGCCAGGTAGTACCACTCCTGCGGGTGGCCCGTGAGGAACACCAGCGCGAGCACCGGCGACAGCGCGAGCGTTCCGAGTCTCAATCCGTTCCTGTGCGCATTGAAGGCCCAGCAGGCCCACGGATACCAGCAGACAGCCCAGACGTGTGGATAATGGCCTTCGAACACGTGTGCGAGCAAGTACGGCGATGCCTCGAAGCATCCGCCGGCGACGACGGCGCCCAGCCGGCCCAGGCCGAACCCGCGGGCCAAGACGTAAGCGCCGAGACCGCCCCCGAGCACGTGTGCGAAGGTCAGCCAGCCGAGCGCTGAGGGCGCGCGGAACCACCACGCAACCCAGACGGGAGGGTAAAAGAGGCCCCCCTGCGGGTTTCCGACCATCGGCCGGCCCGCGAACCCCGAGTCGTCCCAGCACGGCAACCGGCCGCTCTTGTCGATCTGCCGGGTGATGGCCTGATAGTGCGGCAGGAACAGAAACGTGACGTCGTTCCCGACCCCGCGCATGTCGAGCGGCATCATGTGGTCGAGGCTCGGACGCGCATCGTCCACGATCAAGCCGCCCGGCTCGGCGGCGAGGCGCGCGAAGCACGCCAACCCCAGCGCGAGCAGCGCGAGGCATGCCAGGAGATCACCAATTCGCGCGGGCAACTTCACCACGAGCATGACATCCCGCTCGGTTTCAAGTGATGGACGGACCGGAACGCTCAGCGAATCCTCGCCGGGTCGCTCCGCCGTACGAGCGGTTGGTGCGGCGTGGAGGCAGGACGCTGGTCGCGGATGCTCTGAATCAGGCCCATATAGCGTTCGATGTGGGCGGACTCGGACCAGTCGCCGGTTCGCATCGCATAACCGCGCTGGGCCAGGTCGTCGCGCAGGCCTCGGTCGTGAACGATCCGCCTCAGCGCGACGAGCAGCTCGGCGTCGCTGTCGTAGCCGAGGCCGCCACCGCTGAGGACGCCGGTCTCGTGGATCGCCCCGCCGCCGTTGTGAACGACGACCGGCGTGCGGACGGCGAACGCTTCGAGCACGACATAGCCGAACGTCTCGGGGAACAGCGAAGGGACGACGACCGCGCGGGCGCCGTGGAAGAGGCGGGCCAGTCCCTGGCCGCCGAGGAGCCCCTCGAACTTCACATTCGGCAGATCCTGCGCCAGGGCCCGCAGCTCCGCCTCGTAGGGGCCGGTCCCGGCGATCCGGAGGTCGACCTCCGGCAAGTGTTTCATGATCGGGATGAGTTGCTGGAAGCCCTTCATCCGCACGAGGCGGCCGGCGGCGGCAAGGTAAGGACGCTCCGTCGGCTCGGGAACCTCGTCCTCGATGCCCGCGGCCCAGTCGTCGGGGAGAAAATAGGGGACGTGGAGCAGGGGTGCCTTCACGCCGCGTCGCCGATGCTCTTCCAGGGCGTGGCGGCTCGGAAAGACCAGGGCGTCGAGGTTCGCCAGCTCCCGGGGGATCATCCCGGTGTAGCGCCACGCTTGCGGCGGACGTCGGCCCGCCAGGGTGCAACTGATGCACGTCGGTCCGTCGCACGCCTTGGAGTCGTACTTCCAGAGCAGGTGCATCGGGCAGATCAACCAGTGTTCGTGAGCGGTCATGATGCGGACGGCGCCCCGGCCCATCCTCAAGACTTCGGGGCCGCCGACGAGCGAGATGTTGTGGAAGTGGACGACGTCGGTGTCGATCGCGTCCAGTTCCTTGCGCAACGCCTCGGCCTTGAAGTGGGGCTGGCCCGTCGCCTGAGTCGCCAGCGGAGAGAGGACCCCGTAGCGGCTCTCGAGGGCATGAATGTGCAGGCCGGGCGGCGGCGTGTACTGCCGCAGGGGGTGCTTGCCGCGCACTGAGTTGAACGCGTCCACACAGTGAAACACGTGGACCTCGTGACCGCGGCGGCAGAGCGCGCGAGTCAGGCGATCCACATACGCGGCGTCGCCCCCGAAGCTGTGCGCGCCGAAAAATGTGGTGACCATGCAGAATTTCAAGGGCGACCTCCGTGTCCGTCCCCAACGCACCCGCGGGTCGAAAGCCGCCGGTGCCCGCGGCCAGCGCCCTCGAATCGCCGGGGCTGCGGCCTGCGCGGCTCGTGGTTTACCAGTTTCGGGAAAATCACGCCAGTTCGACTTTGACCGGCCGCGGAGCGCGAGCGCGCGGGGACCGTGCGTCGTCGCGCTTTTCAAAAGAGAAACAGTACGTCGAACCCGAAGAAGATCTCGTTGTTCGTCCGGCCGGTCCGGGTCTCGAACGGGGGCGCGCCGACTGCGCCGTCGTAGTCGATCTCGGGCCTGAACCAAAGCCACGGCTTGGGCTTGTAGATCAGCCCGAGCGCCGTTTCGAAATACGTATCGTTGAAGCCGGTCCGCACACCGCCTTCGTCGCGAAACGAACTGGCGCGCAAAACGCCGGTCCAGCGCTCGTTGAACGTGTACAGAAACCACGCGCCGCCGCCGTACCAGGACGAGTTGCGGGTCCGGTTTGGCATGTTGGCATAGACCGGGATCGCCGTCTCCGCGCCACTGTCGAATTCGAAGGCCGTGGTCCAACGCTCGTTCCACTCCTGGCTGAGCACGGCAGAGATCAGTGTCGTCTCCTGCCCCGGGGTTCGCCTGAAAGGGGGACTCGGCCGGGTCAGCAGTCCCAAGGGCGCTCTCGGAAGGGACCGCGAGATCTGGTTCGGCCCGGCGTAATAGGCCAGCGTCAGGTTGGTCCGTTCGTCCGCGGAGTCCCAGTTGATCCCCCCCATGTACCCCCATTGGTTGCTGGCTTCGAGCATGCGGTCCCAGCCGTTGATCGGCGCATTGAAGACCTGGAGTCGGTCCGACACATTGAGCGTCGTGAGCAGCCCGATGTTCGTGAACGGGTGGGAGTAGTTGAACAACAAGCCGGTCGAGCGCAGCGGCCGCCCCGGGGCGAACGCCGACTCATACCCGGCCAACGAGATGAACTGGCCGACCCGCAGGTCGAGGCCTCCCGGCGTGAGGATCGGCAGGTGCAGGTCGACATATAACTGGGTCGGCGTGTAACCGTAGCCGTTGGGCAGGAGCGGGCGGTTGAGCTGGCGGACGTCGTTGAACAGGACGTAATCGGTGCCAAACAGGTTGTCGAACCGAAAGCCGAAATCAACCTGATCGACGGTCTTGAGTGAGCGCTCGATGGCGAGGTAGACCTGAGGAAACTGCCAGCGGTTCGCGAGGTCCGAAGGCGTATTCGGCAGGTTCTGATGGTTCCGGGGATCGGCCGGATTGAACAAGACCGCGCCCTCGACCCAGCCGTAAATCCGCGTCGAGGGGGCTTCGTACCCGAGTGCCTTCATCAAGAGGTCGGGCTGAAGGAAGCCATCGCCGTTCTCATTGTCGTAGGCCTCGGCCTTCGCGGCATCACCTTGCAGGCCCGACCCCCCGTTGTAGCCGGCGATCTGGCCCGGCCGGGCGCCGATCGGCCCTTCGCGGTTGAGGACGGGGGAGCGCGAGGGGCGATCCGACCCGAGTACCGCGACGACCTCCGGCGACCGCATCACTTCCGGCTCGTCGTCGTCATCGTCGTCATCGCCGTCATCGGCCAGGGAGGATGGCTTGATTTCGGAATCGACGAGCGGAACCGGCGG
>JARLIH010000518.1 GCA_031291845.1 Isosphaeraceae bacterium | reverse complement strand
GCGTTCTGCAGCTCGTGGGGAGACGATGCGCTCGACCTGCTGGGCGACCTTGCCTTTCAGGACGGCCGGTTCGACGAGGCACTCTCGATGTACCGGCAGCTCGTGCCGGACCATGAGGCCGACCGTGCAGCGCTCGTTTATCCGGACCCCGGGGTCGACGTGGCGCGCGTGGCGGCGAAGAAGCTGCTGTGCCGTGCGGCCCTCGGCGAATCCCCGCCTGGGCCCGCCGATCTCGAAGCCTATGCAAAGGCCTACCCCAACGCGTCCGGCGCCTTGGCGGGGAGGAATGGCCCGTACGCCCGCACAATGGCCGAGGCGCTCAAGGGAGACCACCTCGCGCCCCCGACGCAACCCGACGAGCGCTGGCCGACGTTCGCCGGCTCATTCACGCGCTCCAAAGTGGTTGCGGGCTCGATCGACGTCGGCTCGCTTCAGTGGAAGGTTGAGCTGCCGGCGGTCGAGACGGGGGGCAATGCGCCCCGCATGGGGGGCCGGATGGGCTTTACCTCGCCGCAACCAACCCCAGATCGATTGCTGGCTTATCATCCGATCGTCCTGGGGGACCAGGTCCTCGTCGCCGATGAGAACCGCATCCTCGCCTACAACCTGAACGACCGGCCCGGCAACCGTTCGCAGAGTATCGAGCCGGCCTGGAAGCGGGACGAGAGCAAGAACGGCTTCGCCCAGGCGCGGAAGCCGTCGGCCGGCGTGCCCCGGTACACGCTGACCGCGTACGGCGATCGCGTCTTCGCCCGCATGGGACCGACCAACTGGATGAGCCTGGTCGGTATGCGTCCCGTCCAGGAGGCGCGGAGCTACCTGATCGCGGTCGACCGCGGGACGGAAGGAAAGCTGTTGTGGACACGGCAGGCGACCGATGTCACCCTGCCGAAGCGGCAGGCCGATGCGCCAGCCCGCAGCACAGGGTTTGAAGGGACTCCCGTAGCCGACGGGCGGAATGTTTACGTGGCGATGACCGACCGCCGCGAGCAAACGGCGACGTACGTCGCGTGCCTCGACGCCGAGACCGGAAACACGCGCTGGGTGCGCTACCTGGGCGCGGCGTCGTCCGACGGCGACAATATGATGATGGGCTTCGGTATGAACCCGACCGTGGCCCCGACCGATTTCGGCCACCGGCTGCTCTCGCTCGACGGTCCGACGATCTACTATCAGACCAACCTTGGCGCCGTCGTGGCGCTCGACGCGGAGACGGGCGGCATCCGGTGGGTCGCAACCTATCCCCGCCAGGACCGCAACGGCGCCGGCGAGGGGCACGACCGCGACTTGAACCCCGCGATCGTCCATGACGGGCTCGTGATCGTCGCGCCCGAGGACGCAACCGCGATCTTCGCCTTCGATGCCGCGACCGGACGGATGGTGTGGAAGAGCCCGACCGTTCCCGAGGAGGCGAGGCTCGCCCACCTCTTGGGCGTGGCCAAGGGCCGGCTCGTCGCGACGGGCGACAAGGTCCTGCTTTACGACGTGAAGAACGGCAAGCTGCTGCACTCGTGGCCCGACGGCGGGGGCCGCGCCTTCTCCGGCTACGGGCGCGGAGTGCTCGCGGGAGACAAGATTTACTGGCCGACGCGGACCGAGATTCACGTCCTCGACCAGACGAACGGCCAACGCACCGAACCGTCGATTCAACTCGCCGAGACGTTCCACGAGACCGGCGGCAACCTGGCCGTGGGCGACGGCTACCTGATCGTCGCGCAGTCCGACGCGCTGGTCGTCTTCTGCCAGAACAGCCGTCTGATCGAGCGCTATCGGCAGGAGATTGCCCGCAACCCCGAGCAGCCGGCTAACTATTACAGGCTCGCGCAGGCCGCGGAGGCGATCGGTCGCGAAAACGTGGCGCTCGAGGCACTCGAGCAGGCGCTTGCCCGCGCCCGACCGTCCGAATCCATCGACGGCGCACCGCTGGCCGAGTCCGCGCTCCGGCAACAGTTTCGCCTCCTCATGAAGCTCGGTGCGAAGGCCAAGGAAGCGCACGATCTCGCCGGCGCAGGCGTACGGTACGAGGCCGCGGCGGGGGCAGCGCGGTCGGACCGGGACCGACTCGCCGCGCGGCTGGCCCTGGCCAACGTGCAGATCGAACAGGGCCGCTCACGCGACGCGGTCGCCACGTTGCAAGGGCTGCTCGCCGACGAACGGTTGGCCGCGGTCACCGTGAACGTCGACGAGGGGCATCGGTCGGTCCGGGCCAGTCTCTGGATCGCCGATCGGCTGGCGACGGTACTGCACGATCAAGGACGCTCGGTCTACGAGGAATTCGACCGCAAGGCCGCCGCGCTGCTGGAGCGCGGGCGCGCGGAGCAGGATCCGCGGCTGCTGGAAGAGGTGGGACGGAGCTATCCGGTCGCCCGCGTGCTCCCGGACGCGCTCCTGGCCCTGGGCCAGATGCAGGAGTCGCGCAAGCACCCGGGCGACGCCGCGCAGGCCTACAAGCGCGTGTACGCGGCGGCCGGCGAACCCTCGTACCGCGCTCAGGCGCTGATGGGGCTTGCCCGCGCGTATGAGACACAACACCTTTGGGTCCCCGCCCGCGACGCTTACGAACAGGCCAGGGCACGCTACGGCGACGAGGTCATCCGCGAAGCGGGCGTCGCGATGAAGGTCCGGCAGGTCGTGTACGATCGGCTCGCGCGGGCACCCTTCGACCGGATGGCCGAAGAGCGTTCCGAGCCGACCTTGCCCACGCCGCTGACGCGCCTTTGGGGGCGGAAGCTCGAAGGGCCGACGCATCCGCTGATCGCCGACGGCACGCCGCCGGCTTCCGACTCCGGCCGCGTTTTTCTGGCGCAGGGGAGCATCCTGCGTCCCGTCGACGCGCTCAACGGCGCGGCCGCCTGGTCGGCCGACTTGGGCGCGGCCCCCCAATGGGTCGGCTACCTGACCGACAAGGTACTCGCGGCGACCGACTCGCGGATCGTGGCCTTGAGCTTGGCCAAGGGGGAAGTGGAATGGCAATACGACGTGAGTGCGCTCGCGCGGGGACGCCGGGGCGCCAACCCGTTCGCCAGGTCGGGCGGCGAAGGCGACGGCGGTGAGACGACTGCTGGGCGGTTTCGGAACTTCCAGATCGTAGGCGAGCGTGTCGTCTTCTTGATCGGCGAGCGCAAGCTGGTGGCGCTCGACGGCGACACCGGCCTCGTCGACTGGTCTCACAGTCCACCGTCGGGGACGATCAATCCGAACTTGTGGGTTGGTCCGCGACACGTCGTGTTCCAGGTACGCAAGCCCGAGTCGATCCAGGTGCTCGAGACGAGCACCGGCCGCCGTCGCGCGGAGTTTTCGGAGCACGACGCCGAGGAGTGGCCGCGGCCGCCGCTGCCGATCGATGACGAACACGTCGCGCTCGTGCTCGACCGGCGGACGGTGGGACTGTTTGACCTCCGCAAAGGGACGAACTCCTGGGTTTTTCGGGAGAGCGACAAGCTTCCGACCCACGGACCGCCCCTGCTGCTGGGCAACGCCGAGCGGCTGCTCGTCCTCCACGACGGTAATGAACTGGTCCGCCTCGACGCGGCCACGGGGCGTAAACGGTGGTTGATCGGTCTCGGCATCGACGACCTGAGCGAGCGCCCGGACGCGCTGGCGTTCGATGATCATCGGATCTTCTGGGCGAGCGATCGTACGCTCCAGTGTGCGTCATTGGCGGATGGGGCGATCATCTGGCGTCAGCCGCTGATCGGACCCGAGGCGGGCTGGTCGCTCGCACTCTCCCAGCGCTGCGTGCTGGCGTACCCGCGGGAGTCGAGCCAGGTCGAGCGCGACGTCGAGGGCTTTCCGCTCGTGGTGCGCCGGCGCGAGACCGGCGAATACGTTCAGCGGCTGCTGTTCCCAGCGAGTGTTTCCGAAGTGTCGGTACGGCTAGCGCCACGAGGGGCGCTGGTCGCCGCGCGCGGCGGCGTTTGGGCCCTGGGCGAACGGGTGTCGGCCGCGACCGAAGCGCGAGTTCCAGAACGCGAGCGCGCGCCGTAAGACGCGCGTTCCCAAAAACGAGGAGGTCTCCCGCGTGGGTG
The DNA here is from genome assembly GCA_031291845.1 of Isosphaeraceae bacterium. Taxonomy (GTDB): domain Bacteria; phylum Planctomycetota; class Planctomycetia; order Isosphaerales; family Isosphaeraceae; genus DAIDJG01. The sequence continues at coordinate 4,341 of JARLIH010000518.1, read as the reverse complement.
ACGATACACCGGCCGAACCGCTGCAAGAGAACGACCTCGCCGCCGTCGAGCGGCTGAAGGATGCGTTCAACAAGCTCAAAGGGGAGCTCAGCAAGGTCATCGTGGGCCAGCAGGCGGTGCTGGAGGAGTTGCTCATCGCGATTTTCGCGCGGGGCCACTGTCTCCTCATCGGCGTACCGGGGCTGGCGAAGACGCTGATGATCCACACGCTGGCCGATGCGCTCAACCTGACGTACAACCGGATCCAGTTCACCCCCGACCTCATGCCCTCGGACATCACCGGGACCGAGGTGATCCAGGAGGACAAGGCGACGGGCGTGCGCCAGTTCAAGTTCCTGCGCGGACCGGTGTTTGCCAACATCGTGCTCGCGGACGAGATCAACCGGACGCCGCCGAAAACGCAGGCTGCACTGCTGGAGGCCATGCAGGAGCGCCAGGTCACGGTCGGCGGCGAGCGCCATCGGCTCCCCGACCCGTTCTTCGTGCTCGCGACGCAGAACCCGATCGAACAGGAAGGGACGTATCCGCTGCCGGAGGCGCAGCTCGACCGCTTCATGGTCAACGTCCTCGTCGATTACCCCGATGAGGAGGAAGAGCTCGACATCGTGCGGCTGACAACGTCGCTCCAGAAGCCGTCGGTGACCAAGGTCCTCTCCGGCGCCGATATCCTCGAGCTTCAAGAGATCGTCCGGAAGGTGCCGGTGGCGGACCACGTCGCCCGCTACGCCGTTCGGCTCGCGCGCATGACGCGCCGGGAGAAGGGGGAGGTCCCCGACTTCATCCGCGACTACGTGAGCTGGGGCGCGGGGCCTCGTGCGAGCCAGTATCTGGTGCTGGCGGCCAAGGCCCGCGCGGTGCTGTTCGGCCGCTACTACGTTTCGACCGAAGACGTTCGGGCCGTGGCCGGTCCGGTGCTGCGGCACCGCATCGTCACGAACTTCAACGCCGAAGCCGAAGGGCTGCGGCCCGACGACATCGTCCAGCGTCTCGTCAAGGCCGTCACCGTCGACGAACACGAGAGCGAAAGTGGAAAACTACCAAAAATATTTAAATCCGCAAACGCTGGCTAGTCTCGAGGGCATTGACCTCCAGGCCCGGCTGGTCGTCGAGGGTTACGTCGCGGGGATGCACCCGAGCCCGTACCACGGCTTCTCGGTCGAGTTCGCCGAGCACCGTGAGTACGTGCCGGGAGACGACATCCGCCACGTCGACTGGAAGGTATGGTCGAAGACCGACAAGCTCTACCTCAAGCAGTACGAGGAGGAGACGAACCTCCTCCTTTACCTGCTGCTCGACACCAGCGAGTCGATGGCCTACTCCTCGGGCGAGAACGTGTCGAAGCTTCAGTACGCCCAGTTCATCGCCGCGGCCCTGGCTTACATGACGCTCCAGCAGCAGGATTCGGTGGGCCTCGCAACGTTCGACGAAAAGGTCCAGCGCTACCTCAAGCCGGCCGGCCAGCCGTCGCACCTGAAGGAGCTCTTCCACCTCATGGACGTCACGCCGGCGCGCCGGAAGTCGGACATGGGATTGGTCTTCCACGACCTGGCCGAACGCTTCAAGAAGCGGGGCGTGGTCGCGATCTTTTCCGACTTTTTCGACGACGTGCCCCGGATCGTGGCCGGCCTGAAACATTTCCGGCACCGTCGCCACGAAGTAATCGTGTTCCACATCCTGGACCCGGCCGAGGTGGACTTTCCGTTCCGGCAGACCACGCTCTTCAAGGGGCTGGAGGGCTTGCCCGACATCCTGACCGAGCCGCACGCCCTGCGCAAGGCGTACCAGGATGAGTTGAGTGCGTACCTGGCCGACCTGAGGAAGAATTGCCGGATGGTGGATATCGACTACGTGCCGTTGCGCACCGACGCCGATCTCGATATTGCGCTTTCGAGCTACCTCGCGTCGCGGGCGACGCGGGTTCGTTAATGAGGAGCTGAACTTGCATCCGCCGCTGCTCTGGGCCCTGGGTTTCGTAAACGGAGCGCTCCTCTGGGGGCTCGGTGCGGCTTCGGTTCCCGTGATCATCCACCTGCTGAACCGCCGGCGCTTCCGCGAGATGCGCTGGGCGGCGATGCAGTTCCTGCTGGCGGCGATCCGTAAGAACTCCCGGCGGGTCCGGATCGAGCAGTGGATCTTGCTGGCGATCCGCACCCTGGTCATCGTGCTGGTCGTGGCCGCGATGGCGAAGCCGTTCCTGCAGAGCGTCGGCGCCTTGCCAGTGATCGCCGGCGTGCGCACGCACCGCGTGCTGGTGCTCGACGGCTCACTCAGCATGGCGTATGCCGACGGCGACGTGACGAGGTTCGAGCAGGCCAAGGCGCTGGCGTCGCAGATCGTGAAAGACGCGCGCAGGGGAGACGCGATCAGCGTCGTGTTGATGGCCGACCCGCCGCGGGTCGTGATCGGCGACCCGTCACCCAACCACTCCGAAGTGCTGAAGGAAATCGGCGAGATCATGCTGCCGCACGGCGGCACGGATCTTACCGCCAGCTTCAACGCGATCGACCGCGTGCTCGACGTGTCGTCGATCCGCCAGAAGGAGGTCGTGTTCTTGACGGACCTCCAGGCCGCAAGCTGGCGCAAGCCGGACGCGGCGTCGGACGAGGGACTGAAGCGCGTGATCACCCGGATCGAGGCGCGGCGCCCGCGCTCGGTCGTGATCGACCTCGGCAAGAAGGGGGGCGAGAACCGCGCGGTCACGTCGCTCCGTCTCAAGGAGCCGATCGTCACCGTCGGCTCCACGGCCCTCGTCCAGGCGTCGGTGCGCAACTTCGGGCCGGAAAAGGTTGAGGGGGCACGCGTCCGGCTCCTGGTCGACGGCCGGCTCGGCCCCGAGCAACCGCGCGACCTGCCGGTGGGGGAGGACGTCCCGGTCGTCTTCAACCAGACCTTCACGACGCCCGGCGATCACCTGCTCGAAGTCCAGATCGACGACGACCCGCTGAAGCTCGACAACCATCGCTGGCTCGCCGTGCCGGTCCGTGAGTACTTGAGCGTCCTGCTCGTCGACGGCCACTTCAAGAGCGAGCCGTTCCAGGCCGAGACCGACTACCTGGCCCAGGCCCTCAGCCCCGCGTCGGGCTCCGAAGGGGCGCCTGCGATGATCCGCGCGGAGGTCGTCGCCGAGTCGCAACTCTCCCGGCGCGAGCTGGCGCCCTACGATGCCGTGATCCTGTGCAACATGGCCCAGTTCACGGAAGCCGAGGTCAGCGCGTTGGAAGACTACCTCAAGCAAGGGGGAGGCGTCGTGGTCTTTGGCGGCGACCAGGTGGTGCCGGACAACTACAACCGCCTGCTTTACGCCGATGGCAAGGGCCTGCTCCCCGCGTCCGTGGGTCCGTACGTGGGCGACGCCTCGAGAAAAGAGGCTGCGTTCGGCTTGAACGCGCTCGGCTTCAAACATCCGATCGTCGCGGAGTTCGGCGGCGAGCCCGACCCCGTGATGGCGGGCCTGACCGGTGTGAAGACCTGGCAGTTCCACAAGCTGAAGCTGCCCAAGCAGTCGAAGGCCGAAGTGGTGCTCGCGTTTGACAACGGCGACCCCGCGGTGATCGAGGTGCCGCGCTCCCGGGGCAAGGTCATCCAGGTGGCCACCTCGGCCGATACCGGCTGGACGACCTGGCCGCTCCACCCGAGCTATCCGCCGGTCATGGAGCAAGTCGTGCTCCAGGCGGCGTCGGGCAAGCTTGCCGAGCGTAACGTCCGCGTCGGGCAACCCCTGGACCAGGCCCTCCCGGCCACCGGAGTGGCTGCACCCGTGACCGTCGTCGCGCCGGATGGGCGCTCGTTTCCGTCCAAGCTCCAGGCTGCGGGGGGCGTGAGCCAGCTCCACTACGAGGCCACCGACCTGTCGGGCGCCTACCAGGTCAAGGTCGGCCCCCCCCTGGCCGTCGAGGCGACGTTCGCGGCGAACCCCGACCCGACCGAGAGCGACCCCGCCAAGCTCGACCGCGCGGGGCTGGCCGACGCAGTGCCGGGCTGGAACTTCGCCTACTTGACCAACTGGCGCGAACTGACAGGCAATGCCGGGTCCGTCAGCCGTCACGGCGAGCTCCACAGGCCGCTCCTTTACGCGGTCCTCCTGCTCTTGATGTGCGAGTCGGTGCTCGCCTGGGTGTTCGGGCATCACTCGTCATAACGATCGAACTGCCAAACCAAGGATTTCGCCCGTGTGGGACTGGTTGCTACGACGTTTGGCCGATCGATTGGGCGTCGAGCCAGCGCGCGCTGGGGAGGCGATCGTCCCTCGGGTGCGCTTCGAGCAGCCCTGGTCGCAGGCGGTGACCGTCCTGGTCGTCGTCGGCTGTGCGGCGCTGATCGTCTGGCTCTACCGCCGCGAGG
>JARLIH010000517.1 GCA_031291845.1 Isosphaeraceae bacterium | reverse complement strand
GTGTTGAGCGCGGCCTCGGGATTCCCCTCGGCCACAAAGTCGTGTGCGCGCTGGAGGCGCTGCTCGACATCGGTGACGAGCTGCTGGCGTCGGACCTCGGCGAGCCGTTCCTCGGCCTCGATGGTGGCACGTGGCCGCTCGGCCTCCGGCGCCGCCGGAGTGGCCAGCGGCTCGGCCGCGGGTGCCGGGGCGTCAGGCGCGGGGGCTTCGGCGGCCGGCTTGTCGGCGTCCTGAAGGGCGACGCGTCGTACGCCAGCCCTGTCGCCGAGGCCACGCCGGGCTTCGGCGTTCGTAGGGTCGAGTTGGAGGGCCTTGCGGAAGAAGGTTTGGGCCTGGTCGGCCTGGCCCTGCTGGAGCGCTTGCCGCCCGAGCGCGGCGAGCTGTCCGGACAACGACGGCGCGTCCTCCGCGTATACCGCCGAACCACCCGCAAGCAGGACGCCGCCGAGCGCCCACGACCCAATTTTCTTCCAGACTCGCGCGGTGAATAACATGATCTGGCACTCCCAGGAGAAGGGATACCGGCTCCTGATCCGGCGAGGGTTCGCGCTCATGGAGGTTTGAATTCGCAGCTTCGGCCAGCGTCCGCCTTTGGGTTTTGGACACCGCGCTTCCCAGGTCCGGCGACCCGACGACGCGTGGCGACGACAGGTCGCGACGTCGCCTTGAGCGGCCGATGACTGCTGGGCCATTTGTTTCACCATCGATTATGACACACGGAACTGACGCAAGCCAAGCGCTGAACCCGGCATCTCCCAACGACCGGCTGGACATCAGGCCCCGGTCCCGTGTGACGACGACACCGCGAGGACGGCCTTTGACAGGGGTTTCGCCGTGTCCTATCAAGTCCTTTAGAGCCAGAGTCCTGCGTCAACTCAGCCGCGCCCCAGCTCAGCCGGAGGACGAGTGCGCCGGGTCTCTTGGCGGTCGCGATTCGCGCGGCGAGACCCCAGCCACCAGACGGTTGACGGAGGGATAGACCGTCACTCCCGTACGAGAAGAGGTCCGGCTTATGAACGACAATGATCAGACGCCGCCGTCCGACCCGAAATTCGATCGCGCTTCGCTCCCCGACGGCGCTTTGTTGCACGAACGGCGCTGGCGTCAGCGCCGCGATGAGTCGAACGAGGTGGCAAACGGCCCCGAGACACCGCCGAAGGGGGAGCGGCGCGCGAAGAAGGAACGTCGCCGGCGGATCGATCCGACGACGTTCGAGAAACAGTACACCGACGACGAGCTCGAGTTCATGAACGCCATGCAGCGCTACAAGGTGCAAACGGGAAAATCGTTCCCAACGCACGGTGAAGTGCTCATGATCGCACAACAGCTTGGCTACCGGAAAGGCCAAGGACCGGAGACGCCGACAGCCGAACCGCACGACGATCGCCCCTCCTCGAAGTAAGAGCACTGAGCCCGGCCCGCCGCGCAAGACCCGTCGCGCTCCCACTCCTCTCGCCGACAGAAAAAGGAAGAGGCTCCTCACCGATCGCCGCCACGACCGGCGGTCTCGGCTTCATGGGCAAAGCGCACGGACTCTCGGCTTGGCGTGGGGAACGCCCCGTAGGAGATCTGCTGAGGAATGCTAAAAGGAACGACCCGCTGCCGGAGCGCGGCAACGGGTCGTCGGATGATCGAAATGAGTGCGGAAGGGTGATGGAAGCCGCAGTTCAGCGCCCGAGCGTCATGAGCGCCGGGCCGTGGAGCAACCTCGCCCACGCGTTCACGGCGTCGCGCGTCAGACGCACCGCGTGGGAGAGCTGGTTCTCACGCACCTGGGGTCCTGTCGGAGAGGCCGGAACGGGCGCGGCGAGGCCCTCCGCAGCGCGGTTCAGGGCGTAGGCCGGGTCCTTCAAGTCCTCCTCGACCACCACCATCGGCTCGAACGCTGGGGTGGTCGGCGCCGACTCGTCAGTACCCGCGGCAGTTTCGGGCAGGGACGCGGCGGCCATCGCTTCGTTGTCCCTTGAGAAGGACAGAACCATCTCATCGACCACCGCGCCGAAGACTTGATCGGCGGAAGCCTCTTTGGTCGGCGCGAACGTCTCGGCGACGACCGGGGCGACCGCAGCACCGGGAGCGTCGGAGGCACTGTCGACGATCACCGGCCGCGACAGCTCCGCCATCCAAGCCTCCCACCACTCCGTCTCCTGAGCGCTGATGGCAGCCGGCTCGACCGTCTCCGCGACCACCGGAATGGTCGGGGCGACGGTCTCCTGGGGCAAGTCGGCCGTCGTCGCGTCAAATGCAGTCACGGACGGCGGGGCCGCCTCGCGCTCGATCGCGGCGAGCCAGTCCGCCATAACGGCCTTCGATTCGGCGTCGTCCGCGGACGACGCCGCGACCAACGGCTCAACCGTCGCCGCCGTCTTGGCGACCGCCTTCGGCTCGGCGTCGGCGATGGGTGAGGTGGCTGGGACCGGGTCAACCGCCGGAGCCGTCTCGGCGACCTCCGTTGTGGAGACCGGCGGAGCGGTCGGCGCGATGTTGGTCGTGTCGGCAACGACCACGAATCGGCCTTCGTCGATCGGTTCCCCCTTTTCCCATTCGGCGAGCCGTCCATTTGTCCAGCTCTGCCCGGAGCGTGTCCAGCGCCCCAGCCTCTCGGCGCTGGGGAGGCTCAGGCCCAGACAGGCCACAATGCTGACCAAGACCAGTCGTAGCGTCATCGATCGTTCTCCGCGTTGTATCGAGTTCGACATGGCGTCGGTTCTTTCCCGCATTCGGCCCGGCTCCGTTCCTGAACCTTGGGCCTGATCACGAAGTTCCCTGGAACGGTTCGCGATCCTCCCTGTTGTTAAACAATATCGACTGAGCAATATGGCGGCTTTAGTGACTTAGGAGAGATAACGTAGAAGTTCCGGAATCGCGAAACGGTGGCGATTGCCAAAAGCCTTTCGTGTGCGGTGTTTCGGCTGAGTTCGCCGCCTTTCGCTCGCTCGCTGTGGAGGCGAAGGCCTGATCGCTTTGCGCGGTCAGATACGCGGTACTGGTATAATATTAACGAATTTTATCGCTACGATGGGTCTGTGCGTTGGTGCTGGCGTTGCTGAACCTCCGTGCCAACTCCCGCCACTGCGTGCGGAGCGGGACGGCGTAGCGGGGACCGAAACGCGGGCCGGGGGGGGCTCACATTTCGTGCCACCGCCGCACGCAGCGTCCGGGACGGGCCATCTTGACGCAAGTTGTTATGCTGGTTACGATTCGCGGGCCGGCGACCGGCGCGTTCGGGACGCGACACTCGGCTCTGGAACGGATTCGCGACCAGGGAGTGGACAGCTATGGGCACGAAGGTCCTGGTGACGGGGGCGGGGGGCTTCATCGGGAGCCACCTGACCGAGCACCTTGTCGCGGAAGGTTACGAGGTGCGCGCGCTCGTCCGCTACAACGGCCGCGACGATCGCGGCCAGATCGACCGGTTGCCGCGTGCGACCCAGAAGGCGATCGAGGTCCATCGGGGTGACCTGAAGGATCCCGAGGCCGTCCGCAAGGCCGTCGAGGGGCGGAACATCGTGTTCCATCTCGGGGCGTTGATCGCGATTCCTTACTCGTATCAGAACCCGCTCGACGTCGTTCAAACCAACGTGCTCGGAACAGCCCACGTGCTGGACGCCTGCCGCTGGAGCGGATCGCTGGAGCGGGTCGTGCTCACCTCGACGTCGGAAGTCTATGGCACAGCGCAGTATGTGCCGATTGACGAGAAACACCCGCTACGCGGGCAATCGCCGTATGCCGCAACCAAGATCGGCTCCGACGCGTTGGGCGAGAGTTACCACCGCGCGTTTGGGCTACCGGTGACGATCCTTCGGCCGTTCAACACCTTCGGCCCTCGCCAGTCGGCCCGCGCGATCATCCCGACGATCATCAGCCAGGCCCTGTCGCGCCCTGTGGTCCGGCTCGGCAGCCTGGACCCCAGGCGCGACCTGACTTACGTGAAAGACACCGCCGCGGGATTCCTGCAAATCTCGCGGTGCGACGCGGCCGTCGGCCGAGTCGTCAACATCGGCCGGGGCGATGATGTCTCGATCGGCGACCTCGTCGATCGGATCGGCGCCCGGATGGGCGCACCCATCGTCGTCGCGGCCGACCCTGATCGCGTGCGGCCCGCCGCGAGCGAGGTGGGACGCCTACTCGCCGGCACCGCGCTTGCCCAGGCGCTATGGGGCTGGAAACCGCGGTACAGCCTCGATGAAGGGCTGGACGAGACAATTGCCTGGGTGCGGGAGAACCTGGACCTGTTCCGCGTGGATGACTACACGACCTGAGCCGGAGCGGCGGGTTGCGACACGCCTTTCGTGTTCGCTACACTAGGCGTGACGCCGAACCCACCGGAAGTGCGACCCGCCATGAGCATCGACTGGACACCGCTGGCCGACCTGATCGAAACCCACGACCGCTTTCTGGTGACGACGCATGTCCGGCCTGACGGCGACGCCCTCGGGTCGGAGGTCGGAATGGCTGGCCTGCTGCGCCAGAAGGGAAAAGATGTTCGGGTCGTCAACTCGAGCATGACCCCGCCGCGGTATGCCTTCCTCGACCCTGACCGTTCGCTCTTCGAGCACTTCGGGGCGGACGTCGGGCCTGGAGCGCTCGGCGATCGCGAAGTCCTGGTGATCCTCGACCTCTCGGCCTGGAACCAGCTCGGCGACATGGCCGGGTTCGTCCGCGAATTCCCCGGCCCCCGGGTGGTGGTGGACCATCACGTGAGCCAGGACGACCTGGGGGCGACGTTCCTCAAGGACACGACGGCCGAGGCGACCGGCACCCTCGTCGTGCGCGCGTTCCACGACCTCGGCGGCACGCTCACCCCGGAAGTCGCGACTGGGCTGCTCACGGCCATCGCCATGGACACGGGCTGGTTCCGGCACCCCAACACCAACGCGCAAACACTCCGCACCGTCGCCGAGCTGGTGGACGCCGGGGCCGAGATCGACCGCATTTACCGTCTGCTGTTCGAGCAGAACACCCTCGGCCGGCTCAAGCTGATGGGGGAGACGCTGTCGCGCCTGCGGACCGATGCCTGCGGGCGGATCGCCTACGCCACCATCTCGCGCGATGACCTTGCCAGCACGGGCGCGATCCCTCAGGACAGCGAAGACCTGGTCGACTTCACCGTGAGTATGTCGGGTGTGAAGGTGGGGCTGCTCTTCATCGAGCAAGCTCGAGGGGGTGTGAAGGTGAGCCTCCGCTCCCGCGATGGCCTCGACTGTGCCGGGCTGGCCGGCCGCTTCGGCGGCGGCGGCCATCGTGCGGCCGCCGGCGCGACCTTGCCCGACCCGATGTCCGAAAGCGTCGAGCGCGTGCTCGATGCCGTCCGCAAGGCCCTCGATGAAGATGGCCGATCGACTGCCTAACGACGGCCCGGCCCTCAGCCGGCCCGTTCCCGCCGTTTCTTGCTTTTGACCGCCCGCGGAACCACGCCCCTTGTTCCCGCCCTACGTCCGTCCCGCCGGCATCCCTGGGGAGCTCGCCAATGAACCGACGTGACCTCTACCGCTTCGGCACCCTTGCCTTGGGGGGCCTCGTCACCCTGGCGCTGGCCGTGCCGGGCGTGGCGTACCTGTTCGACCCGATCCTGCGCAAGAAAAAAGGCCAGGAGCAAGATTACGAGGAACTGACCACGGTCAGCCGCCTCAAGGTCGGCGTTCCCGAAGTTTTCCCGATCATCGAGGAGCGCCTGGACGCCTGGGTGAAGTACCCGCGCGAGCCGGTCGGATCGGTCTGGTTGGTCCGCCAGCCCCCGGGGACAAAGCCGGAGGTCCTCGCGTTCTCGGCCGAGTGTCCTCACCTCGGGTGTGCGGTCAACCTGTCGGCCGACCGTCAGAGCTTCTTCTGCCCGTGCCATACCAGCAACTTCCACTTCGACGGCACGAGGATCAACACGATCCCCCCGCGGGGGATGGACAAGCTCGACGTGCGGCTCTCGAACGACACCGATCCCAAGGTCGCGGTCAGGTTCCAACGGTTTCGGGTACAGTCAACGGAGAGCATCCCCCTTGTTTAACCGACTTAAAGACTGGTTTGATGGCCGGACCGGCTACCGGGCCCTGACCCGCCACGTCCTCGATGGCCCGATCCCGGGCGGCGCTCGGTGGCACTATAGCCTTGGGTCTGCGGTCGCGACGGCTTTCCTCCTCCAGCTCGTGACCGGGCTGTTGATGGTGTTCACGTACGTCCCCTCGGCGGAGATGGCCTGGGGGAGCGTCTATTTTATGCAAAAACAGATGACCCTCGGGTGGGTCGTCCAGGGGCTGCACCACTTCGGGTCGGAGGCGACGGTGGTGCTGACCGGAGTGCACCTAGTCCAGGTCCTTCTGGCCGGCGCGTACCGTGCGCCTCGGGAGGTGAACTGGTGGGTGGGGGTTGTGCTGCTGGGCCTGATCCTGGCGCTGAGCGCGACCGGCTACCAGCTTCCGTGGGACCAAAAGGCGTACTGGTCGACGAAGATTGCAGCCGGCTTTGCCGGCGGCGTGCCGTTGATTGGACCAGCGGTGCGCCAGGTCGCCTTCGGGGGAGTCGTGTTCGGCAACCAGACACTGACCCGCTTCTTCGCGCTCCACGCGGCGATTTTGCCCGGTCTCGTGGTGTTGGTTCTGGTGTTCCACATCATCCTCTTCCAGAGAAGCGGGGTCACCACCCCGCGCAAGGCACGTGAGGGCCCGGCGGCGGCCTACTGGCCCGAACAATCGTTCCGCGATGCACTAGCGGGCTTCTCGGTGCTTGCCATCGTGTCGACGTTGGTGATCGTCTTCCACGGTGGCCCGCTGGACGCGCCCGCGGACCCATCGAGTGCGGACTACCCCGCGCGGCCCGAGTGGTACTTCCTCTGGCTCTTCCAGATGCTGAAGCATTTCCCGGGAGACCGCGAGTACATCGGCACCCTCATCATTCCCATGTCGATCATGGCGGTGATGTGCGCGATACCGCTCTTCGACCGAATCCTTCCGAGCCGCCTGGCGCACTTCCTGGCCTGCGGATTCGTCTTCGCGCTCTTCGGTGGTGCGGGCTACCTCACCTACGAAGCGCTCGACTACGACGCCCGGAGCCCGCTCTTCCGCCAAGCCCGCGCACAGGCCGACGAGGCGCGGGAGCGCGCGTTCCAGCTCGCCGCCAGGGGTATTCCGCCCGAAGGCTCGTCGTACCTCCTGAGCCGCGATCCGCTCTTTCACGGCCGGGACGTCCTGTCGCGGAAGTGTCTGAGCTGTCACTACTATGACGGCAAGGGGCAGGGGGGCGACACCCCGCAGACGGCCTCCGACCTCAAAGGGTTTGGCACTCAGGAGTGGCTCCGCGGTCTCCTCGAAAATCCGAGGTCGCCGAGCTACTTCGGAAAGGTCAAGCAGTGCGGTGGCATGGCCCGCTGGAGGAAGAACACGAAGCTGACGGCGAAGGAACTCGACGATGTCGCCGAGTTCTTCGCGAAGTTCGTCATCAACACTCCCTCCGACATGACGCCGGAGGAGTGGGAGCAGCAAAAGGGTCTCCAGGAGCACCCCGGCTACGTGGCGTTCAACAAGGAAGGCGAGTGCGTCTCGTGCCACTCCGAATGGGGGACGTCGAACCAGGAGGCGCCCAGCCTTTTCGGCTGGGGTTCGACGCAATGGATCACCCGGACGATCCAGAAGCCTGGGGCGTTGGACAAGTACGGGTACCTCGAGGGCAAGGACCAGATGCCTGCCTTCACGAGCGACCAGTTGACCGACAATGACCTGACGACGCTCGTCCGCTTCGTCAAAGGCGAATTCCTCCCGCCCCCCCCGTCACACTCCTCGGTCGAGTCGCGATCGCCTGTGGCAACGACGAAACCGTGAGCAACGTCCCCTGGTGCGCCCAGGACGGTTGGTAACCCGCTTGACCCGCCGGGGCACGCAACACGACGCCCCGGCGGGTCGGACCGTTTCGATACGCACCGCTTGACCGCACGGGTTAAATCGGTGAACATCGTCACGGGAGGTTCATCTCGTGCTTCGTGTGCCGTTACTCTGGATGTGCCTGATCGCCGCCCTGGCCGGGACCCCGCTCCGGCAGGCCGAGGCGGCGGACGACCTGGCGAGTTCCCTCGCGGAATTGGCCGGCGGGCATGTCGTCGAGATGATCGACGGAGGCGTCGGCGACGATTCGGGTGAAACCGTTCTCAACAACGGGAACGACGACCACGCCTCCCTCGCAGCTCTGCCGTCGGCGACCGCCGAAGAGTCGTTCGTTCCACCTCCGCGCGCTCCCTCGCTCAACGCGCTCGGCAGCCGGATCCAGACGGACCAAACCCACGCGGTCCCGGCGGGGTTCGTTCGCCGACACGTCTGGCTCCAGCGCTTCCTGTTCTGACTCGGTTCGGTCGGATTCCCTTCGAATCACCGTCCTCGAACCGAACTCACAACCGAACAGGAGCATTCCCATGCGCGATCGACTTGCCCGCCGGTCTCGTGGATTTACGCTGATTGAGTTACTGGTCGTCATCGCGATCATCGCCGTGCTCGTCGGCCTCCTGCTGCCGGCCGTCCAGGCCGCGCGCGAGGCCGCCCGGCGCGCCCAGTGCGTCAACAACCTGAAGCAGCTCGGGCTGGCCCTGGCGAACTACGAACAGGCCCAAAAGGTGTTGCCGCCGGGCTACGTTTCCAACGTCGATGCCAGCGGCAACGATACTGGTCCTGGTTGGGGCTGGGCGGCCATGCTCTTGCCGCAACTCGAGCAGCCCGCGCTCTTCAACGCCGTCAACTTCAGCCTGGCCGTCGAGGCACTGGACAACCAGACGGTTCGACTCACCGTGTTGACCGCGTTCCTCTGCCCGTCGGATCCGTCGCCCGTCCCGTTCTGGGCCGTGCAGCGCGATCTTTCGACGGGGGCGGTGGTCCGCAACCTTTGCCAGTTGGCCCCGTCGAACTACCCGGGGGTCTACGGCGTCAGCGAGCCGGGGCCGGCCGGGGAGGGGGTCTTCTTCCGGAACAGCCAGGTGGCGCTCCGTGACGTGTTGGACGGCACCGCCTCCACGGTGTTCGTCGGCGAGCGTTCGCACGTCTTGAACGACGCCACGTGGACGGGCTCCGTCACTGGTGCGGTATTGTTCCCTTCGGGGACGACCGGGGTCGGCCGTATGGTCACCGAGCTGGCCCCGGGCCTGGTGCTGAGCCACGCCGGCGAGCACGTTGGGCCGGGCGACCGCAATTCGGAGGTGAATCAGTTTTACAGCCTCCATGGCGGACAAGGAGCCCATTTCCTGTTCGGCGACGGGCACGTCTCGTTCTTGAAGGCGACCACGAACTATGCGATTTTCTCCGCGCTGGCGACACGCGCCGGGGGCGAGGTCGTTTCGGGCGATGCGTACTGATCGGAATGCACTCTGTCACGGTGATCGGAGACGAATCATGCGGCGAAAAGCGCTTCTGCTGGCAGCGAGCCTGCTACCGGCCTGGGGTTGCGGCGAGTCGGTCGAGCGGTTGGAACCGGTGCCGCTCGAGCAACTGCCACCGGGTTCTCTCGAGGCCGCGACCAAGGCGGTCCGGGGGTTCAAGGCCGACCGGGCGCGGAAGTCCAAGTTCAACGGACAGGACGCGATCGAGATCATCGGTAAGGACAAGAGCGGCAAGATCGTCGAAGTCGAGGTCTCGACCGACGGCAAGGTCCTGGAAGTGGAGTGAGCCGGGCCGACGTTCTCGATCAGCGCACCGGGTTCCCAAATCCCCTCGCAAAGGGCAGGGGACTACCCCCCACGTCCCCGGGTAGGAGACACGTGATCAGACGAAAAGCACTGATGCGAGAGGATGCGCAACCCTGCCTTCCCGAATCGCGCCGGATACGGAAAACTTCAAAAAAGCAGCCAAATTGAAGGCTTTTTTTCTTGAGTAGCGCGCGCGCCGAGGCTAGACTCGCCGTTGCCTCGAACACGGGGCTTGTACGGTTAGTCGCGATTAATCACCTCACGACGCGTCACACCTGTTGAAGAAGGTCGGTTCGGTTTCTGCGGCTCAGTTGGAGGGGCACCTGCTGTCCAACTGCCGCGCCTGAAGAGTCTGGGGAGCGCGCCAGGGGTCACCCCTCGTTTCGCCCCCGCGCCTTGGCTCCGCCTCAATCCGGGTCGTCCGGGAACCGTGGTCCATGGGTGGACGCGCGGCCGGCCCTGAGGTGGTCATCGAACGGATTTCGCTGACGCCAACGCAAGGAAGGACGCCCGCCATGAAGGATCGGCCACTTATCGGAATCAACACCGACTACCGCGCTGTCTCCAAGGGCCGCACCCCGCATAGCTATATGCACAGCGGCTACTTCGACGTCATCCTCTCCGCGAACGCGCTCCCCGTCCTCATTCCGCCACTGGTCAAGGAGCACGACCTCGCGCCGATTCTCGAACGGCTCGACGGCGTGATGTTGACAGGAGGGGACGACCTCGACCCGAAAAAGATGGGACTGTCGCCGCACCCCTCGGTGACCGTCGTTCCCGAGCGCCGGGAGACCTCGGACCGGTTGCTCTGCAAGCTCATCCAACAGCGCAAGATGCCCGTATTGGGCATCGGCCTGGGCATGCAGGAGCTGAACGTGGTCAACGGCGGCGGGATTTACCTTCACCTGCCCGAAGACATGCCGCGCGGCATTCCGCACCGCGATCCGCAGGGGGGGGCCCATCGCCACACCGTGGTCATGGAACCCGGCACGCTCATGGAAGAGATTTACGGCCCGGGCGAGATCCGGGTCAACAGCTACCACCACCAGGGCATCCGTAAGCTCGCGCCGAATTTCCGCGCAGGGGCCTTGGCTCCCGACGGCCTGATCGAAGCCTACGAGGGAAAAGACCCGAGCTGGTGGGTCGTCGGCGTGCAGTGGCATCCCGAGAACGAGGGAAACATCTCGCTCGACATGCAGCTCATCGAGGCGTTCACCGCCGCGGCGGCAGCGTCCTCGGCCTCGTCCAAAGCGACCTTCACCCTGGCCCGGGCCAGCTAAACGAGGTACGCCAAGCGGACAAGATGTCCGGTCGTCGGAGGGCTGAAATGGACTTCAGCCCCCCGACGGCCGGACTTTCTTTTCGGCTTTCGCCGACGCGACCCGTGGTGAGATCTGATGCCGGCCCGCTGTTTGTTTCGTAACTCCTTGGCGAGTACACGAACCCGAAGCGCCAGCGGGGTCTTACCTAGACCTCGCTTCCGCTTCGGGTTCGTGTTAACAGGCCAATCGCGGCGACCTTACGAAGTCGTGCGGCGCCGTCATCGCGCCCT
>JARLIH010000516.1 GCA_031291845.1 Isosphaeraceae bacterium | reverse complement strand
GACCACGGGTTGGCGACCGTGCCCGCGTTGTGCCGCCCTCTCCGATGCCGCAAGGCGTTGAGCACGTCTTGCCGCCCGCAGTGAGGAGCTGGGGAACGACCGTGCCGCCCTCTCCGATGCCGCAAGGCGTTGAGCACTTGACGATGTCGCCGTTCGAGAACCCGTGCGCCGTGTGCCGCCCTCTCCGATGCCGCAAGGCGTTGAGCACGCGATCACGGTCAGTCCGTCGACCGCCAGTGGCTTGTGCCGCCCTCTCCGATGCCGCAAGGCGTTGAGCACCTCCCGTCGAAGGTCGAGCCGGACTCGACCCGGACCGTGCCGCCCTCTCCGATGCCGCAAGGCGTTGAGCACTTCCCGTCGAACGACCATGATGGGTGAGTCGCGTCGTGTGCCGCCCTCTCCGATGCCGCAAGGCGTTGAGCACGATCAACTCGGGGCGGGATCAAGCCTGGTCGCTCGTGCCGCCCTCTCCGATGCCGCAATGCGTTGAGCACATCTTGAAGTATCGCGAATCCGAATCGACTCGCGTCGTGCCGCCGTCTCCGATGCCGCAAGGCGTTGAGCACTCCCACTCCTCATCGGTCCAGTAGATTATCGCTTTCGTGCCGCCCTCTCCGATGCCGCAAGGCGTTGAGCACCTGGACGCGGAGGTGGGGTGACTGTTTCGTCTTTTTGTGCCGCCCTCTCCGATGCCGCAAGGCGTTGAGCACACTTATGGCGGAACAGGAGCCAATGACCCGCTCTGTGCCGCCCTCTCCGATGCCGCAAGGCGTTGAGCACTCATCACGGCGGGAGTCGCCGCCGGGTCAACGCTCGTGCCGCCCTCTCCGATGCCGCAAGGCGTTGAGCACCCGGGAGTGAAACAAGGCATCGTCCCCCGGCAGTGTGCCGCCCTCTCCGATGCCGCAAGGCGTTGGACGGTTCTTGGGGCACGCACCGCAACAACTTTCCGATGCTAGGCGACCACGGTTGCCCCGTGTTCGACCGCTCGGCGGCCGCTTTGCTGTCCGACCTGGCCGCGCGCGGTCTCTTGGGCGAAACGCTGGTTCTGGCGATCGGCGAGTTCGGCCGTTCCCCAAGGATTGGCGCCTCGACCACGATGAACGTCGGCCCGGGAGGTCGCGACCATTGGCCGCACTGCTACAGCGCGCTGATCGCCGGGGGCGGTATCCCGGGTGGGCAGACCTACGGTGAATCGGACCGCAACGGCGCCTTCCCCAGGACCCATCCCGTCCATCCCTACGACCTGATCGCGACGTGCTACCACGCGCTCGGAATCGACCATGCGGCGCGCTACCTCGATGCTTTGGGACGGCCGCGGCGCCTGGTTGATGACGGCGAGCCGTTGGCCGAGTTGTTCGCGTGACACCGGGTCGCGACCTTGTCCGCATCGAGGCTCCGGTTCGCGTGAACTTGCTTATCTGTAAGCGGTGAACGGGTCCGTTTGTATTCGTTTCCCTGGAGGTCTGCATCGCGTCGAATTCGCGGCCTCAGCCGATAAGAGAACCGGCTGAGGCCGCGACTTCAACGAAACGGGCGTGGGTAAATCGGGCGCGCATTCGCCTCGCGGTCATAGGTCGTCGGAGCTGATGACCTCGCCACCGTTGCGGGTCAAAAGCGTTTGCAACGTTTTCGGCTTGATCGTCTCCTTGAGGAACCGCACGGAACCGTCGGCAAAGCTGATGTTCGTGCCTCGAGGATGATGGCCAAGAAGTTCCTTGATATTGAGCTCGGGGCCGACGTCCCAGTCGTCGGGCTTGGTCCAGGTGACCGCGAGCGAGTCGCTCACGTCGACGACCATGATCGTATTCGAGGTGCCGTCGGTAATCTCCTGGATCTTCACCGGCTCAGCACCGGGGAAAATCGTGGCCGGGCCTCGGGGTGTCAGGTAGGTCGTCTTCCCCTCACGGGCCAGTGCTCGGCTTCCGTCCGGGCACGCGTACACACGCGGCATCTGGCCGATCAAGGCCCGGTTATGCGCGCTGTTCCACGGCTCGTCGAGGTGGAACTTGGCGTAAAGCGGTGCCTGATCGATGAGGGGAAGCAGGTGAACACGCCAGCTTAGCAGCGGCTTGCCCTCCTTGCTCGCGCTGAAGGCCGGGGGAAAGTTGTTGAACTTGGCGTGATAGTTGTGCATCGCCAGGCCGATCTGCTTGAGATTGTTGACGCATTGGCTGCGCCGGGCCGCTGCGCGTGCCTGACGGATCGGCACGGCGATGAGTTCGGCCGTTTTCTGGGGGTCGGCCTCGAGCGTGATGCGGTCCCCCACGACCTGTGGCTTGGTCTGGCTGAAGGCGTTCGCGAGCGTTGCCAGCGCAGGATCGTTGCGGGCCCGCTGCGCCAGCAGGTCGAGAGCGCCCCCGAGCACTTTCTCGAGCGACTGAGCCGCGGCATTGTCACTTGCTTGCAGAATCGCGCGAAGCGTCGGTTTTGGTCCCAGGTCCAACGCGACCGACGCCCAGCGAGCCCCACGGGTCACCGACGTGATCGGTGCGCCGCCGAATTGCGGAGGGAGGACCGTCAACGATTCTTCAAGGGCCCGTCGTTGCGTGTTGCTCGGCATGAGGACGACCTGTAGCACGTCGCCTGCTCCGACCGAGAGCGCGGCGGCGAGCTCGGGACGAGGGGCTGGCGCTGCGCTCCGGATGCGGGCCAGCGCCGCCGGCGTTCCGCCGACCACGGCGCCCCGGATCGTCTCGGCGGCCGGCCAACGCGCCGGGCGCCCGGGTCCGCCGGCTGTGATCACAGCGGCGATCGCCTTGCCGTCGGCGCCCTCGGCAAGCGGGAAAACGACTATGGGAAGACCCGGAAGGTCGGTCGGATCGACCAGCACATAAACGTCTTTCACGCCGGCCCGCTTCAGGGCGTCGACCCAGCCGCCGATGCCTTGGATCGCGCTATTGACATCCTCCTCATCAGCCAGTTTGCCAACGACACTGCGTACCGTGGCGTCGACGTTGATTCGGGCCAGGTCGACATGCACCAGCGCGCCCACCTCGTCGCCGAGGAAAGGGGCAATGGCCGCAGCGCTCCGATCGCCGGCTGGATTCGGTTCCGGCGCTCCGACAATCAGGAGCGCGGCCAGCGGAATGAGACAAAGCATCGCGATTCTCCTCCCGGGAAGGGCACTCAACGAGCCAGTTTTAGAACGTAGCGCAAGGCGTAGTTAGGATGATTTGGGCCGCCCGGAGGCAGGGGCGCCGAGAGCGTCGCCGAATCGCCGTCCACGCTGTAGGAGAACAGCTTGCCGGTCAAAGGATCGATCGGCGCCGGAGCGTCTTGCAGGACTTCCAGGCTCGGTGGCAAGGTCCCCCCGTGTGCGGCGGCGTAGAGGCGGATGGCCTCGATGCACTGCAGCGCGTCGAGCTGTCGATCGAGCCGAATCGCGGCAAGCCGGACGGCGTTCAGGCCCGGAATCAGCGTCTGAAACATGGCCAGAAGCGGGTTCGCGAGCTTTTGGTCGGCGGATCTCTGAATCGAGTGGTCAACCTTGTCGTAAGACTGCCAGTAAGGGACGTGGATCCATTTGTAGGCCTCGTCGAGCAGCCGTTGGTATTCCTGCACGCTGTAGAGCACGGCCACCTGAATGACGGGCATGGCCTCCACGTCAACCGCGGGGCGACCTTGCGTGATGAGCGCTTTTTTGGCCTCGGGGTAGATCTTGGCGGACATCGCTGCGATACCGAGACGCCGAACCAGGCCGGCCATCTCATTCGCGGTCCCGCTATCTTCCATCCCGATCGGCTCCGACGAGGTCAGCGCGAAAAGCTTGCGCTGAAGCTCGTCGGCGAACCGCCGGGCCCGGTCCAGGCTCCACGGTCCCTCGTCGAGTTCGTTCAGCCCGGGGAGTTCCTTGTCGATGAGGTGACGTTCCCCTTCGAGCGCGTGCCGCATGTCGATGAACGGCCGTGGCGCATCGGCGAGTGCCCAGAAGAGATTGGGTGCCCCAGGCACCTGAATCAAGTCGTCGAGGCACCGTAGGGCTACGAAGTCGATGGCCACACCGACGAGGGCTTGAATCACGTTCGGCCCGTCGCTGACATGACGCCCCATCACCAGTCCGATCTCGATCCAGTGCATTGCCTCGTCGGGCTTGCCGTCGAGGATTGCCAACTTCGACCGCAATGCCACCAGCCGCGCGAGCGACCGCATCTCCTGGATCTCGGGAAGGAGCAAGGAGTACCCTTCCTGGCGCTGGTCGAGCTCCCAATCACAGGTCGAGCGGGCTGCGCCCAGTTCGATCTCCCTCAGGACAGCCTCGAATGCGTCGAGCTGCTTGCGGGCCTCCTGCCGTGGCAGCTTCGCGATTGGTCCGCTGACCCAGTTCGCGATCTGTTCGTCCACTGTTTCGGTACGAGCCCCGCCCTCGACCCGATCCTCGGCGGCGAAGCGCATCCGCCGGTCGAGAGCGAGCTGAATCGCGCGGTGGTAGAAGATCGCGGCGTTGCCGGGAACAAGCGAACTGCGTTCGGGTACGAGTCGATACTTCAGGGCAGGCCGCGGCTCGGCGGCGGGACGCAGCACGATTGCCGTGGGTGTCGGTTCCGGTGGACGCTGAGCCAGGGCCGCCTGCGGCGTCCAGGCTGCGATCAGTCCTAGCAACACGAGTTCATGTCTCATGAAGGATCTCCGATATCGAAGACGTTGCGCAATTCGTCACGCATTAGTTGGAGCGGCGGCATGGGCGTCGAATTGGCCCACGACGCGCTTGGTGCGGGCGACGCCGGCAACCCGTCGAGGCCATAGCGAAGCACCTGCCCGGCGAGACGCTCGTACGCGGTCCGGCCGAGGGAAGTCGCGCCATCAGCCGAATCGGCTGGCAGAGACTCGGGGCGCGGAACGTTGATCTGTGGAGACGGCGGCACGATCGCCGGCTCACGCACTACGACAATCTTCTCGAGAGTTTTCGGTGCCGTGTGGAGTGCGAGGAGCCCCGCCTCGCCGAGCGCGACGATCCCGAGGCTTGCCGCGATCGCCATCCATGCACGGCGTCCCAGGATCGGCGGCCGTGCGGCGGCTTGGCCGGCGAGGAACATCACCCGGTCTCGGTCGATTCGGCTCTTGGCCGGCGCCAGCGCACCGAGCGCGTTCTCGAGTGCGCTCAGCTCCGGGTCGGGCGCGACGGGATCGATCGACATGGTACCCCCAAACGTTCTCTCAGGGCTTTCAGGCCGGCCTGGTAAACGCGATGGGCGGAGCTCGCGGAGACGCCCGCCAAGTCCGCGATTTGTTCGAACGTCAGCCCACCCCAGATATGGGCCACGATGATCTCCCTTTGCTCGGCCGACAGCCCCGCCAGCGCGGCCTGGGCCGACTCGGGATCCAGGGCGACTTCGCCCGGTGTGGACGGGTTGGCCTCGAACCAAGCCGTCGCCGCCGTCGCCGCTGCGGACTCATGCCGGCGCCTTCTGCGCTGAGCGACCCCGGCGTTGATGGCACCGTTGCGGACCGACTTGAACAACCACGCCGCGGGGTTGCGCGGCGGCGTCGACAACGCCGCCAACTTCACGAAGGCCTCCTGGACGACGTCCTCCGGTTGTTCGAGCCATTGCCGAGCGTAGAGCTCGAGCGCACCGGCAAGCCGGTCGATCAAGCTTCCGAGCAGTTCTGTATCCATACCTTTCCGGGCTCTCGTACCGCCATGGCCTATCCGTCAGGATGACAGCGGCCGAGGCGCGCCATCCCAATTTTTTCCCCAAGGCCCGACTGGCGGACGGTGACAAGGATGCCGACTGCTCGGCCGGCCTGTTTGGCGGCCAGCCTTTGAGGGCTACCAGCCGGGAGGAGGATTGCCGAGAATAGGCCCGGGCGTTGGTGTTCCCTGGGAGGCCGGCGTTTTGGGGGAAGGGCCGGGCGTTTCGGCGAGGGCTCGGCGGAGAGCCTCCCGGATCCCCACCGGTCGGACGGCAAAGACCGTCTCCGCTGTGCGGTCGCGGACCACCGTTGGGTTCTTGAGCCCTTCGATCAGGTGCCGTCCGACCTCAAAGCTGGCCGGCGTGACCAGGGCGAGCCAGAGGCCCGACAGGTAGGGAGTCAGGACCGGCACCGAGATCAGCCAACGCCGCAGCCCGCGTTGCCGGGCGTATTCCCGGATCAGGTCCCCATAGGTCACGACATCCGTGCCGCCGATCTCGAAGATGCGGCTGCCGCTCGGAGGCAAGTCGTTTGCCGCGACGAGGTAAGCCAGCACATCGTCCACGGCGATGGGTTGAGTGGGCGTCGAAAGCCACCGCGGGCAGATCATCACCGGCAGCCGGTCGGTGAGCGACTTCATCAGATCGAACGACAGGCTGCCCGACCCGATGACGATGGAGGCCCGGAATTCGATCGTCTCGACGCCGGATTCCCGGAAGATCTTGCCAACCTCGTGGCGGCTTCGCAGGTGCGGTGAGAGGTTCGGGAGAGAGTCGTCCCCCAACCCGCCGAGGTAGATGATGCGCTGGACGCCGGCCTGTTTTGCAGCCCCCGCGAAACTCAGCGCTGCCTGCCGGTCCTCCCGCTCGAAATCTTTCGAGCCGGACATGAGGTGGACGAGGTAGTAGGCGGTATGAACGCCCTGCAACGCCCGGTCCAACGAGGCTAGGTCGAGGACATCCCCCTGCACGACTTCGGTCGCCGCCGCAACCCGTGACCGTAGCTTTTCCGGGTTGCGTGCGAGGCATCGCAGGTTGACGCCTGCCTGCTCGAGCCGGGGGATGAGTCGGCCACCCACGTAGCCACTGCCGCCCATGAGCAGGACCGATCGTCCGATATCGCCTTGGGAGGTCTGCATCGGTTCCGTTCCCCTGGCCGTTGCGCTTGCGGCGGTCGACAATTCCCTATTATGTGTCAGTGGTTCGGGCCGACGATAGGGCGTGACCGATGACGGGGGGCAGGAAATGCTGTCGTTGCGACGACCTTCGACCGGAACGATTCGCAAGTTCCTCGCGGAGCAGTCGAAGCTTGGCTTGACCTACGAGGCCGTCGGAGCCACGGCCGCGTCGCCACCGGAGGGCTACGTGGTGGATCACACCCGTATCAGGTTGGGGCAGGGCGAAGAGGTTTTTGCGAGAGCCCAGGCGGCTATCAGACGATGGGGGCAATTCCGCCTCGGCTGGGTCGAGGCCTGGTCCGCCGAGACGCCGATCCAATCCGGCAAGGTCGTGGCGGTCGTGGCCCGTGAGATCGGTCTCTGGTGGTTGAACGCGTGCCGGCTCGTTTACGTCGTGGACGAACCCGGGCCGCGCCATCGGTTCGGGTTTGCCTATGGCACGCTCCCCGATCATGCCGGCATGGGCGAAGAGCGGTTCTTGGTGGAATGGGACGAGGTGAGTGGGGACGTCTGGTACGACATCCTGGCTTTCTCCCGCCCCCACCACTTACTGACCTGGCTGGGTTATCCGTACATGCGGCGGGTCCAGAAACGCTTTGGGAGGGAGTCGGCGGCGGCGATGATCAGGGCCGTGGGAGACGAGCCAGAACGAGGATCTCACAGCGACGCGCAGCGTTAAGCGGGCGGGCGTCGCCTGGACGTGGCACTCGGCGCATCCGGTCGACCAAACGGTCGCGACGCCGCGCCGCCCGAGGTCGATCCTCGAACCGCCGTGCCCCGGGCCTTCAGGATCCGAAATGCCGGCCGAAACGCGACGGCAACGATCGAACGAAGCGGTGAAGCGCGGATATCACCTGGCGGATCATCCTCAGGACGCCGAGCCACGACGGCTCCGCCGCAGAACGTTCTGAGGCCTGAGGGGCCGGATCTGCGCCAGGGACCTGGGAAAGCTGCGGCGATAAATCTGATCCCAACGGGCTCGGCCGGCGACGCCGTTGAGACGGGCGGGGCCGCTTCGTGGTCGGGCGCGCACGGCGCGCAGCCCGTGCGTCCTCCCGCCGCCACCGCGCTTCGTCCCGTAAAAGCTTCTCCATATCCAGGTGCTCCCAGACACGGATGTCGGTATGCCAACTCGGGTCACCGCGAAGGTACTTGACCATCGCGCTGATGCAGGTCTCCGCGTCGTAGGGTCCCATCGCGCCGCGATAGTGTTGCTCCATCGAGCCATCTTGATACTCGAGGACGAGCCCCCGCGGTGGCAAGGTCCGCCAGGCAAACTGGATGTACGTCAATTCCCCCGCAGACAGGATCAGGTGCTCGACCTTCGGGACCAACTCGCGGATTAGCGCTTCGGTCGGTTCGTCGCTGTTTCCGCCAGGCCACGTGAGCTGCATCGGCGGGTTCTCACTCGTCGGGGTTCACCGGCATCGCATGCAGAACGCCGGCGCGGCGTGTGTCCGCATCACAATCGTCGGCGAGCGGCCATTGAGCGTCAAGTCCGTTCGGCGCTGCTCGAAGGCGTCCGGATGGCACGGGCTTGCTTGGCGACCGCTCATGAACGAGTATGATGACCATCAACGATCCGGGCGCTCGCGAAACTCGTCGTCCGTGTGCAAGTCTCTCCTGTTCGAGGAACGGAAAAACCGATGGCCGCCGGGCAACTGGGCGTTACCTCCTGGTTACTGAGGCTTATTACCTGGGATGGCGTGTTGCCCGCTTGCATCGTATTCGCGCCCGCGGGAATCGAGCTCCTGTTCCCGAACAACCGAGGCGCCATCGAGCTCGCGGCGGTCTTGCTGCCGATCACGGCGTTCTGGGTCCGCTTCAGCGTCGGGAAGCGCCATATCGACACGAACCACTGCGGACCCGCGGTTCGTACCTTCCAGCTTTGCGTGTTTTGTTTCGGGATTTTCGTTCTGGTGTTCTTCGACGCCGCCATCACGCTGTCGCACATCATGCCCCAAGGGGCACTTTTCTCAACGAGTGCCGATATCCTCGTGTGGGGAATCATCGGCGCAATTTATGTTACTTCGATGGCGATTGCGATGTACCCCGGGCGTTCGGCCAAGCATGACGAAGAGTTCTGGCAAGACGGGGGCTGAGCCTGGTTGGATAGAGCGTGTGTCGCATCGCGCGGCTGGGTCGGAAGACGGTGCAATTCGACCCTGCGGGGCTCGTCCACCGGACAGGCTCCATCACGAGCGGGGCGCGCAGAGGCGTCCTTCATGGGTTCGGGTTGCGTCGTTGAAAAAGAGCCGCCCTCCCCGGAGCAATCCCTGGGGAGGGCGGCTTGATGACAACGACCTGACGTGAGGGCGAGCCTCAGCTCTCTTCGGTTTCGATTTCGGTTTCCGCTTCGGTTTCTTCAGGGGCCGGTCCGCCCATGCTGAAGAGCGGGCCGCCGCCACCGAGGCCCCCCTTGAGCTCCTTGGACTCGGGCTTCGGAGCTGGGGCGGGTGCAGAACCAGCGCCGTTGCCGGCGCTGGCGGGTGCGGCTGCTGCGGCACCCTCGACCTGGCCCTCCTCCTCGCCTTCCTCGTCGGAGCGGCTCCAGTGGGCCTTCTTGCGCGACAGGCCAATCTTGCGCT
>JARLIH010000515.1 GCA_031291845.1 Isosphaeraceae bacterium | reverse complement strand
GAGTCCTTCTTTTCTTTCTCGTAGTTATTGACGATGTCGGCACGAACCTCGTCCTGGAGGTCGAGGGCCTGGTTCCGCGCGACCACCGACCCGTCGGGACGCACGAGGAGCGAAAGCACGGGTGCCTCGAACGTGTTGCCGTTAATACCGATGGCCGGGAGAGGCTGGGTCCCCCCCGCGCTGTCGAGCACGAGGTGGTGCGTGTTGAAGTCCACCGTCTTGTTCGAGGCCTTCGAGCCATCGGACGTGGGAATCAGCACCGAAGCGTTCTCGCCGATGATGTCACCGGGCGCTGCATCAAACGTGCGGACGACGGTCACGCCATCCTCAGGGTTCCACCGGGTCACCTGGAACTGGACGGGGACGACTTCCGACTGCTTCGCATTCGGCGCCGGTTTGAACGCGTAGGCCGTCAGGTCGGCCGGCATCGTCGCTTCCTCGCTTGGCTCGCTCCAGGGCCCCTTGAGGTACTTGTCCTTCTTATTCACGCCCGGGTTGACGTCCTCACGCTCGAAGTTCGGGTTGTACAACACGATGCGCACCCGGTAGCGGTACGTTGCATCGGGCTCGACCGTGAAGTCGAGCGAGCGGATCATGATCGTGTCCGACTCCGACTTCGGGAAGTTCGTGTCCTCGGCAGCCGCCGACATCCCCTCCGACCCCGGCATCATTCCCGGCATCATCATCCCGCTGCCCATCCGCCCTTCGTCGGGCGGCATCATGCCTGCCATCCGGCCCGCCATCCCGGCGCTCGAGCCTGCCATGCCTGGGGGCATGCCGGCCATACCTTCCTGCGCGGAAAAGTCGGGTTTGGCGATCTCTTTCTTCTCCTTCGGGACCAGACTGCCGATATGGACGCGCTCCCAGTAGCCCGCCTTGAGGAAGGGAAGAGGATCGACCAGCGCCTCGAAGCGAACCTCGTCGGGAGTCAGCTCCTCTTCCTCCTCGGGAAGGTTCAGGATGACCTCCTCGTTCCGCTCGGCGTCTACCGCTTCCCAGTCGGTCCAGGTGCCGTCCGGCTGCCTCGTCTGCCGCTCGACGTCGAGCCGCTTGTAGTGCGGGTGGGCCGCCTCGGGACGCTTCAGCGCGAGCAGGAAGTTGTCGCGCAGTTGCTTGTGGTCGATCGTACCCGTCAGCGCGACCCAGCGCTTGCCGACGGTCTTTTCCTTGTACGGTCCGCCCTCCTCCACGGGCTCTTCGGCGGGCTCGTCCTTCTCCTTACCCTTGCCACCCGCAAAGCTCCCCTCCAGAATCTTCTTCTTCGCGAGGTATTCCTTCTCTCTCTCTTTCTTGATCTGCTCCTCGTTCTTCTTCGACTTGCCGGCGCCGCTACGGCCCGACGCCATCATAGCGCTCCCCATCATCCCACCCGCGCGGCGCCTCTTCTTCTTGCCAATGCGGCGGGCCTTCGTGTCTTCGTCAGCCCCCTTACCGTCGTCCTTGATGCGCTCGCCCTCCTTGGTCAGCTCGTACATCAGCACGCCGCCGCGCCCGGGGTAGGCGTAAAGCTCGGTGACGGCAATCAGCACCGGATCGTCGCGCAGCAGGCCCGCGCCGGGCTCCGGCGAAACCCAGGGCGTGCGGGTCTTGTAGTTGGCTGCGACGAGCAAGGTCTTCGCCTGACTGTCCACGACCTGCTCGAACTCGGGCTTCTTCAAGAAGGCCTGTTCGAGCCGTTCGAGGATACTCTCCGGGGATTGTTCCTTGTTGATGTTCGCCGACGCCTGTTCGGCCGACTTCTTGACCTGCTCGGGCGTCAGTTTGATCGTTTCTTTGCCGGCCGCCATCACGAGCAGCAGCACACAGAGGGCAGCCGCAAGGCCCACGCCGGCTTTCTCGCCGTGACGCAGTCCCAGGGCCTTGATTTTCTCAACCGCGGCATTGCTGGCCATTCGGGACGCTCCTCTCAAAACCACTTATGGGAGGGCGGCGGGGCCCGTCTCGCCCCGGCCGCCGGGCTTGCCGATTGCGAATGTTGAGGGTCACTTCTTGGGCGCGGCGGCGTCCGAATCTTTCTTGGGGGACTCGTCGGCCTTCGGCGCGGCGTCCTTGGCCTTGGCCGGCTCTTCCGCCTTGGCGTCGGGCGTCTTTTCCTTGGCGGCCTCGTCCTTCTTCGGGGCCTCCCCCTCGCCCTTCTTCGGCTCCTCTTTCTTCGACTCGTCTTTCTTCGACTCGTCCTTCTTGGCCGCGTCGTCATCCTTGGGCATCGCCGCTTTTTCGTCCTCGGCGGGGGCTTCACCCTCTTTCTTCGCCTCACCCTCCTTGGCCGGCTCAGCCGCAGGCATCTCCCCCTCGGCCTTCGGGGTATCGCCTTCCTTCTTCGCGTCGGCCTCGGCCCCCGGCGCGGGGGTCTCGCCCGGCGAGGCCGTGTCTGGCTCCGCGGCGGGCTCGGGCGGCGGTGGGTTGTAGAACCGGACCTGCCCGTAGACCGTTACCTCGACGACGTTGAAATAGGGATCCTGTGCCGAGGGCCGCTTGGGTTTGACCTCCTCCTCCTTGCCCTCCTCCCCCTTCTTGCGGCGGTCGGTGCCGCGCTTGTCGACGCCCCCTTTCCCAGGCGCGCCACCACCCATGCTTCCGGCGGGGCCGGGACCCATGGGCATCCGATTCACCAGGCCACCGAATCCCCCGACCGCGCCCCTCATCCGAGGCATCATCCGGTTGATCAATCCGCCCATCTCGCCGTAGCCGTAACTGTTTTGGTTCTGACCCTTCTCGGGCTTCGACACCCGCTCAGCCGGCCTGGACATGGCGAACTCTTTGACCTGGATCGACATCGGCGAGTTTTCGAGCGCGGTCAAGAAATCCTGGATGCGGTCTTGCTCGACCAGCACCACCATTTCGACGGGCATGATCTTGTACGGCGCCGCCGTGCCGGCCGTGGTCTGCAGATAGAAGACCGTGTCGAGCTTCTCTTGCTGGCCTCCGCCTCCCATCATGCCCATCATCGCGCCTTCGGCGCCGCTCGACGCCGGCTCGGCGGGGGGTGGGGCCTTCGGGTCGGTGATCGCGTCGGCCTCGACGAGCGTCTCCGCATTGGCGATCGAAACCTGGTCCTGGGCTGACGGCGAGCCGACCTCGAGCGCCTTGACCTGCTTGATCGCCGCGCCGTCCCAACTCTTGGCGTTCTTGTTTACCTCGGCCACGACGTCGAGCAGAGAGCGCTGAATCCAGAGCCGCTCCTGCGCGGCCCAAACCTTCCCCAGGTCGGGGAGATCGTTTTCCTTGAACGGGGCCGGCCGCAGCAGCGCGTTTTCGGGCGGCGCGGCGACGACGCCCGTTCCCTGTTCGTAGTCGAACGGCTTGAACGAGTTATACACCTCGTTGACGAACTTGGGGTACGACTGGACGTAGTCGATGATCGCGAACTGCACGCGGCTCGCATCCTCGTTCTCCGGCCACTTCCGTCCCCACGTGGTGAATCGCTCCTGCACGCGTTCGGGCCAGGTCAAAAGCGGGGCCTGGCGATCGTAGAGCTTCTTCCACGACTTGCGAACGTCCTTGTCGAGCTCAGCCGTTTTGCCTTCGATGATCGGCTGGTACTGCTTGTTGTAGGCGACACCGCTTGCGTATGTCTCGACATCTTTCTTCGCCGATTCAATCGCCGCGGTTTGTTTGACCGACTCCTCTTTGACGGGGCCGGAACCGATGACGTAAGCAATCACCGGGGTAATCAGCGAGATGCCCAGGGCGATCCAGAAGCGATACTTGATCGCCTGCCTCAGGATTTCCTTGACTTGGTCCATGGTCGCTGTGGCCTTCTTGGTACGTCGGCGTGGGTGAAAAAGGTATCGGTCAACGCGAGGAGCGGAGAGAAAGAGGACGGGGCACGCGATTTCCGGACGTCCGTCCCCTTCCCGTCGAACGAACGCGGGTACGTCACTTCGGCGTTGCGGCCGGCGCCGCGGCCGGAGAAGCTCCCGCCGATGGGGGGGCCAAAGGTGCAGCGCCAGGGGCGATGCCGGGTACGCCCGCGGCCGGCTTCGTCAGGGCGTTTTCCACCGCTTTCGACTCCTCGAGCGAAGCCTTCTCGACGCTCGCCTCGTCAACGCGCACTTCCGTTTGACCCTTCTGGGCCTCCAACAGCTTCTTCGTCTCCTCCTCGAGCTTCGTCTTGAATTCCTCTTCCGTCTTGGGCATGTCCTCGGGGTTCTTGGGCTGCCAGACGAACTGGATGAGGAAGTCGGTCCGGGTGAGCTTCACCAGCTTCTTGTCGTCCTCCTTGGTCCGGGCGCCGGGCATTCCCATCCCGCCCATCATCATGCGCGGGTCGACGGCACCTGGGCCCATGCCACCCCCCATCATGCCCATGCCGCCCCCCATCATACCTTTCCCCATGGCCCCCATCATGCCGCCTTCCATGCCGCCTGCCCCCTCTTTCGCGGCGGCGACCGCCCGCTCGAGGAGAGGAACCGTCTTGCTGGAAAGGTTGTTCGTCTGGCTGCCGACGTCGCTCGTCCAGTTGCGATCGATGGTCATCCAGCCCAGTGCCACGTGGCTGATACCGTAGAGCCGCAGCCGCGGGTCGTTCAGGCGCGGCATGATGCGCTTGACGATGTAGGCGTACGGACCGAGCGCCGTGCGCTTGGCCTCGGGCACCTTGAGCTCGTCGCCCGTGGGAGTCGGGTTGTAGTGGTGGCCGACGATCTGGACGATCCAACCCTTCCCTGTCGGCGGAGTCGCGCGGTCGAGCGCGTGGATCAGGTTCTTGAGGTCCTCCCTCGGTCCGACGGGAGGAGCCATGCTATACCACTCCGCCCCGACGTCCGCCCGGTAGACGGGCCGGATCAGGTCGACGTGGATTCGCAGTCGATCGAGGATCGGCTGGTCGCTCGGCTTGTTCGGATCGAGGTGGTACTCGGCCGCCAGGTCGGGTAAGAGCGCGATATTCAGCGTCTTCAGGAAGTCGAGCCAGCGCCCCCGGTCCGTCGGGTCGGGCACGAGCGCTTTGCCTTCTTCGTATTTGGCGTTCCACGCCGTCTTGGCCGTCTCGTACTTGCTCTTGTACTCAGCGCCTGTCTTGCTCGTGGTCTTGGCCTGGTTGACCGCGCTGTCGAACTCCGGCGTCTTGACCTTCGCGAGGACGCGGTAGTCCCCCATGAACAGGCCCGAGAAGCCAAGCATCAGCATGGCCGAGGCCACGAGCGCCCACGGTTTCTTGGCGCGGATCAGGCGGACCTGCTCGATCTCCGGCGGCAGCAGGTTCGTCCGCAGGCCGCTCCGGCCCAGGCCCTGGACCCCCAGGCCGTAGGCAACGGCGAACGACGCCAGGTTCTCCTGGAACTGCGGGGCCGTCTTGACCTCGTCCCCCACCATCCGGCCGAACGATTCGAGCTTGTCGACCTCGTTGCTCAGGTTTTGCTGGAGGAACTTCTGAAGGCCCGGCAGCTTGAACCCGTTGCCCATGCCGACGATC
This sequence comes from Isosphaeraceae bacterium, assembly GCA_031291845.1. Taxonomy (GTDB): domain Bacteria; phylum Planctomycetota; class Planctomycetia; order Isosphaerales; family Isosphaeraceae; genus DAIDJG01. The sequence goes on along the minus strand of JARLIH010000515.1, from coordinate 27,914 downwards.
TTGGAGATCTTCGCCGTCCGGTTCACGCTCGAGTAGAACCCGATCGAGCGGTTGATCTCGCTCGCAAAGTCGTTGAACACCCCGCGCATCGCCGTGAAGATGGACCGAGGATCCGGGGCCTTGGTCGCGTTCCGCTTCAGGTGCTCGGCCTTGGCGAAGGTGAGCTTCAGCTCCTTGGTCAACGCGCGGGTGAAGTGGTTGCCGCCGATCGGCACGTTGCGCTGCCAGATCCGGGTGCCGTCGGTGATGATCAGGTCGGTGTTGTCCGCGCCGATGTCCAGCAGGACGACTGAATCTTTCGATTCGCTCCCCTTGATCTGGTCGAACGTGATGAAGTTGTAGAGGGCGATCGGCCCCATCTGAACGACGTCGACTTCGATGCCCGCATTGCGAAACGGCAGGATGGCCCGGTTGATCTGGTCGCGCTTCATCGCGAACAGGCCGACCTCGGCCATCGTGAAGTCGTCGTCACCGCCCCCTTCGTCCTCGTCCCCGATCTGCTGATAGGCCCAGACGACCTCCTCGAGGGCGAACGGGATCTGCTGCCGCGCTTCGAACTTGACGATGTCGGGAATCCGCTTCTTCTCGACCGGCGGGAGCTTGATGAACTTGACCAGTCCCGCCTGACCGGGAACGGCAATGGCGACCTTGCACCCTTTCAGGTCGTTGCGGTCCAGGAACGTCTCGAGCGCCTCGCGCACCAACTGTTCGGGGTCGGCGTCGGGCTGACTCAGGATCTTGGGGTATTCCACGAAGTCGAACGCCTCGGCCACGACCTGGTCGGGCGTTTCGCCGGGGACGAGCTTCAGGGCCTTGAGTGCGGCCTGGCCGATGTCGAGCGCCCAGACGGCCTGGATTTTCGCCATACGCTCACTCTCCTAATTGGCGCCGGAACGGCGCCCCCGCGCGGGACACGAGATCTCGCGTTTGTCGATCGAAGGACCAAGTCGAGACGGGCCGGAAACGCCCACACCGCACTTGGCCGGCCGGGGCGTTCCGAAGAGGCAATCACGCTAGCACAGCGGCCCGCTCATCGTCAACGCAGCCGACCACCGCCCGCCTCGACGGAAGTCGGTACGCAGAGCGAAGGTTTGGGCCGATACCCCCGTCGCCGCCCTGACTCCGCAAGATTGGACGCACGACCGCGCACGAGAGTTCCTCGGCCACGCCGGTTTCCCCGCCGCGGAGAACGCTTGCGCAACCCGGCTAATTTTACCCGACCGTGCGAACCGCTCTATTTTAACACATAGACGGACGCGTGCGGCCGAAGGCAGGCAGGCCCTGGAGAATGCCGCGGCTTGCCGCTCCTCGCGGCCGCGGAACACGGCTGAGCCAGCGCCCGCATTTCCGTCAACGGTTGTAATTCGACTCAGCGGCTCGTGCGGTCGGGCGTTCGCGACCGTGTTGCGGACGAGGGCGCGTCCGTCTCACCGCGGCCGCCGGGGGCCACCGCAACGTCCGGACTCACGGTTCGGGGCCGCTCCTGGACCTGCTCGACCCGGAAGTCGTCGAAGTAAACGTCGCCGTACGCGGCGAGGCCGAGCGTGACGGTCAGCGAGCCGTCCTCCGGCGCACGGCGGTAGACGACCACTCGCGTCCAGTCGGTGACCTTGTCGCTCGTCCGGTACTGCAGCGCTTCGCCCCCGATGGAGTCGCGGATGATCACGCCCCCCATCCCGGCCACCGAGTTGAGCGGACTCTTCACCAGGACCGAGATCCGGTACAGATACTCGGCCGTCACCGGAAGTGCGGGCGAACGGATCGCCACCGGCGGAAAATCGAAGAACGGGGGGAGCTTATCGACGCCCGCCTCGGGATCCGTCGGCCCGACGGTCATGCGAATGGCCTTGCCCTTGTCGCGGTAGGCCGTCGCGCTCGTCAGGAAGACCTTACCGGTCACCCCCTCATATTCATAGTTTTGCGGCGTCCAGAGCTCCTCATCGAGCGAGTGGGGATCGTCGAAGGAGCCGCTCGGCACCAGGTTGCGGCTGAACGACTTGTTCTTCAGCCAGTCGAGCAGGCGGAAGTGCTGGGGCAGCGTGTTAAAAGCGACCGACGCGGGGCTGCTGGTCGACGGCGCGGTGAGCCCGGCGACTTTCGGCTTCTTCTTCGCCGACGCCGGTTCGCGGCTTGCCGTGACGGGCGCGGGCTTCTCGCCGAAGTCCGTCGTCTTGACGAGCTGTTCCATCGCCCGTTCCCAGTGCCCCCTCATCAGGTGGCGCAGACCGCGTCCGGCCCGCCTCGCTTCGGTCCACGCGTTGAGATAATCTTCGCGCTCGAGGTAAGCGCGCGCATCGTCGATGGTCTTCGAGGTAACCGCGAACATCTCGGGTGCTTCCTTGATCCCGTGGTCGGCCTGAGCAAGCTTCTCGTCGATGCCCATGACCCATTCGTACTGGAGCTGGGCCTGACGGATCGCAAGCTGGACCGCGACCGAGCGGTTCTGGTTGATCCTTGCCTCGATCTGGCCCGGTAAGTCGAAGTCGGTCGTCATGAGAATCAGGCTGCTGACCGCAAAGTCCTCCACCTTGATTCGCCGCCCCCCCGGCACTCGTTTGGTTTCGAGTACCCGCATGCCGCCGGGGCTGAACTCGAACGCCTGAGCGCCCTCGGGCGCGATGACCGTGAGCCAGACCTCCTTCTCGGCCATCTGGGGGGGCTGAAACTGCGAGAAATTCGACATATCATACATTACGAGGAGCACACCTTTCCGGTCGTGCGTCCCGATCGCCGTCGCCCGGATGGAGCTGTGAGGCATTAACTCCGGGGTCACGGGGGTCCGCTGACCGATCCGTGTCGTGCCCGCTTTGGGCATCGCCGGATCGGGCAAGTAGGCAGCGTACTGGGGATAGGGGTCGGAGCCGGTCGCGATGATCGACTCGAACAGGTCGATCTCCTCGTTCAGCAGCTCCATTTCGATCAGTTGCGCCTGCCCGGCGTCGCTCGTGAGGCTGGCGTCCGCAAGGTAGCCGATCCCCCGGTAACCGGCCGCGAGGGCAAGGTACGTGTAGAGTCGAAGCTGCTCGGGCTGCACGCGAGGGTAGCCCCAGTCGGGCACCTTCCCTTCGCCCCAAATCGTCGGGACGAGGACATCGGGAGGCCGCGCCGAGATCCAGGTCCAGAAGAGTTGCCCGGGGTTCGCGGACGCCAGCACGCGGCGCTGGGCGAGGTACGCGGACGTCTCGTAGGGCTGGTGCAAGCTGCCCCAGGCAATGGGCCGAACGCCGATCGCATCCAGGTTCCTGGGCGGCCGAGCAAACAAGAACGTCTCGCCCTCGACCTCCGCGGTCGTCAGACGCGAGAAGTTACCCTGGGCGCGTTGGAGCGCGACGACGCTGTTTCGCACTCGCTCCAGCTCGTTCCTGCGATCCTTGGCAAGAGGTGCCCGGCCCAGACCACCGCCGAGGTGCCAGAACGCCACCGCCTCGCGGTACGGATACAGCTCCGCAAGCCGAGCTACCTGGCCTGGATCGGCCACCTCGCCGAGCTCGGCGCCGCCCATGAGCGGCATGAGCTTCATGCCCGTCGCGATCGCCTTCTCGATCCGCTTGGGGTTCGCGTCGAGGTCATCAGCCAGCACGTCAAAGCCCGCCCGCCCGAGCGCGGCGACGTCGGCCCCCGGCGCGTGGATGGCCGTAAAGACCCAGGGATGCCCGTCTCGGCTCAGCCGATTGCGGACGAGCTGGACGGAAAGGTTGTTGGGGGGGGCGGAGCCCCCGTTGGCTGGCTGCCCGGCGCGGGGAAGGCTCGGCTCCGGCACGGGAAGTCCGACGGTGGCGGTTCCCGTGCTTGCGGGAACCGGAGTGATCGTGAGGTCGTCCAGGAAAACCTCCGACTCGCCGGCGCCACCGTAGAGATTGACGACAAGGCGGTCGAGGTACGCCCCGTCGAGCAGGACGGGCCGCTTGGTGCTCGCGCGCAGAATACGGGCCTGGCGCTCCGCTTCGCGGCGAATGTCCAGCATCTGGAGCTTTTGCCAGCGCTCGCCGTTCTCGTACAAGGGACCCTGCACAAGTACGAACGAGGGCTCGCCCGTGTCGGGATCGGTATCCGACGGGAGCACGACGCGCCCCTTCAGTTGGACGCCGGCGCGGTTCGAGCGGACGTACAGTCCGACGGTCAGGCGATCGTTGACCGGGATCTTGGGGAGCGCATAACTGAAGTAGAAGCCGCTCCCCGGCCCTGCCTCGAACCGGAAGTGCTCCGAGAGGCGGCCGTCGTGCGCTGCGCGGTTCGAACGGTCGTGTGCGAGCAGACGGATCGTGGCGTCCGTCTCCTCGCGACGCCAGGCGGTCCGTGCCGACTCGAAGTCATCGTGGAGCGTCCCCGCCTTGTCCGGCCCTTCGTCGGCAGTCACGGCCGAGACCAAGAGCAACGCCATGAGCGCTGCCCGCTTGAGGTACAAACGTCGAGCGAGCATGGCGGTGCGTCCTCCGTGTCTCGGGTCCGTCTACCGTATTGGTCCGTCCCTGGAACAATCCGCGTGATCGTACCTTTCGTCCCGGCAGGCGCTAAGTCCAAAGCTGGCTCACGCACCTAAACCCTGGCCTGGTAACGCATAACTGCCGGAGTCGGCGGCCTCCGCCAGCGCAGCGGTCCAGTTTACCTAAAGCGTCAAATCGCCAAATCGGTCCAGCCCGACCCAGATTTGCATGTTAGTATTCGGCAGCACCATTTGACGAGGAAGACCATGAGTCGCGATGCAGGCAGGACATACACGGCGGGCGCTCACGAGTTGCCCGGCGAGCTGGTGGAGTTACGCGAACGCGTGCGTTCCCAACCGGCGGCGGTTCGCGCGGAGTTAGAACCGCTGGTCGACGACATCCTGGAGCAAGCGCGGTTCCGCGGCCGTGTCCTCACGGTCGCCCGCGACGCGCTCGAGCAACTTCGGCTCGACCTGGAGATGGCGCGGTTCGACCTCGACGCCACGCGCAGGGAGCGGGAATCGCTGCGGCAGTTGTTGGACAACGACTAGCACATCGAGACGCACGGCAATCACGGGGCAGCCGCCGCCGCGACACGCGTGTAGATCTCGGGATCCTTCCCGCGCGACTCGCCGCGCGACACCTGTCGACACGAACCCGAAGCGAGAGCGAGGTCTGATGTCCAGGACCTCGCTTGCGTTTCGGGTTCGGGTACTGGCGAAGGGCTGACGAAACGGGCATCTAGCGCGACCGCGACTTCGACAGCGTGAGCCAGGCCCCTACGACGCGGCCGACCTGCTCGAGACTGGCCCCGGAGCAATGCTCCGGCAGGTCCTGCGCGGTGTGCCAGTACCGATAATCGAAATCGATGATGTCGATGGCGGGAATGCCCACGTTGTTCAGCGGCAGGTGGTCGTCGAGGACCCCGCGTCCCACGCGGTGGCGGAACGCCGTGGCCTTGAGGCGACGGGCGACGGCCCAGACTTCGCGCACGAGCCCAGGGTGGAGTGAGTAGCTGTTCTCTTCCTGATCGATCTGCAGGTCTCGGTCGCCCACCATGTCGAGCACGAGCGCGGCGACGTACCGTTTCTTGCTCCGGCCTGAGTCGACCTGTTCGGCGTAGAGCCGCGCGAACTCCTTGGAGCCGAGGAAGTACTCCCCTTCCTGCACCTGGCCGCGGCCGTAGACGATCTCTTCGCCGTCGAAGAGAACGAGGTCCACGCCCCAGGGTGTCGGCAACTCGTTGAGGTGGTGCGCGAGCTCCATGAGCAGGGCCACGCCCGATGCGCCGTCGTTCGCGCCGAGGAAGGTTTTGGTCCGGTTCGCCGGGATCGGGTCTTCGTCCGGGAATGGGCGGGTATCATAGTGGGCCCCGAGCAGGACGCGTTCGGTGCGCTCGGGATGCCACGAGCCGACGAGGTTGACCATGTTGACGACCTCGCCCGAGCGGGGGTCGCGGCCGCTGAATGGCTGCTCGCTGAGGCTGGCGCCGTGCTTGCGGAAATGCTTGGCGACGAGTTCCCGCTGCTTGGTGTTCGCGGCCGACCCGGCGGGCCGCGGGCCGATCGCGCAGAGGTCCTTGAGGTAACCGTAGGCGCGGTCGCCGTCGATTGGGGGGGGCTTCATGGGCACGACAGGTTCATTGGTGCGGAGGCGTTGCGCTGCGAGCGGCACGCCGACGGCGAGCGCCGCCGCGAGGGCGAGCAGTCCGAGTGCCAAGTGTGCCCGCGGTATCCGGCGATCCCAGGGCGGCATCGTCTTCGCTCCTTGAGGGTGGAAAGCCCATGCATCATACGCGATCCGGCTCAGCGTGTCAGGCTCGGGTGGTCACGCAGCAAGGCCGCAAGTCGATCCATGGGCAGTCCCACGACGTTGGAAAAGCTTCCGCCCACGACGTCCACGAACGGATCGCGGTCCTGGACGCCATAGGCGCCTGCCTTTCCGTCCCAGCGCATGCCGTCGAGGTAGCCGTTCCGCTGGTCGTCCGACAGTACCTTGAGTCGCACGACGCTCCGCTCCACGGCGCCGACCCACTCGTCCGCGTCGGCCCGGTAGAGGCAGAGCGCGGTGAGCACGTCGCTGTCGCGGCCCTCTTGCAGCCGGATCATCCGTTCGGCGTCGGCGCGGTCGTTTGGCTTGTTGAGGATCAGCCCGTCGACGGCGCAGACCGTGTCGGCCGCGAGCACGAGGCCCAACCCGCGCCGACGCGCCACGGCCAAAGCCTTCTTCAGGGCGAGCTGGGCCGCATAGGCGGCCGGGTCGGTCCCGGGATCGGGCTCGGGTTCGTCGACGCCCGAAGGGTCGACCTCGAACGAATAGCCCGCCTCGGTCAGCAGTTGCCTGCGCCGGGGGGACGCGCTCGCAAGAATGAGGTGCGCGGTCATACCGTACCGTTTAGCGGGAATGTTCGAGTCCGGGGGGGCACGTGATGGTACTGGGGGTGTCCCCTTGCGAACAAGGCGGAAACAAGCGACCTTGAGGGTCAGCCCTTGCCGCTGCGCATGCCTCGATTGCCCCCCGCGCCTGAGCGACTTGCTCCGGGCCGCTCGAGACAACCCACTCCGGAGAAACAAGGCCCATGGTCTTTCGGCATCCCCTCGACGTCGTTCCGGTCGCCGCTTCGCTTTACTTCCTTCCCATAACAATGCGGATGCCGCTCAAGTTCGGTCCCGAGATCACGACGGAGGTCACCTGTGCACGGGTCCGGCTGACAGTCGCCGACGCGCACGGTCGAACGGCCGAGGGGTGGGGAGAGACGCCGCTCAGCGTGCAGTGGGTCTGGCCCAGCACGATGTCCTACCACGCGCGGCTGGAGGTCCTGAAGGACTTCTGCGTGAGTCTCACCAAAGCCTGGGCCCAGTTCAACATCGCGGGCCACGCGATGGAGGTCGGACATGCGTTCACCCTCCGCGAGTTGTGCCGCCTGCACGAACAGCAGAACGCCGGCCGAGCGGCGGGGACGGAGCCGATGCCCTGGCTTGCGGCCCTGGTCTGCGCCTCCGCCTTCGACCTGGCGCTGCACGACGCGTACGGCATGCTTCACGACGTCCCAACTTACGAAACGTACAACGCCGTCTACATGAACTCAGATCTTTCGCACTACCTGACTCCGGCCGAGGGGAGCGCGGTCGATTTCCAGGGCAAGTACCCCGAGGATTTCCTCACCCGTCCCCGGCCCGAGTCGCTCGCGGCATGGCACCTCGTCGGCGGCACCGACCCGCTGGAACCGTCCGAGCTGACCGGCTCCGAACCGTCCGACGGCTATCCCGTGCTGGTGCGGGACTGGATCCGCCAGGACGGCCTCAAGTGCCTGAAGATCAAGCTGCGCGGCAACGACGCGGATTGGGACTACCACCGGATCGTGCGCATCGGCACGATCGCGGTCGAGGAGGGCGTCGACTGGCTGACGGCCGACTTCAATTGCACGGTACACGACCCTGCCTACGTGAATGCGATCCTCGACCGCCTCCTGCGGGAGCACCCGAGATTCTACGGGATGATCCTGTATGTCGAGCAGCCCTTCCCCTACGACCTGGAGGCGAACCCGATCGACGTCCACAGCGTCTCGGCCCGCAAGCCGCTCTTCATGGACGAAAGCGCCCACGACTGGCACCTCGTGAAGCTGGGTCGCTCGCTGGGGTGGACGGGCGTCGCGCTCAAGACTTGCAAGACGCAGACCGGCGCCGTCCTCAGCCTCTGCTGGGCCAAGGCGCACGGGATGACGCTGATGGTTCAGGACCTCACGAACCCGATGCTGGCTCAGATCAGCCACGTGCAGCTCGCAGCGCACGCGGGGACGATCATGGGCGTTGAGTCGAACGGGATGCAGTTCTACCCGGCGGCGTCGCGTCCCGAGGCCGTCGCGCATCCGCGCCTCTATCAGCGGCGCGAGGGCGCGCTCGACCTGTCCACCGTACGCGGCCCCGGCCTCGGCTACCGGCTCGACGCGATCGCGCGCGAGCTACCGCCGGCCACCGCCGAAGGGGCGCGTTGAGCCAGTGCCGGCCGTGGCAGAGGGCGCCGGTTGGAATGCGGATTGCGGGAAGTGCCGCTTGCCCGCCACGCGGGCAAGTCTTCCGAGGAGCACTTGCCATGTCCGACAGCCAGACCATCTGGATGATCTTGTGGCGCCATGCCTTCCAGGAAGGCGGCACGCAATCGTTCGAAATCTCCGAAGTCGTCCCCGAAGTCGATAAAGCCCTTCAGATCGACAATCGCGGGGCGACCCGGCTCGTGACCGGATTGCTCAAGGAACTCGACCGCTTGCCGGCAGGCAAACAGTACTTCCGGCAGGAAGGCAACGCGATCGTGCCCTTACCCGAGCTTTCGAACGTGCCGAAAGAGCCGCAAGCCGAATTCGCCGCCTATCCCTACGAACTCTGAAAGCCCGGGCGTGTCCGTCTTCCGGCGGGCGATCGCCGAGCCTCTTGGCACGACCCGTACAATGGCCGTGCCCAGCGCCTTTCGCTGGTGCTTTTCTGGTTCACGTGGGAAAGGGCGCATGCAAGGAACGAATGCGGTCGAGGACAAGACGAGCGCCCTGGCAGGGCGAGGGTTGGTCACGGCAGCTTTATTACTGGCCATGGCCGTGACTTCGCTCGAGCAGACGGTCGTGTCGACGGCGATGCCCACGATCATCTCCCAACTCAAGGGCCTGAAGATCTACCCGTGGGTCTTCTCGGCGTACTTACTCGCCGCCACCGTAACCACGCCGATCTAAGGCAAGCTGGCCGACCTGTTCGGCCGTAAGCGCGTGCTGCTGTTCGGGCTCGGTCTGTTTGCGCTCGGCTCGGTCCTCTCGGGCCTTGCGCAGAGCATGCCGCAGCTCATCGCAATGCGTACCTTGCAGGGACTGGGCGCCGGGGCCGTCGGGCCAATCATCATCACGCTGATCGGCGACCTCTTCACGCTCCGCGAGCGGGCGAAAGTTCAAGGCCTCTTCAGCGGAGTCTGGGGCGGGTCGAGCCTCATCGGACCCGCGCTCGGCGGGTTGCTCACCGATCAGCTTTCGTGGCGCTGGGTCTTCTTTGTGACGTTGCCGTTCGCGGCCGTCTCCGCGTGGATCTTGTGGCGCCACGTGCACGAGAACGTCACGCATCGCGCCACCGCCCCGATCGACTGGATCGGCGCAGGGCTCCTCCTCGCCGGCTCGACCATGCTCCTCTTTGCCGTCTTGAGCGGCGCGGACCAGCCGCTCGTCCGTGTCCTGGCGTTCCTCGCCATTGCATTCGTCCTGCTGGGCGCATTCGTCTGGTGGGAGCGGAGGGTCGAGGATCCGGTGCTGCCGATCGACCTGATGTTCGAGCCCCACATCGCCTCGGCGATGGTGGGCAGCTTCCTGATCGGCGCGTTGCTGTTCGGGATCGACACCTACATCCCGCTGTTCGTCCAGGGGGTTCGCAGTGGCAAGGCCACCCAGGCCGGACAGGTCATCACGCCGCTCTTCCTGGCCTGGGCGATCAGCGTGGCGGTCGCCGCGAAAGTGGTCGTGCGCCTGGGCTTCCGCAAGACGGCCGTCGCGGGGTCGTTCCTGATCGCCGCGGGAATGACGTGTTTGACGCTCGGCACCGTCTGGCCCTTGCGTTCCCGTTACTTCTTCCTGGTCGGTAACGTCGTCGTCGGCCTGGGGATGGGACCGACGTCGCTGAGCTACATCCTGGGCGTGCAAAACGTGGTCGAGTGGGGCAAGCGCGGTGCGGCAACCGCGGCGACGATGTTCTTCCGCACAATGGGGGGCGCTCTGGGAGTCGGGTTGCTCGGCGCGTCGCTCGGCTTCGAGCTGGTGCGGCGGCTCGCGTCCTCGCCCGGCATCGACGTCGGTGCCGCGCTCCGGCCGGAGACGCACTCCCGCCTCTCGGCGGCCGAGCTACACATCGTGCAGTCCGCCATGGGCCTGTCGCTCCGCGACGTCTTCCTCGAAATGCTCGCGATGGCCGGCCTCGCGATCCTCTGCTCGGTCGGTCTCCGGGGAGGCCGCGCGGTCGAGCCGGGCGAAGACCAGGTCAATCAGGATCTGATCGAGTCGGAAAACGAAATCGTCTCGGGCTTGGACCTGTGAGCGCGACGAGGTTTCCCCCGCGACGCCTCGTCTGGTAAGCTACGCCGCGGCACCGTTTCCCACTTGTTGTGAACCGAGGATCGTCCGTCGCGATGGCGTACTGGCTGTTCAAGTCCGAGCCGAACTGCTTCTCGTTCACCGACCTCGTCGCCGCGCCCGACCGGACGACCGGGTGGGACGGCGTGCGGAACTTCCAGGCCCGAAACTTCCTGCGAGACCAGGTACGGCGGGGCGACCTTGTCCTGTTCTACCACTCGAACGCCGACCCGCCCGCGATCGCGGGCGTCGCTGAAGTTGTGCAGGAGGCCCACCCCGACCCGACCGCGTTCGACCCCGGCGAGCAGCACTACGACCCGAAGAGCGATCCGGCCAACCCCACCTGGGTCCAGGTCTCGATCCGCGCGGTGCGCGCCATCGACCCGCCACTCGGGCTGCCCCAATTGCGCGGGATCGCAGCGCTCAGCGGCATGGAGCTTCTGCGCAAGGGAAGCCGCCTCTCGATCCAGCCCGTCACCGCCGCCGAATGGGACGCCGTGATGGGTCTGGCGAAGTCCCAATGATCCGATCGACCCCACCCCCGTTCGCGAGGCACGCACGATGGCACGGTTGGAGCATTTCGCCCTCTATGCGGCCGACTCCCCTGCGCTCAAGGACTTCTACGTCGAGGCGCTCGGCCTGCACGTCATCGTCGAGGGCGGCGGCACGCCCCCCGGCTATTTCCTGGCTGACGAGCGCGGCATGGCCCTGGAAATCATCGGCCGGCCCGAAGGCCAGTCGAACGCGAACCAGCGCTGGGTCTGCCACATCGCCTTCTGGGTCGACGACTTCACGGCGGCCTGCGCGCGTCTGAAAGACCGCGGCACCGTTTTCGAAACCGACACCTTCGTCGATAACACGGAAATCCGCACCGCCTTCTTCAACGACCCGGAAGGAAATCGCTGCCAGATCGTCTGGCGCAACCCACCGCTGGGTCGTTAACCTCAGGCGGACTTGCTCTCGGCCGGAACCGGGCCGCGCCACTCGATTGCGTAATGCTTCTCACGGGCGAACTGCTCGATCGCCGCGCGGGACTGGGGAACCTCGATGCGCGAGATTTCGCGGTACGTCCCGCTCCCGGAGCGTTTCCACTCGACTTCCTCACCATACCAGCGACCATCAAGGTAGTATACGATCAAGCATTTCATCGCACGATTAGCTCCTCGATCGGCCTGTGACAGCCAACATCCAGGCGCCGGGAGAGCCCGGCGGATACGGGGCCGGTATTATAGTAGGAGGATACCCTTCAGCCAAGTTATCCCTCAAGCGCGGGTGCAAGCGACGAACAGTCCCCAGAGTGCCAGCGGTCCGCCGCTATCGGGCGGAGGTGATTCGTCACCGTGCTCGGACCGCCAACGGCTCCAGTCCGCGATGACCTCGGCGTTAAGGAACGACCGTGGATCGACAGGCCGCCCTTGCCGGGCTGCCCACGTCGCGTGGCGGATGACGGCCGACCGATCGAGGCCCCGGATGGCGGCTGCTTCGTCCAGATTGAACCCACGGTCGAGAAGGCGCCACGTCCATTCCTCGGTCGAGACGTAGGCATCCGCATGCGCCGGCACAGCGCGGGCCGGCTCGGATGCGAGGGGAGCGGCGGGCTCACTTTCGACGCGGCGCGGCGGAACAGGATCGGGCCGCGGACTGCGGGGCGAAGCGTCGCCCGCGCAGGCGTCGATCGTTTCCAGCAGCGCCTTACCGTAGCGCTCAATCTTCGCCGGGCCCAGCCCTTTGATGGCCGCGAGCGCCTGCGGCGTGCGCGGGCGGACGCGGGAGAGCTCGTCCAGGACGGTGTTGGGAAACACGCAATAGGGGGGGACCTTCGCTTCGCGTGCCCAGTCCGTCCGTAACGCGCGGAGCCGCTGTTCGAGCCCGTCATGACCCGGATCCGACGGCGCGAGCATCGTCGCCAGAACTTCCCGCGCGTCGGACGCGGGCAGCACTTCCGCCCTGGAAAGTTCCGTCTTGCTGGGCTTCGTCGCCAGCCGTTCCAGGCCACCGTCGCCGACCTTCGCATAGAGGGGATCGGGAATCGACAACACAATTTCCGAGGTCCCTTGCGCGCGGAGCCATTCCCAACCGCGCTCGGTCAGGTTGACGACCGGAAAGCGGTCACGTTCGACGCTCGCCACGAACCCCGCGTCGATCAAGGCGTCGAGGACCAGGGCGATTTCCTGCTGCTTGAACGTGGGGAGGATGCCGTACGTACTGAGGCGCTTGAGCCCGAACCGGTCCATCTTCTCGGAGCCCGAGCCGTTCAGCATCTGCGCGACGGTCACCTTGCCGAACCGCCCCCGCGCCCGCGCGACGCCGGAGAGGATTTTCAGGATCACCTCGCGACCGCCGGGCGTGTCGATCGCCCGCGCTTCGGAGGAGCCGCCGGAACCGGACCCGCAGTTGTCGCAGTGCCCGCAATGAAGCCGGTCGGCCGTGGCGTCGCCGAAATAACTCAGGAGGAACGACCGGCGGCACTGCCGGGTCTGGGCATAGCGGATCATCCGGTCGAGCTTGTCGTATTCGCGCCGTTTCCGCTTTTCGAGTGCGGGGAAGTCGATCTCGAGCGCGGTCGGCAGCTTCTTCCGGTCGATAACGCGGATCGCATGGCCCCGAAAGGGGGGCACGTAGTCGATCGGCAACTCCGACACGAGTGCCTTCAGCGCGCGACTGAGCGCTGGGCGGTCGATCCCCAGCGCACCTGAAAACTCGTCGGGATGGAAATAGACCGGCTCGTTGAAGCGGCGATTCACCAGCCCCTCGAGACCCATGAGCACGAGCCGCTGGATGTGCGCCTGGGCGTGCAAACGCCCGACGAGGCTCGGGTCGTCCGGTTCCGCGTTGATCCGCACGATCGCCATGTTCTCCCGCGGCAGGAACCGCTCGATCGCCGCCGCCCCTTCCAGAATCTTGAGCGCTGTGCCCACCGCCTGCTCGTTCAGGTCGATTCCGGTCGCTTGCTTGATCTCGAGCTGAGTCAGCTCGATCGGGTCGGTGTCGAGCGCACGCAAATAGTTATAGATCTGGTAGACGATGGCGGCCGGCGGGTACTCATTCTCAATGAACAGTTCCTGCAAGAACCGGTCGCCCGGCGCATAGAGAAGCAAGCAGTGCGCGGGGAGCCCGTCGCGCCCCGCGCGGCCGGCCTCCTGGTAGTACGCCTCGAGCGTCCCGGGAATGTTGAAGTGAATGACCGAGCGGATGTCGGACTTGTCTACGCCCATGCCGAACGCGTTCGTCGCCACCACGACCTCGGCGTCGCCGCGCATGAAGCGCTCCTGCGCTGCGGCGCGCTCGTCCCGGGCGACCCCCGCGTGGTAGACCACCGTCTCCCGGCGCAGCTCGCGCTCGAGAAAATGTGCAACCGATTCGCAGCGGGCGCGGCTCGACGCATACACAATCGCCGGCCCGGGATTCTGATCCAGCGCTTCGGCCAGGGCCGTCAGCTTGTCGGCTTCACGCCGCGCCTCGATCACGGCATACCCCAGGTTCGGTCGATCGAAACCGGTGACGAAGACCGCAGGGTCCTGAAGGTCGAGTTGGTCGGCAATGTCGCGCCGCACGACGTCGGTCGCCGTGGCGGTCAGCGCAATGCACGGCGGTGACCCGAGCTGCCGTCGCGCGTGGCCCAGCCGCGCGTAGTCGGGGCGGAAGTCGTGCCCCCACTCGCTGATGCAGTGCGCTTCGTCCACGGCCAGGAGCGCAGGGCGGATCTTGGCCATCATTTCGACGAACCGGCGACTGCGAAACCGCTCCGGCGCGACATACACCAGCTCGTAGCGGCCCGCCTCGATCTCGAGCATCCGGGCCCGCTGCTCGGCCGGGTCGAGCGTGCTGTTGATCAACGTGGCGCTCAACCCGCGCTCGCGGAGCGCATCCACCTGGTCTTTCATGAGCGCGATGAGCGGGCTCACCACCAGCGTCAAGCCCGGCAGCAACAACGCGGGCAACTGGTAGCAGAGGCTCTTGCCGCCGCCGGTCGGCATCACGCAGAGGACGTCGCGCTTTTCGAGGACCTGTTCGATGACCTCGCGCTGACCGGGGCGGAACTGCTCGAGGCCGAACCGCTCGTGGAGGGTTCGTTCGAGCTCGTTTCCGCTTTCAATGAGGCTCATGGACGACGGTCCCCCTGCTTCGGATCTGGACCGGTCATTATAGAGAACCCGTCGCGCGCCCGCGAGGCGCAAGTGTACGGCTTATCAGATCGTCGAGCGTTTCGACCGCTTCAGGGCGAACTGGATTATTTTCACGAGCAAGAAGCAAGCGAAGCCCCCGGCGAAGAGCCCGAGGCGAAACAGCGCTTGCAGCGTCAGCGCCGGCCCGCGTACGGGAGCTATCCAATCGAACACGATCGCGACCAGCATCACGACGACAAGAACGCGTTCGGCACCTCGGAGGAAACGGTACAAGGTGCTGTTGATCACCTCAGGGGGCGTCTCGCCTCCGCCGCGTCGCGCGACCTGCGCCAACTCGCGTTCCGTGGTTCTTACGTAAACACCCCGCTCGACCATGCGCTGAACTGACTCCCGTTCGCGCTCAAGCACAATCCGAGGCAAGTCTTTCGGCTCGAGCGGTACCGCAGTCGCACCGATTCCCGCGATCCAGTCGCGGTGGCGCCGGAGCATCTCCGGGGCGGACTTTCCCACCACTGGCTGAAGGATCCGATCCGGCGGCGGGTCGAGGTAGCTCCGGTAGTCGAGCGTCATGGCCCGCCGGTCATCCCGCAGCCTTGACGCGATCGTTAACCTCGAGACCTCCTTAATGGTGGCCATGTTCTCGACGCGGACGTAGTTCAGGCTTGCCATACAGAGCCTGTCGTCGGTCTGAAGGACACACGAAACGGCCTCGCGCGTGATGCCGTGACACGGCAGGCTGTGACAGAAGATCCTGTGAAATCCGGCTTCGTCACATTCCTTCAGCCGGTTTGCCCACTTTTCGATGACGTGCGGGGCGATGTCGTCCCAGGCAACGAGCGTAAGCTCCTGCGGGCAGGCGAACGCGAAGTTGCGCGGGAGCCGGACACGGATTGTCTTGAGGACGGCGGCGATCACGAATGCGAGGGGGTTGGGCGAAATCCGCCAGAGCTCACCATACGTGAACCGCCGGCTGTCCGTGCGATAGAATTCCGTAAGCGTGCCGCCGCCCAGCTCGGTCGTGGGCGCGGCGTATGGGTTGAAATCGGGCTCATGTGCGATCGTCTCCACTACATCGCCTCCCCGCATCGATGGGCGGCAATCGGCGGAGGCGGGATTATGTCATCCTTTGATGACCCCTACCGGCCGCAGACGCGCGACTTTCTTAGAGATTCCCGCCTTCTCAACCACCTCGACCACCTGGTCGACATCCTTGTACGCGGCCGGCTGCTCTTCCGCCAGCCCCTTGTGACCGCGAGCGCGGGCGATGATCCCGAGCGCGTCCAGCTCCTTATCGATGCGCCGGCCGGCGGCCAGCTTGACGGCGGCCGTGCGGCTCATCATGCGGCCTGCGCCGTGGCACGTCGTGCCGAACGACTGCGTCATGCTCCCCGGCAGACCCGCCAGGACCCAGCTCGCGGTCCCCATGCTGCCGGGGATGATCACGGGCTGCCCGACCGCGCGGTAGGCGTCGGGAATCTCCGGGTGGCCGGGCGGAAAGGCACGCGTGGCCCCCTTGCGGTGGACGCAGACTGGCTTGCAGCAGCCCCCGCCGACGTCGTGCTCCTCGAACTTGGCGATGTTGTGGGCCACGTCGTAGACCAGGTCCATCCCCAGGCTCTCCCAGGGAACACCGAACACGCGCGCGAAGACCTCGCGGGCCTGGTGGGCGAGCAATTGCCGGTTGCACCACGCGTAGTTGGCTGCCGCGCGCATCGCCGCCAGGTACGCCTGCCCCTCGGGGCTGCGTACCGGAGCGCACGCAAGCTGGGCGTCCGGGAGCGTGAACCCGTACTTCTTCGGGGCCCCTTTGAAAACGCCGAGATAGTCGTCGCACACCTGGTACCCCAGTCCGCGGGAGCCGGAGTGAATCAAGACGGTGACCTGTCCCTCGTGCAGGCCCATCACCGCCGCGGCGTTGGCATCGAGGATCCGGTCCACGACCTGGACCTCGAGGAAATGATTGCCGGACCCGAGCGTGCCGCACTGGTCGTAACCGCGCGTGAAGGCGCGGTCGCTGACCCGGTCGGGGTCCGCCCCGTCGAGCCGGCCGCCCGCCTCGGTGAACTGGAGGTCGCGGGACGTGCCCCACCCCTGGTCCACGACGTAGCCGGCGCCTTGCTCCATGAGCTGAGCGAGTTTCGGCTTCTCGAAAAGATAGTTCCCCGTCTGCCCGACGCCGGTCGGAATGTCCCGGAAGAGCTGGTCGACGAGCGCCTTGATGCGCGGCTTGACCTCGTCCCACGACAGCCCGGTGCGCAGCAGCCGAACGCCGCAGTTGATGTCATACCCGACGCCGCCCGGCGAGATCACGCCCCCTTCCTCGGGGTCGGTGGCGGCAACCCCGCCGATCGCGAATCCGTAGCCCCAGTGGATGTCGGGCATCGCCAGGCTGGCCCGTTGAATCCCGGGCAGCGTGGCGACGTTCGCCACCTGCTCGGGGCCTTGGTCCTTCTTGATCTGCTCGATCAGCACGTCGTCCGCGAAGATCAGGCCATCCACGCGCATGTCGTCCCGGTAGCTCTTGGGGATCCGCCACTGACAATCGCTGACCCGCTCGAGCGGTCCCGCGTACCCGGTCTTCTGGCTCATCGCCGTGTTCCTCGACGCGCCTTGGTTTGTCGGGTGCGCGGAGCGCACCGGTGCATTTCATGCACCCTACGGAATACTCTGTCCGACCTGCAAAGGACACACCCCGCCGCGGAATGTTCACGCGACGCCGGCCGGTCATCCCTGGGAGAGCCTGGCGTGGAGCACCCGGCCGGTCGGGGTGTTGGTTTTAGCGACCTCCTCCGGCGTCCCCTGGGCGACGACCGTTCCTCCCTCGTCCCCGGCGCCTGGCCCGAGGTCAATGATCCAGTCGGCGCTCGCCATCATCTCGGGACTGTGCTCGACCACGATCAATGAGTGGCCGAACACCAGGAGGGAGTTCAAGGCGTCGAGGAGCTTGAGCGTGTCGGCCGAGTGCAAGCCGGTCGTCGGCTCGTCGAGGATGAAGAGGGTGCGAGGGCTCCCGGAGGCGCGCACCATGGCCGCCGGTGATGTCGCGAGATGGCTCGCCAGCTTCAAGCGCTGGGCTTCGCCGCCGGAGAGCGTGGACGCGGGCTGGCCCAGGCGCACGTAGTCGAGGCCGACGTCGAGGAGCGGTCGGAGCCGAGCCTGGACCTTGGGCCGGTGCCGGAAGAAGACGAACGCTTCGCGCGCGGTCAGGTCCAGGACCTCGGCGATGTTCCGCCCCCGGTAAGTCACCTGCAGTGTTTCCGGGCGATAGCGGGCACCGTGGCACTCCGTGCAGCGCACCATCACATCGGCCAGGAACTGCATGTCGATCACGAGGAAGCCGTTCCCCTCGCAGGCGTTGCAGCGGCCCCCGACGACATTGAAGCTGAACTGGCTCGCGCCGTAACCGCGCAGCTTGGCCTCGTTCGTCGCGGCGAAGACCTTGCGGATCTCGTCGAACGCCTTCAGGTAGGTGACGGGGTTCGAACGCGACGAGCGTCCGATCGGCGACTGGTCGACGAGGACGACCTCGTCGAGCTCACCCGTGCCGACGATCTCTGTGTGGGGCTCGGCCGGGATTGGCTCGCCTCCGAGGCGCCGGTAAAGCGCGGGGTAGAGCGTCTCCTCCACGAGCGTGCTCTTGCCCGCTCCGCTGACGCCAGTCACGACGCAGAGCACGCCGAGGGGAAACGCGACGTCGATATTCTTGAGGTTATGCCCTCGCGCGCCCTGGAGGCGGAGCCAGCGCTGGCCGACGGCCCGCCGCCGATCCGGAATACCGATCCGCTTGCGGCCGGAAAGAAAATCGCCCGTGACCGACCCGGGCGCGTCGTCGATGCGGTCGGGCGGCCCGACAAAGAGGACCTGGCCACCAGCCTCGCCTGCTCCCGGGCCAATGTCGACGACAAGGTCGGACGATCGAATGACATCGTGGTCGTGCTCGACGACCACTACGGTGTTTCCCTCATCGCGGAGGTCGTGGAGGATCGCGATCAGCCGGGCGACGTCCGAGGGGTGCAGACCGACCGACGGCTCATCCAAGACATAGAGCGTGTTGACCAGCCCGGAGCCCAGCGCCGAGGTCAGCGCCACGCGCTGGGCCTCGCCGACGGACAGGGTGCGGGCGGCCCGGTCGAGCGTCAGGTAGTCGAGGCCGATCCGTTCGAGGTAATCGAGCCGGCGCTGCGCCTGTTCCAGGATCCGGCGTGCGACCGGGTTGTCGCGCGTCTCGCGCTGTCGCCCTTCGAGGAAACGCAGCGCGTCGCGGATCCGCATGGCCGACACCGACGCGACGTCCAGCCCCCCAACCTTGACCGCCAGAGCCTCCGGCCGGAGCCGGGCACCGTGGCACTCGAGGCAAGGTTTGTAGCCGCGCCAGCGGCTCAAGAACACACGCGTGTGAAGCTTGTACGCCTTCTTCTCGAGCCACCGAAAGA
This sequence comes from Isosphaeraceae bacterium, assembly GCA_031291845.1. Lineage (GTDB taxonomy): Bacteria > Planctomycetota > Planctomycetia > Isosphaerales > Isosphaeraceae > DAIDJG01. Next base: position 8,836 of record JARLIH010000515.1, on the reverse strand, counting down.
ATCCGCGCAAGCCGGAATAGCCGTGCGCCGGGGAGCCTTCGACGATGACGCGCGCTTGCTCGGCCGTCAGCCTCTTGAAGGGGACGTTCGTGGGAACGTTCAGCCGGGGTGCGAGCTCGAGAAGCTCCTGGAGCATTCCCGAGTAGGCCGGCGTGGTCCACGGCGCGATCGCGCCCTCGCTCAAGCTCTTCGACGGGTCCGGCACGATGCGGGACAGGTCGAGGTCGATCATCCGGCCGAAGCCTTCACAGGTCGGGCAGGCGCCCACCGCGTTGTTGAACTGGAAGAGGCGCGGCGTGGGCTCGAGATAGTCGGCGCCACACTGCGCGCAGCGCCACCCTTGGTAGTACGTCGCCTCGGACTCGTCGGTGATGACCCGGCAGCGACCAAACCCCCGGGCCATCGCCGTCTCGATCGAGTCCAGCCTGCGCGCGGGCGACTCGTTGCCGCGCACCAGCCGGTCCACGATCACGTCGAGCACGCCGGCCGGGGGCAGCGGCAGTTCGCTCCCGTCGAGAGAGCGCACCTCACCCGCGACGCGAATACGGAAGAAGCCATCCTCTCGCAGCGCCGTCGCGAGCGATGCGCGGTCGGATTCCGGCCGCACTTCCAGCGGAAAGCCGATCAAGTAATGGGTCCCTTGCGGCAGCAGGTCGGCCTCGCCCGCGACCAGCTCCGGGGTGGCGGGCTCGACCGCGTGTCCGCACCGGTGGCAGACAACGTTCCCTAATTTGGCAAACAAGAGCGCGAGGTGGTCGTGGACTTCCGTGACCGTCCCGACCGTGCTCCGGCTCGATCGCCGGCTCCAGCGCTGGGCGACGGCGATCGCGGGCGGAATGCCGTCGATGCGGTCGGCATCGGGTTTGTCCAGCTTGTCGAGGAACTGCCGCGTATAGGCCGAGAACGTCTCGATGTAACGCCGCTGGCCTTCGGCGAACAAGGTATCGAACGCCAGCGAGCTCTTTCCCGAGCCGCTCACACCGGTCAGCGCGATGAGCCGGTTGAGGGGAAGGTCGAGGTCGATCCCCTTCAGGTTGTGAACCCGCACGCCCCGAAGCCTGATCCACCGCGACTCTTTGGCCATGCCCGACCGACCCCCGCGCAGCGGCTTTTGGGCAAAACGGTCATCGTAGCGTGCTGTCGAACAATGCGACAATCCGCAGGTCACCGGGTTTCGCACGCTTGGAGTATCGGTTGTGGACTTCCCTTAGGTCGCATGCCGAGATGCCGCGGGAAATGCGGCTCCCAGACTCCCCGTTCGAAGCCGCTCGCCAGAGCGCACAGCGCGGGGGGAACGCCGTGCAACGATTGACACTCGACCATGGGAACACTATAGTTGGGTCAGCTCCGACGCGATTGCATGCACCTTTCTTAATCGCGTCCCCTCGCCACGAACGTGTTGCACGGATGCGCCGTCTGGTAAAAGCCCCGTCTCGAGAGTCCGGGACTGATGTCTGAACCCGATTCCACGCCACCACCGGACCGCTCCGCCGCCACGGAGGCATGGCAGTCGTTGCGTCCCGCTCCCGACCTCGCGGGAACCGGCGATGCATTCGACCCGCCAACGGTCCGGAGCGGGTCAATCGGGTCGTCGTCGCCACCGGCGCGGACGGGTTCGAGCGCGACGGGAACGCCGTTGCCGCTTCCCGGCGATCGAATCGATTCGTTTGTGCTCGAAGAGTCGATCGGCGTGGGGGGCATGGGCGCGGTCTTCCGGGCGCTCGACCTACGGCTCGACCGCCACGTCGCGCTGAAAATCCTGCCACCCGAACAGGCCCGTGACCCGGAAGTGGTCCAGCGCTTCTATCAGGAAGGACGCGCGGCGGCGCGGTTAGACCACGAAAACATCGCCCGCGTATTCACGATTGGACACGACGCGCTCTACCACTTCATCGCGTTCGAGTACATCGAAGGGACCACGATCCGCCAGCGCGTCGAGCGCAACGGGCCGCTGTCCGTGAGCGAGGCGATCAACTACACCCTCCAGATCGCCACGGCGCTCGTCCACGCGTCGGAGCGCGGGGTAGTCCACCGCGATATCAAGCCCTCGAACATCATCGTCACTCCGCAGGGCCGCGCGAAGCTCGTCGACATGGGCCTGGCGCGTCGGTTCGAGCGCGGGGGAGACGACGGGCTGACCCAGAGCGGCATGACCCTCGGCACGTTCGACTACATCAGCCCCGAACAGGCGCGCGACCCGCGGGACGTCGACGTCCGGAGCGACCTCTATTCACTCGGCTGCACGCTCTTCCACATGCTGGGCGGCCGTCCGCCGTTCCCCGAGGGGACGGTGCTGCAAAAGCTGATCCAGCACCAGGAAGAGGTCCCCCCGGACATCCGGGAGCTGAACCCGCTGGTGCCGGTCGAGCTGGCGAACGTGCTCTCCAAGCTGATGGCCAAGGATCGCGACCGGCGGTACCAGACGCCGGAGCAGCTCGTGCGCGACCTCTTGATCATCGCCGGCACGCTCGGGCTCCGCTCGGTCAGCCCGGAGGGGCTCGTGTGGATGTCCGCCGCGCGGCCGGCGGCCTGGGAGCAACACCTCATCTGGGGGGTCCCCGTACTGGCGTTTGCGGTGGTTGTCGCCGGCCTGGTCTGGTGGGGTCAGGAAACCTCAGCGCCGCCAGTCATCAGCTACGCCAGCGTGCCGGAGCTGCGCGTCAAGCCGGTCGCCGCGAAGAACGCGGCTGAGCCGAAAGACGCGGTCCTCGTCGGCAGTGACCCGAAAAAGGAACCTGCCCCGCCCCCCACCGAATCCGTTCCACCGCGCGACATCAGCCTGGACTCGAGCGACGACCTGTTGGCCCGCCTGGCGGTCGCGCCAGCGCGCTCGATCGTGGTGCTGAACGACGACGGCCCTTACCTCATCGGCGACGAGGCGCTCGACCGCACGTCTACTCCGCGCCTGATTCATCGGGACCTCACGATCAAAGCGGCCGCGGGGGTGAGGCCCGTCATCCGGCTGGCGCGCGAAGCGCCGGGGGGTGAAGCCTCTCCGGCCGCCTTGTTCGATTTCGAAGGCGGGCACATCACGCTCGACGGACTTCGGTTCGAGGTCAGCGGTGGCGTGGCGGACGGACTGGCTGCCCTGCGGACCGACGGTACCGAGCTGACCGTTCGCCGTTGCGTCTTCCGTCGCACCGGCTCGCGCTCGGGAACGGCGGCGCACGCTGCGGCCATCGTGGCGCGGGGAAAGGCGGGAGCAACGAGCGGCGACCGCCCCGCGGCGATCGTCGTCGACGCGTCGCACTTCGATCCCGGGCAGGCCGCCCTCGTCGCCAAGGGGGCAGTCGACGTCCAGTTCCGCGACTGCACGATCGCCGCCTCGGGCACGGCCTTCTGGTTCGAGAACCCGCTCGGCACGGCCGGCACGCCGGTCGAGCTGCGCCTGAAGCACGACAGCATCGTGGCCGGCAACGAGCCGGTCTTCCGGTTCGAGGGCTCGGACCCTCGCATCTGGGTCGACGATACCGTCATTGCGCCCGGACGCGACGCCGAGCTCAGCCTGGTGAGTGCTGATGAACCTGCGCGTTTGAGCTGGAGCGGCCGCGCGAACCTCTTCGGGCGAGTCGGCACCTTTCTCCAATCCTCCGACTCGCACGCTCGCTTCGACCCCGTGCGCGACGCCGCCCGTTGGAGTGAGTCGCTCGCCGGCGTGCGTGAGACCGGCTCTTCATTTACGAGCGAGCCCGTTTGGGACGAGGCGGACCCAGCGCAGTCGCTGACCCAGGACGCGGCGAACCCCTCCCGCGCGTTCCGGATCGCGCAGTCGCGTGCAGACCGATCCGACGCGGGCGCTCGTCAGGGGCCCTTCGGCACGCTCGCGTCCGGCACGCGGCTCGTCGCGCTCGCGCCCGATGCACCACGGGACCGGCCGCGTTCTCCGGAGCCCCGGCCCGAGGCGCCGAGTCCGATGCCACCGGCGGCTCCGACCGTCGACCCTGATTTCCCGGCGCCCATGCCGAAGCCGGCCAATTCCCCCGGAACCCCGATGCCACCACCGGCGAATCCCGAGACCGGCGCGGAACCCATGACCATGCCGCCGATGCGGCGCGACGAGACCCCGGCCGTCGCGGAGCAGGGGGAGCCCGCGCGCGCTGAGAACCGCCCGGCCCCCGCATCGAGCAACCCGCCGGCTGCCGTGGCTGCCGCCACGTCCCCCAACGTGCCAATCACCGCCGACAGTGGTCTCGTGCAGACGACGGAACAGTTCCGCGAGGCGCTCCGGCAGCCCCGGGAACGAGGGAGCATCTTGCGCGTCGCTCCTGACGCCGATATCGAACTCGCGCGGCTCGCGGTCGACGGTAACGATCACTGGATCCTCCGGGCCGAGCGCGGGCCCAAGCCGCCGCGCATTCGATTCCGGCCGTCCGCGCAGCCGTCGAAGAACCCGTCGAACTGGGAAGCGGGAATCGAGCTTTCCGCAGGCGCGCTCCAGCTCGAAGGCTTCGACATCATCCTGCCGCGCCCAACCACCGGGCGAGAGGGCCGCTGGGCCGCGTTCGGCCTCGGCCTTGGCGCGGAGTTGACGCTGATCAATTGCACGGTCACGGTCGAAGGGGAGTCCCCCGACTCGGCCGCGTTCATCGTGCGGGCACCCGACCACGACCGCCCAGCCGAAGCCGGCGCGCGCAAGCCCCCCCGCCTCCGGCTCACCGATTGCCTGGTCCGATCTGGCGGAGACCTGATCGACGTCGGAGCGGCAGTCGGAATTGAGCTTGATATGAATAACGCCGTGATCTCGACCGGCGGCAGCATGCTCCACGCCCACGGCTGCCCTCGCGGGACGGCCGGGCCGCCGGTCAAGCTCGACATCGAGCTGCGCCAGGTCTCCGCCCGCACGGCCGGGGGGTTGGTCCTGCTGGAAAGCGCCGCGGGCGAGCCTGACCTTCCGGTGGCCGACGTCTCCGCGCGTGACTCGGTCCTCACCACGACGCTCGATGGCGATCCGCTCCTGCGCGTCGACGGCCAGGACGCACTCTCGACGTTGAGCGACCGCATCCGCTGGGAGGGCCATCGGGTCGCCTACCATCAGATCACGGCCTACCGCCGCGACCAGTCGGCCCAGATCGGCTCGGTCCCGAACATCTATGACCGGCCGTCCTGGAACGTCGCCGTCGGCCCCAAAGAGGCCGACCCGATTCACGGCGACTTGAAGTTCATCCGCGACTGGGACGCAGAGCGCCCGGCCTGGCTGCTCAACCGCGACGACATGCGGCTCGCGACCGACAGCCCCGCACGCGCTTCGGGCGCGGACCTGCCGCGGATACCCGTGGCCCCGTCAGGCCTCTGAGCCCGTTCCCCGCAGCGCAGCGATCCGGTCGCGCGCCTCGGAAGGCAGCCCCGCATCGAGCGCGTCGCGGGCCTCCGAAAGCCGTCGGACATGGTCTGGGCGAAACAGCACTCCCGCTCCCGGTGGAGGGGCGTCGGGAACGAGCCGGCGCGCGATCGCTTCGAGAAGCGCGTCGATGCCAGCGCCCTGTTCGGCGGAAACCACGCAAATTGGTTTTTCGACGCGTTCCCAGGCGGCGGGCAGGTCGGCCTTGTTCGCAACCCAGAGCGCGGAGCCGTGCGAGCGCATAAGGGCGAGGTCCGTAGGCGTAAGCGGCTCCGACCGATCGAGCACGAGCAGAACCAGGTCGGCCTCCGCATGGAGGGCGCGGGCGCTGGCGATTCCCGCGGCTTCCACCCCCTCGGGCGTCATGCGCAGACCCGCGGTATCGGACAGCTCGACCGGCCACCCGTCGACCGCGGTCTGCACCGTGAGCACGTCCCGCGTGGTCCCGGGCGTGGGGTCGACGATCGCCCGGTCATAACCGGCGAACGCGTTCAGGAGACGGCTCTTGCCGACGTTCGGCCGGCCCGCCAGCGCAACCCGCCAACCACCGACGAGCCGGCATCCCAGTGCCCCGCGCGCGAGCAAGCCGTCGAGCCGCACCCTCGCCTCAAGAGGAGCCGGATCGATCAGGCCGAGGAGCTCGATCAACTCATGGTCGAGCGCTCCGTGGACCTGGTCGAGCAGGACTTCCGCACCACGCAAGGTGCCCGCGCGCGCGAGGTCCGCCTCGGCCTCGGCCGCCAGTGGCGTTCGCGAGTGGGCTTCGAGCCATCGAGCCCGTGAGCAAACCTCTGCGCCGAGGGCCGCGAGTGCGTCCAGGACGAGCGCGACCGCGGACGGTCCGCCGTGGGTCTGAATTTCGGCCACGGGCGGGTCGACGCTCAGGACCACGGCCACGACCTCGTCGCCGAGCCCTGCGCCGAGGCGGCCGACCCGGAGATGGCCCGGGGGGGAGCACGCGAGGCGGCCGCCGCGGTTGGGGCGGAACGCGGCGTCCGCAATCCGCACCGCGCCAGGTCCCCAGAGACGCACGACGCTGATCGCGCCGCGCCCGTCGGGGGTGAGCACACAGGCGCTCGTGCGGGGTTCGTCTCGCTCGCGAGCCATCAGCGTTCGCGCCTTCCGGACTGTCGCTCCAGGCCGGCCAGTCCGTGAAGGACGAGGTCCGGCACGACCGACGCGTCCTCACCGTCGACCGCGGGTGCAAGGCGTGCCGCATCGCCGCCGGTCCAGACTCGCCAAGGGCTGGGCTCGACCCCCGCCGCTTGCCGGGAAACCAGCTCGCGGATCGCGCCCACGACTCCCCAATAAACCCCCGCCTCGAGGGCGGGGCGGGTCGAGCGCCCCCAGGCCGCCGGCGTCGCGCCGGGCTCCACGAGCGGTAGCTGCGCCGTCAGCATGTGGAGCGCCCGGGCCGTGAGCCCGAGACCCGCGGCGATCGCGCCACCGAGCCAGACTCCGGACGCGGCGATCCGTTCCACGGTCACGGCCGTGCCGCACGAAACCACGATCCCCGGGCCACCCGCATTTCTTACCGCGAGCGCCCCCAGCACCGCGAACGCACGATCCGCACCCGCGGTCTCGGGCGCTTCCAGGTCATGCCGCACGGGCACGTCAGCGGCCGACCGAAACCAGTGGACCGACGCCACACCGCGCTCCGCCAGGAATGCGGCCAGGCGCTCCGCCAGCGGCGGGTTCACTGACGAAACCGACCAACGGGAAGGAAGCGACCCGAGCTGCCACGCCTCCCAGACCGCCGCCCACCGAGCCGGGTCGTCGACCGCAACGGCAATGACGTCCCGCAACGAGCCGTCCCGATCGAGCCGGCCCCACTTCAAGCGCGAATTGCCAAGGTCGGCAACGATGGTGACCACAAGTCTCGATACCCCGGGCTTATCGGCTTTCCACGTGCTCTTCCTGCGGAGTCGACAACGGCACTTCAGGTGCGCTCTCCGCCGGGTCGGGGAGGTGTTCAAGCCGATCGATAATGGCGTGGAGCAACGCCGGGACCCCTTCGCCGGTCACCGCGGAAATCGCCAGCGGCAATCGGCCCAGAAGCTGCTCCATCCGCTTCCTCGCTTCGAAAGCTCCGGTCAGGTCCATCTTCGTCAGGACGACCAGCTCCGGCCGTGCCGCCAGCGCAGCGCTGTAGTGTTCGAGCTCGTTGCGGATCGTGCGGTAATTGGCCAGGGGGTCGGATCCGTCCGACGGCACCGCATCCACCAGATGAACGAGCAGCCGCGTCCGTTCGACGTGCCGGAGGAACTCATGACCCAGGCCGTGCCCTTCGTGCGCGCCCTCGATCAGGCCCGGAATGTCGGCCACGACGAACGTTTGGTCCGGTCCGGCGTGAACGATCCCCAGGTTCGGGTACTTGGTCGTGAATGGGTAGTCGGCGATCTCGGGGTGTGCACGCGAGATCCGGGAGAGCAGCGTGGACTTGCCCGCGTTCGGCAGTCCCACCAGCCCCACGTCGGCGATCACCTTCAACTCCAGGTTCACCCAGCGCTCCTCGCCCGGGTGTCCGTTCTCCACCTGCCGCGGAGCACGGTTGGTGCTCGTCTTGAAGTGGGCATTCCCGCGTCCGCCACGTCCGCCACGGGCGACGTCGACCGAGTCGCCCTCGGCCTTCAAGTCGCGGAGCACGTGACCGCGATCGCGGTCGCGCACAATCGTACCCGGGGGCACCTGGATGACGAGGTCCGGCGCGTTTCGTCCGGTGCAGTCGGATCCTTGGCCGTGATCGCCGCGATCGGCCTTCCAGTGGCGTTGGTACGAGAGGTGGGCCAGATTCGTCAGGCCCGCGACCGCGCGCACGATAACGCTGCCGCCGTTGCCCCCGTCGCCGCCGTTCGGACCGCCCCGAGGCGCGTACTTCTCGCGCCGAAAGCTGAGGCAGCCGTTGCCGCCGTCGCCCCCTCGGACGTAGATCGTCACGCGATCGACGAACATCGCAAACCTCGACCCTTGGGAAGAAGACAAGGCTCCCGCCGAGCACAGTAACGTCTCGGCGAGAGCCTGTGGAGAGTAGACCGCGCTGTGGCCTCGTCGCGGATGTTAGCCTTGTACCGCGGCCGGAGCCGGATCAATATTGATCCTGCGCCCGCCCTGGTCAAAGCGGACCGTGCCGTCGACCAGCGAGAAAATCGTCCAATCGCGCCCCACGCCGACGTTTTTGCCGGGATGCCATTTCGTCCCGTGCTGCCGGCAAATGATGCTCCCCGCGCGGGCGAACTGGCCGCCGAAAAGCTTGATCCCGAGCATCTGCGGGTTGGAGTCACGTCCGTTGCGGCTGGAGCCCTGACCCTTCTTGTGAGCCATCGCGCAAACACCCTCGATCCAGGCAAGACCCTACATGCGGCCGCGACCGGGAAAGACCCGTATTCCACACCAATCGGCCGCCCAAACGACTTAGCATAACCGAAGCCGACCCCAGCCGGCAAGATCGGCCCGAGCGGTTCAGCGCGGCAGTGTGGGCCGCCCCCCGGCGGGGTGGCT
>JARLIH010000514.1 GCA_031291845.1 Isosphaeraceae bacterium | reverse complement strand
ACGGCGAGGCCCTCGTCTCGCCGGTCTGGTTCCGCGTCCATGACGACGCATTCGAGGTGGTGGTCGCCATCACCGACTCCAAGCTCGAACACCTGCGGCGCGACCCGCGCTGCGTGCTCCTGATCTTCGAGACCGTCCCTCCGTTCCGGGGCGTATCCGTGCGCGGGCGCGCGACGCTGGTCCCGGACGGAGGATCGCAGGCGCGGCTCGCCATCGCGTCGCGCTATCTCGGTCCCGAGGGCGGACGACGTTACGCGGATCTCGCGCGGCGCCCGCCGGGCATGGTGGTCCGACTCTTGACGAGCGATGCACGGGCCTGGGATCTGCGGGCGAACCTTCCCACGCTCGATCGTGGCGACGGTGACTGAGCCAGCGGAGTGGACTGTGCCTAGCTGCACCCGCTTCTCGCGTGTGTCCCGCGGGGGGGTCAACTCGAGCGCAACGGCTGCGTGCCGTGCCATCTGCGGCCATTTCGAACACATGGGCTAATAGTCGGCTCGTGGGCCTCCCGGGCGTCCTGAGCCATCCTGGGCCCTCCTGGGGCACTTCTGGAGGAGCGGACCGCGTGCTGTATCCGCCGCGAACTGAGCGGAGCGCCCGGTGCGGAGCCGGGTCCTCCGACCGGCCCCGAGCGGAGCCAAGGACACGTGCTACGGTAGCCGAGAGGGTAAACGTCGCTCGCGATGTCTAGGAAGGATGCTCGACGGAGTGTTCTCGGGCTGGACTGCCGAACTCAGAACCCCGGCCGACCTGTTCAGGAAGCTGGAGCACGACCGCGATCGAACACGGGTCGACCCAATCGACGTGTTCGCCGCGTTTGACTTCGTCGTCACAGCCGAGCATCTCCCGGATTGGACGGGGGATCTGACGGTCAAACAGCAGGAGCCGTTGCTCCGAATCGTCTCGCACCTAGCCAACGGTGCGAAACACTTCCGCGCGACGGACCCGAGACACGCGTCCGTTCGGGATGTTCGGGTGGAGGCGGGGGCCTTCGACCCACACACCTTCCAGCACAATGCGTTCGAAGTCGGCAGGCTCGTCGTCGATCTCGACGGGGCCGAGGCGGTCGCCTTTGGGTCGTCGCTTGGTATCCCGGACCTCGCTGACTGGGTGCTCGCGTTCTGGCGATCTCGAGTCTGAGGTCACCGGGGCGGCGGCCGCCTACCCGTCGACCGGCCGGTTGATCAACCGGGTACCGGCCTCGGCCACGTGCACGAGGTGAAGCTGTTCAGTCACGTACTTTGTCACGCCCGGGCCCCGCAAGGGCCCCTTGACGGGCCCCATGTCGGCCGCGGACAAAATCAACCGCGCGACGCCATTCGCTGTAGGCCCTGATTGGAAACGGACTCGTCATTGGAAACGGATCGTCAACTCGGATCCTTGTCCACCCCCTCGATCGCCATGTCAGCGACAGCCTTGTCCCACGGAATCTTCGGGTTCAACTTGAGACGGGCCCGCACCTCGCCCGCCAGATCATCGGGCAGGATCATGGCTGCGGCTTGTACACGTGTCTTCTCGCCGGCCGCAGCGATGACGCGGTTCAGCAGCGTGACCTGACAGGCCCGGCGATACGCAGCAGCCAGCACCTGTAGGTCGGGGATCACCTTCTCAACGCCGTTCTCGGTGAGCTTCTTCTCGATCAGCTCGATGAGTTGATCGCTCGAGAGGGCGTTCAGTTCGACGCGTTGATTCTTCTGGAGGAAAGCGATGTCCGCGTCGGTTGCTCCGTTCCGACGGAGCGTCGTCGGCTTGTGCGTCAGTTCCTGCGTTTCGAATTTGAGCTTGTAGTGCTCGATGTCGTCGAGCGTCAGACCGAGGTCGATCACCTCGACTTGGCGTTTGAACCGATAACGACGCGTTGAGCGGCGCAGCGTCCCAAGGATCGAGAAGCCCGCCTGGTCGAAGTCGTGCAAGACGTAGACGGGGACGCCAAGCTGCTCGATCAGTCGCCGGTAGGCGGTGACCGAGAGGCCCTTCGTCGACGCCACGGCGACATCGAAGCGATTGCCGAGGTCGGTCGCGGCAAGGATCTCGTCAAAGCCCTCCTTCTCCAGAACCAACACTCGGCCATACCGGTTGGCCGGGCCCTTCGTCGGGTAGGCCGACGGAATCGCCATCGCGGCCGGATCGCTGACCTCGTGGTCCTCGATGTCAGCGAGGTAGCCCCGCACGGCGAGCGTCCCGAGCGGCACGCGGGTTCCGGTGTGCGGCTCGGTGAACTGGCCACGGGCGTCGAAGACCACGTCCCAATCGAGGTTGTTGTCCTCGATGTAGTCAGGCAGCAGCGTTTGCGTGAAGTAGTTGTCCTTCAGAAGCTTGCCCGTGCGCTCCTCGATGAGGGGTCGGGCCGGGTAGAAGACCTGTCGGGCGTGGGCGGGGAGGCTGTCCTGCGCCGACGCTTTCAGGTATGCCCACTCCATGATCTCCGCGGCGGCTTCCTTCAGCGTCACGCGGCTGCGATGGAAGATGTATCGGCGACGGAACTCAGCAGACACTTTCCGCTCTTCCGCCTTGCGCTGCTTCGCCCATGGCTTCGTCACGCCAATGACCAGCTCGACGATCGCGGTGTCAAGCGCCACCGGCGCCTCCGATCACCACGGCCGACTTCCCGCGGTCCGCGTACTCGACGCGTGCGCAGGCGAGGTGCAGGACGAGCGCGACAGGCTCTCGATGCCCCGCCCGCTGCTGCTCCAGGATCGCGTCCAGGCTGACGCCAAAGCGACCGAGCTGGCGGAACGGGTTGACGATCCCGGGGGACCAGTTGACGCCGGCGACGAACCTGCGGGCCGGCGCGGCTCCCTCCCCCAGCCACCCGAAGGCGGCTTCGAGGACCCACGGCACGCCGTCGTCGGTTCCCTCGGCCTTGCGGTAGGTGAACGACTCCATGACGCAGCCCATTTCCTCGAGGCGGCGGCTCAGGTGCTCGCGACCGATCACGCCAAGATCAGTAGGCTTGACCGGCCGGGAATGGTCCTGCATTGCCGCCAGCAGCCGGTTCCTCGCGTCCGGACCGCGGTCCCACAGGTCCGTGAGGCGCGCCCGCTGCAGGCCGGCCGCCTCGAGGACGGCCTTCTGCTTGGCGGTGCCGGACAGGCCCCGAAACTCCTGGACGAACTCGCGCACCGTGCTTTCGCGGCCGTGGTCAGCGTCATAGGCGATTTGGGCTGCAACGCGGCGTTCCAGGTGATCGAGGCGATACCAGTGGGGGGAGGTGGGGTTGCGGGGTCCCCACTTGAGCCATCGCGGGGTCGTGGCCGCGATCTCACGGCGATCGCCGAACCAGCTGGTCGTCAAGGTCAGGTGGGGGTTGAGGACCGTAAAGTCGCGAGCGAGTTGTAAGAGGTGGGCCTTGCTGTCAGCGAGGATTGAGCTTGCTGAGACGGGCCAGTGGAGCCGCACGATGGTGCCGACCCTTACATCGGAAGGCCCCACCGTGCGCTTGATCACGGGCTCCTGGCGGATCTGGTCGACGGTGAGGCTGATCTGGTGCCGCTGACCGCGCGCCTCCACCTCGACGCGTCCCTCCTTGCCATCGAGCACCACCGGCATCGCGAAGATCGTCTTCAGCGCGTTGCCTTGGGCCCCCCGGTCGGGGGCCACGTAGGCTTCGCGGCTGGACATCCGGACGGAGAAGTCGAGCACCCCATCAAGCGTCGTAGTCGGCAGCCCGGGGCCGTTGTCGGCAACCGCTATCCCATCGTCGTCGACCGTCACCGAGACCTCCGGGGCGGTGCCAGAGTCCTCGCAGGCGTCGATTGCGTCGTCGACGATCTCCTTCAGCGCGACAAGCGGCCACTCCGCCTCGCGATGGCCCGTCTGGGCGATGAGTTCCTTGGCGGAGAAGAAGTCGAGGAGCCGACTCGTGCGGAAGGTGTTCCGCACGAGTGCCGGAGGCACCGTCACGACGCCACCTCCGGCTCGTCGAACAGACCGCGCTGCTTGACCGGGGACGGGCGCGCCATGTGTGTCACCCCGTCCCGGGCGGTGGCCTGCTGGAACCTGGCGCGATGCGCGTTGCTTCCCTGGGCCAGTGGGGCCATGACGTCGGCGGCCCGGATGGGCGGGACTCCTCCCAGCGGCTCGCTCAGTCCCATGCCGAAGCGGCGGCGACGAGTCTCGTTGGTCGTCTCGTCGGAGGATTGCGGGTTTGCCTGCTGATCCGAGGGGACGACGACGGGAACGGCGTCGGACGCGGCTGGAGCGTCCGCCCCTGGACTTTGGATGTCGGCGTAGTCCGCCCCGTCCGCCCCGTCCGCCCCTTCCGTATTCCCTGGAACCAAGACGCAATCACGCAAACTCGGTTTGGCGAGATCGTCGCCAAACACTCGGAAGGCAGTTCCGAGCGGTGTCTCACTTGGTGTGTGGGTGCGAGCGACCAAACGTTCGAGGGTTTCTGCGGTAGGGAGGATCGACTCATCCTCCGGCAGGGGCTCGCCGAGTGCGAGACGGGCCGGACGCCTTGGTCTCTCCTCGAGATTCAAGAGGAGTCGGCGCCCGATTGCGACTTGGACACGTCGCCATGTCGTGCTTCCCTGGTCCAGCCCAAGGGCGCGAGCGACGGCCGGGATGTCGGGCTCGGCTTTGCCCTTAGCGATCAGGTCGGCAACCGCCCGCACGGTGTCTCGGGTACTGTCCGGCACGGACTGCTCGGCGGATTCGCTGATCAGGTCTGCGACGAGTTCACGAACGACCGCGTAGTCTCGGAGAGTGGCTACGATTCGGCCCTGAGCGTCGACCGAACGCGTGGCACGGTGGAGTAGCGCGTGAGCGCGGACCAGGGAGAGGATCGCCGGGAAGTCTCGCCGCAGCCGAACAGTGACGGCTGGAATCGCCCGAGCCAGCGTGATCGCGAACGGCACGTCCACATCGGCCGTGCCAGCCGCAAGCCATTCTTGGAGTTCCTTCCACGGTTCTCTGCCAGGACCCACCGGTCTCATCCCCGCTTGTGCCAGCATCACGGCTCGCGTTTGGGCGGGGGTGTCGGTGACGGTCAGACTGAGCATTCGGGTTTCGTTCTCAGGGTGTAGACGGAGCGCCGTCGTCGTGACGATCAGCCCGGTCGGTCCCTGGCGCACGATGGTGCGTCCCCTGAGACCGTCCTTTGTCTTCTCCACGGTCAGGTATGAGACCCGGCCTTCTGAGACGAGCGATCGCACCAAGTAGCTCGCCATCTCGCTCGCCACGCCGGCCGCTTCGTATACAACCAGGAACCTGTGGGCGAGCGGCGTGTCGTCGTAGACAAGGGCCCGCTCGCTCATCCCCGTTAGCTCGTGGTAGGCGGCCGGCGGGAAGTAGCTGAGAACCTGCCGTACCAGGTAGTTCTTGCCGGCCGACGAGGGACCCTTGACGGCGATCGGGACTGGACGATCGAGTAGTCGTGTGGTCACCGCGAGGTACAGGACTTTGGCGATCCTGCTCTCACCTGCGACTGTCTCGGCAATCGATCGTGCGAACGAGCCCAAGATGTTGGGATCAAACGCCAGCGTCGGCGGCGGTCCGCTCGCGGTGTCGACGGCCGTTGACCCAGTGTCAGCCGGACGGGCGCCGGCGGTCACGGCCGCGTCCATTGGCGTTGCGTCGGCCGGTTTGCTACGCCAAGGCAAGGGCGGGGTACGATCAGGTCGGCGCGGCATGGCGATCTTTCCGCGTCGCGGCCGCTCCCGGAGTCTTGTCAGGACCGGGAACGGCCTTTTGCCTGCGTGCGGCCGCGCTCTTGGCGGCAAGGGTCAACATCCAGGCTCGAAGCGCGCGCTGGGCCCGTGCCTCCCGTTCGGCCTCCGGGAGAACGCGTTCCGGGTCGACGAGATTCCGGAACCGCTCGCGGAAGCCACGGTTGGCGGGCCCGACCATCGTCTCCGCGTCGTTTCTTGACCACGCGGTCAGCCCGCCGACCCTGCCCCAGCTACGTCGCTCCGCCTCATTCACGAGGCTGATCGTGCGCCCCGCCAGCGGGCCAGGTCAGCTCAGATCCAGTCAGATTCGGTCAATCGTCGGGGGGAGCTGGGGGCCATCCCGGCATATGGAGGTCCTCCATCGCCCGCGCAAGTGTCGACTCAGAAGTGTCAAGTTCCCTGGCGACCCGTAGGCGTGATGGCGTCTTCCCGGTCGCGCCCCGGACCTCGTGAGCAGCGACTCGGATCTGCCGTTCTGTGAACCCGCGCGCCTCTTTGGGCCGCTGGTCGGTCGCGACCACCGGAGTGGGAGTAGCGCCGAGACTCAGGACCGCCGAGCCGGCGGACGGACCGGCAAAGCGGATCTCGAGGCGGTCGTCGTCAAGGTGATGCACCTCCGCGATCACGACCTCGCCGTCTGGGCTCAAGACCTGAACATGCGGCTTGCGTCCCCACCCATGTTCGACGAGCCACACGTCGGCCGGTTCGACCTGCCGATGCTCCAGGTAGTAGGGGCCGCCGTGGACCAGCCGCTCCTCTTTCAGCAACTTCCACCGATTGGCCCGCGCCATCACGCGGCTGTTCCATTCCTGCGAGCCGAACTCAGGCTCGTCGACGGTCCTCATCGTTTCATCTCCGTCAGCCGGTCCAGGGGCGAGAGCGCGCGCGCCGACTTCAGCGCCCGCTCCTGGCGTGTGCTGGCGGCATACCGAGCCAGCATTTCCCGGCTCCGCCACCCGGCAACGGCCATGAGGTCGGACTCCTGCATCCCGGCGCTCAGCACGCTGTGCGCATAGCTGTGGCGAAAGAGGTGGGCGTGCACCGCAAGTCCGGCCGCCGCACCGCGAGCACGGATCAGGCCGGCCACCCCCGTCTCGCCGAGTTGACCCTTCCGCCCGAGCCAGAGCCACGGCACTTCAGCGCCCGGCTTGCGGGCCCGGAGCCGGACATAGCGGTCGAGCGCCCGGATCGTGGTATCGCCGATGGCGACGAGTCGCGTCCGGTTGCCCTTGCCGGTCACCGAAAGGACGCCCCGATCGAGGTCGACATCCTCGAGGCGCAGCCCAAGAACTTCCGCGCGGCGGGCGCCGGTGTCCATGAAGACGCGCAGGATCGCCTCGTCGCGTCGGCCGAGCCACGTCTTGTCGCGCTCGCAGCCCGCGAGGATCGCCCGGAGTTCGGCCTCGCGCAGCACGGGTGGGGGAGCCTCCGGCAGCCGGGGCGGCTTCATACGCACCATCGGGCTCTCGCGGATCTCTCCCTCTTCGACCGCCCAGTTGAAGAACGCCTGACAGCCCCGGAAGCGGTTGTGCGCGGTCGTAGGCGCGCGACGGGCCAGGAGGTCGGTGATCCAGGCTTCTACGTGTTCGCGCCGAACGGCACTGACGCGGGTCGGCATGCCTGCGGCGGCCAGGAAGGCGTCAAGCTGTTCGACGGCCGTGATGTACGTTGTGATCGTCCGCGGGCTCGCGCGGCGGGCTGCCAGCGAGCGCCGCCAGGACGCCGTGAGCGTCGTCACCTCGTCGGGTGCCGTAGAATGCACCGCACTGGTGGGGGTCGTGACCATCGCTCGGGTTCCTCCGTTGGAGTCGTCAACAGGCACCAGCATACGGTATTCGAGCGGTGTAGGCGGAGCCCCACCAGCGATAACTCGGGAGCATGCGGTGTTCCTGAGCACAAATCATCGGGCGGTTAGCTCAGTTGGTTAGAGCGCATGCTT
>JARLIH010000513.1 GCA_031291845.1 Isosphaeraceae bacterium | reverse complement strand
GGCGGGGGCCCTCCCCCGGGTTGGGGGGGGATGGCCCCCACCCGGGGGGGGGGGGGCGGGCGCTGGCCCCGTAGGCGGGGGGATGGCCCCCCGCCCCCGCGTTTTCGCGCGGCGAATGACCTCATAGAGATCAGCGAGGTGTGTCTCGAAAGCACGGCGCAAGGGCCGTGCCCCGGCCCCTTCCAGCACCGTTATCAGTGCCATTACGAGCACTCGAAGACTTGTGCCAACGTTCGCCATGCCCTATTAAGGGGAGCACTATGGGAGCAATGTGGGAACAATATGGGAGACGTAAAATCTAATGATTCCGTTGACTTTTTTAGTTGACGTTGGTGCGTGACATAGCAATTCTCAGTGAGATTTTTCGGTTGCAGCCTTTGGGGGGTTCTAAGATTTTCGGTCAGTTGGCGAGCCTGAAGCCCACGAGAGCCAACCGGAAAATCCTGCGGGAATGGCAAGACTACATCGGTTGTAGCACTTGACATCCGCACGCACATGGCGACTAAAAGGAGAAGTAAGAGATGATGCGATTGAGGATGATTGGGCTGGCGGTGCTGACCGTCGGGCTTCTTGGCGTGCGGTCCGAGGCCCAGGAGTATTACGGCTACACCGTAGCGCAGAACCAACTCGCGATGCTCACGCCAGGGCTGGCGGCCTCGGCCGTGGGTTGCGTCCCCCCCGGCTGCACACCAAGCACGCCACCGGGCTGTGTGACCCTTCCCACGATCGGCTGCGCCATTACTCCCTGCCCTCCGCCCACGTACATTTGCCCCCCGAGCGGCGGTGTGACCCACGGTATTTGTTACGTCTACTGCGATCAGCCCCCAACATGGCAACCGATCACATACACGATCACCAGGAACTACTACGTCCCGATCTACATCCAGAACAATCAGCCGCCCAACGTGCTACCAGTCAACCTCAACTACCAGTGGCAACCGATCCACTACCTCTCGGACAAGGATGGGAACCCGATCGATAAAGATGGGAAACTACTCCCCAACCCGCCTGGCCTGATCCCGAAGCCGGGGACGGGAGTCCCCTACTCAGCCCCCGTTGCGCCGTCGTCTCAGCAGGGCGCCGATGCCTCGAAGGCTCCGGCGGGCCCCGTCGTGTCGACGCCGGCGAATGATAAGCCACCGGTCGACCTGGCCCCCGCGGCCCCGGCAACCGCAACCACGACGCCCGCGCCCGAAGCGCCTGCCGCCCCGGCGACGGCCCAGGCAAACACCCCTGCGAAGCGGTGGGTCTGGCTCAACTACGAGCGCGTGTACGCCTATGGCTATCAGCGCGCCGATGGTTACTGGATCATCGACGAAGGGAGCCGGCGACCCACCCTGCCGGCCACGACCACGCAGCCCACGACAGCCCCGACGGTGACGGCCTCGTCGCGATAAACCAGGCGTTTAGCGCTTGCCGGACCCCGCACGCTCCCTCGCCCAGCGCAATCCCGGCTGGGCGAGGCACGGCGGGCCACAGGTGCAATCGCAGTCGCAAGCCCATGCTTCCCGCGATCTCGGAACTCTACTGATGCACGTCAACGGACATCACTCCGTCAACGGCGACCCATCCGCCCCGTGTCCACCCAGCCAGTGCGACCGGTGCCCCTGGCCCGCCTGGGCCCAGTTGCTGGCGTCGCTGGCCGTTCTCTTTCATCTCTGTGCCCTCGTGGCGGCTTGCCTCGGAGCGCCCCCGAGCTCATGGGTCGAGTCAAGGGCCTATGAAACCTTTCGCCCCTACTGCGACCTTACCTTCCAGGGGGTCGCGTACCGCTACTACTCCAGGCTCGACACGACGGTCGACCCGGCGAATCCTCGGCCGTGGGGTACACCGATCCTGCTGGCTGAGATGGAGTCCAAGGACCAGGACGGCACGACCCTGCGACGGACCCTCCGCCTGCCCGACGCCGAGCCCGTCTGGCCCCGTCTCCGCCACCAGCGCAGGATTGACCTGGCCTTCCATCTCGCGGCCGATCCCCGCTGGGCCGCGTCCTACGCCCGCCACATCTGCAAGTCCTATGGCTGCGAGCGCGTTTCGCTCTCCGTGCAGGCCCACTACATCCCCGACCTGAGCCGCCTCCACAATGCCGATGGTGCACTGACAGCCTCCTTGCTCGAACCGGACGACGGCTCAACTTACGGCCCGCGCATCAAGCTCGGGGAATTCCGATGCACCGACTTCCCGTCACCATAATGTCCTATTTTGCAAACCTGGTGTGCGACTCGACGCAGGCCTGGCGGAAGTTCTTCTTCACCCCGGCCGACCCCCGTCCTCTGGGCCTGATCCGCATCATCGTCGGATCGCTGGTGGTCTGGGACCTCGCAACCCTCGGTCCCGACCTGAAGGATTACCTTGGCTCCAACGGCTGGATCGGCCCCGAGGCGCTCCGCCAGTTCCTCGCCCAGACCTCGCCCGGGGCGTGGTCGTTTTGGCTCGTGGTCCCCGACCGCTGGCTAATGCCCGTCTGGGTCGGTTGCCTGATCGTCGCCACAATCTTTACCCTCGGGCTTGCGACCCGGACCAGCGCGATCCTGGTCTGGGTCATCGCCCTCTCGACCGCGCGACGGGCCCCGGTGACGCTCTTCGGCTTCGACCAGATGAACGCAACCTGGATCCTCTACCTCGCCGTGACTGGCGCGAGCGGTCAGGCCCTCTCGCTCGACCGATTCCTCGCGACGCGACGCGTCCGGCGCCAACACGCAGCCGGCACTAACAACAACAGCCTTCCTCGGCCAACGGTGTCGGCCAACATCGGACTTCGGCTCATCCAACTTCACCTGGCGATCGTCTATGGCTCGTCCGGGCTGTCGAAGCTCATGGGAGTCGAGTGGTGGAATGGCACAGCGCTTGAAATGATTCTGCTTACCCCTGAGTTCCGCCGGCTTGATCCCGCATGGTTCTTTGCCCACCGTTGGCTGCTTCAACTCGCGACGCATGCAGCGCTCGCACTCGAGATCTCGTACCCCGTGCTGATCTGGGTTCGCCCGTTGCGCCCGCTCTTGCTGGCCGCTGTCTTTGTGATGCACGTCAGCATCGCCCTGATGCTCGGTCTCACCGAGTTCAGCCTCGTGATGATGGCCGCAAACTTAGCTTTCGTGACGCGACGGCCACACGTTCCGCAAACCAAAGCGGCCAGTTCGCCGGTCCTGAGCCCAGGGAGGCCACGAGGAAAGTCATCGGCTCTGAGGAGATGAAACGCGCTCGATAGACGTCTCACGGCCGCAGCGCTCAAAATCTCTTGCGCGGTTCTCAGCCGGTTTTGCAACGAAAGCCTCCGAAGCGGCCCTGCGGCGAGGTTTAGCCGAATATGCGAGTCCACAAAACAGAAAATATGAACAGGATATGAAAAACGCGATGGAAGGCACCGCTACCCCTCTTCTACTCATTGACCCGCTCATCCTCTTTCACGGTCGAGTCGACCGGGACCGTAAGGTTATGTCCGAACAGGAATCGCACTCATCCAATGGCGATGATATGTCGCCATTATTATGCACTCGCCGTCTCAATCTCTGTGTCTCGATCCTCCACGAGGCGTCGGTTCTCGCCCGGAAAGCGGGCAGCGACCCGTGGCAATTCGCCGTCGAGATCGCGGAATTACGTGGTCTGGGCTTGCGTCATTCGGACCTGAGATGGCTGGTGAGCGAAGGCTACATCGAGCATGCGGAGGAAAAAACCAGACCTAAAGATAAAAGGAGGGTCTTCCTCAAAGTCGAGAACTTCGCCTTTAGGCCAAGCACATCGTTCGTGTTGACGGCACGGGGTGAAAAACTCACTGCGCAACCTGGCCGGGCCCTTCTTGAAGCAGACAAAGCTCATCCGCTCTCGATCAAGGTGAGCATCAATCCGCGGTGGGATCCCGATCGCCGTGAGCTCACCTGGAACGACCGGCTGATCAAGAAATTCCGCCTCCCGGCCGAGAACCAAGAGCGCATCCTCATCGCGTTCGAAGAGGCCGGATGGCCGGTCCGGATCGAGGATCCGTTGCACAGGACGCATAAGATCGACCCCAAAATAAGACTCCACGAATCAATTAAGTCCTTGAACCGCAACCAGACCTTTCCCGTTCTGCGTTTCACGGGTGACGGAAGGGGGCAGGGGGTGATATGGGGGTTGTGCTCTCCGAACGTCCCGACGAGTCTCCTCCAGGGCCAACGTCGGTGACCGTACCGCCGTGCGCGCGATTTCCTGCTCTTCAATCCTAGGAATCGGAGGTTGGTCCCGGCGTGGGCGGAGGGGCCGGCGAAACGGGGGGCGGGGCAGGGGGAGGGAGGGGCCCCGACGAGCCGGGCAGCCCTTCCCAGCGAGCCGCGCCCGGCACGTAGCCGCCGCTCGAGGTCTGCGGGCCGATGTACAGCAGCTTGAGCGCCGTGGCGTTAGCGTCGCCCTGCGCGACCGCGTTGCGCGACACCGGCTGTGGACCCTGGGCATCGTTCGCGCCGGAGCCGACCACGTTGTTCAAGACACCCGTTGCGCCGATCTTGCTCGCACCGCCGAACGAGAAGCCAATGGGGTTTCCGACGGTAATGCCCGCAGTGCCGAAGCCGATGACGAAAAAGGTGGTGCCGACGGAACCGCCGCTCCCTCCGATGGACGCCCCACCCAAGGTCCCCAGATTGGCCGACAGACCGGGGGGCACGGCGAAGGCCGCGTATCCGCCCGCCGTCAGCACCAGTGGCGGCAGGCCCGAGTCATACGCCGCCAGCGTCCGGTCCTCGAGCACTGAGTCCGTCAAGTCGGGTCGAAATGCCCTGCGATTCTTCATGAGTTCAGCCCCGGGCCGAGCGTCGGCCCTCTCTTTTCGCTGGCCTGCTCGTTATGGCGACGAGTGCCGACCTCTCTGACCTCAGCTCGGCAGTTCGGCATTCGTCGCTCTTTTTGCTCTCGCCGACCTCACGGAAACTCAGGGCGATCTTCGCGCATGAAAAAGGCCCCGTCCCTGCGAGTCATCGCAAGGCGGGGCCACCGTAGCCGCACTCCCATCGCCCTTCACGAGCGCTGGTTTACAATCACTAGCATAGAAAGCCTCGACCGGTAAGCAAGTCCTTTTTGCTCACGGCCGTTTCCTTTTCATCGGGGAGGGCGAATCTTGCAGCGCCAACGACTCCCGCGTCCGAGCCGCTCCACGGTGCGCGGCGGGGACGGAGCGTCGGCCTCGCAGACACTCCGCCGCCGGCCCCGATGAGGAAACGGCCCTCCCTTTCCGTGCTTTGTCTCTTTCATGCTCCTTGAGGTCGCCTACGCATTGCGGTCGTTATCCGTGTGTTGGGCGATAACCGGACGTATTGTCAATCTTCGTGGATGGAGATTTTCCGGCGGCGTGGGTTTTCTTCACTCCGTCCTCGAAGGTGACCCCTGCGATCACCTCCTTCAAGAGCGGCGAACCGTTCAACGATCGCCAACTTCTTGCATTACGTCGCGACCACGGGCCTCGCGGAAGACCTCGACCCGTTGCGCTGAGCCGCGCGGGGCCTCTCAACGAACAAGCGATGCGCTCGACTCCCGCTGTTCCAGTCCCTGGAGGACGGCAGGAAGATCGGCGGCAAGCCCCGCTTTCGGCCGCGCCAAAAGAAAAACCCGCTTTCCGGGGTCGGTTTCCCATTCCGGGCTAGTGCTCGGGCGCGGGAACCGTTACAGTGGCCTTGCGACGTAGAGCACCGGTAGCTCGCCAGGCTCATAACCTGGAGGTAGGTGGTTCGATTCCGCCCGTCGCAACTGGCCAAACGAAGCCTCCGGCCCGGCTCACCATGTCGGGAGACAGCAGCGTGGCGAGCGCTTCCGAGTGGGTCGTGACCCAGACGTGCGACGTCCGGGAGGCCCGCACGGTTAGCTTCGCCAGGGGGCCGATCAGGTCGGGATGGATGCTCGTCTCGGGCTCATTGCTGGCGAGCAGAGCAGGGACGGCGGGCGAGGGCTCAACAGGGCCGCGAGCAGACAGAGGTCGTGCAGCGTGCCGTCGGACAGCTCGTTCGCCTCGAAGGGACGATGGAAATCGGGCATGTCCACCGACAAGCCCTACACCTTCGTGAAGATCGAATCGCTCAACACCCCCGTGCTGTCCGAGAACGACGGTTCCTCGATGCCCATGGAGTGAAGGATGCTCAGGTAGAGGTTCGACATCGGCGTGTTCGGCTTACGCCAGTAAGTGCCGTGCCTCAAGCCCATGTTGGCGCCGCCGGCGACCAGCGTCGGCAGGTTGGTAGGATTGTGGGTCGTGCTCGCTCCACTGCCGTAGAGCACGATCGTGTTGTCGAGGACGTTCGAGCCGAGGTCCTGGTACTGCTTCAAGCGCCCCAGGAAATAAGCCAGTTGTTCGCTGAGGAACCGGTCGTACTTGGCGAAGGCCAGTTGCCCTTCCTTGTCTTCGGCGTGCGACAGGTTGTGATGCGTTCCCCTCAGTCCCAGCTTGATCGGGAAGGTATCGCTGACACCCATCCCATCCTCCCGGCTGAGCATGAACGCGACCGAGCGCGTGATGTCGGCGTCGAAGGCCAAGGCGATCAGGTCGAACATGTTGCGGTAGTATTCGCGCGGCTCTCCCTCCGACGTCGCGTCGAGGTCGAGATGGGCGTAGTCCTGACGCTTGATCGGGACGTCGATCCATTTCTCGGAGGCGCTCAGCCGGCCTTCGATTTCATCCAACGACGTCAGGTACTGGTCCATTCGCTCGCCGTCGGACTTGCCAAGCTTCTTGCGCAGCGCCTTGGAGCTTTCGAGCACCGCGTCGACGAGCTTGATTCGCCTCTTCAGTTGATCGCGCCGCACCTCGAGCGATGCCTGATCGCCGCGGAACAGCCGATCGAAGACCCGTCGCGGGTTGTTCTCGGCCGGGATCGGCTTCCCCTCGAAGTTGTACGAGATCGTTCCCGTCCGGGAGAGGAAACCGACCCCCGCGTCGATCGACAGGACGAGTGACGGCTGGCGGCAGTACTTCTTGGTGTGCAGGGCGACGACCTGATCGAGGCCGACCGTGTTGAACGTGCCCGGTTTGGGGTCGTGGAACGGGGCACCCGTCAGCCACATGTCGGAACAGATGTGCGGATCCGACTTCGCCCCGTTGGGGTGCTGCAACCCCCCCATGAAGCTGACGTGCTCACGGAAGGGACGAAGGGGCTCGGTGGATTTGCCCCATTCGAAGTCCCTCCCCTCTCTCGTCGGAAACCAGCTCCACTCGGGCATGCCGTGCCGCGAGTTCGGCAGCGACATCCCGTTGGCGGTGTAGATCGCGCAGAAGCGCCGCGGTGCCTGCTTGACCGTTTCACGTCCCATGGCCTCGAGAAGCGGCAGCGAAAGCGTCACGCCGGCGAGGCCCTTCAGGACGGTTCGACGATCGAGTTGAACGCGTGCGGGCATGGGTATATGACTCCGATCCGAGAGGGTGTTCCACGCTGGGACGGTTCGACGTCTATTTCTTCAGAAACAGGTCGCTCTTGACGACCACCTTGATCAGATCGCGCAGCGGATAATCCCCAGGCCGCAGCCGCGTGCTTTCCGCTTTGAGGAAGGCGAGCTCATTGTAGGTGAGGCTGCGGCCGGTCGCATAGCACGCGAGGTGCTTCAGGAAGCTGAACGCCACCTGATCGATCCGGTCATTGACCAGATGCGACTTGAGGGCCTGCAAGTTCTCGACTTCCGCACCATCCGGCAGCGTCGACCTGGCATCGATCGCGACCTCCTTCTTGAACAGTCCCGCGGCATCGTACTGTTCAAAGGGAAGGCCCCATGGATCGATGCCGGAGTGGCATTTCACGCACCCTTCCTGGTTCCGATGGCGTTCGAGCCTTTGCCGCAAGGTCCGGTGACCGCTGTCATCTTCCGGCAACTTGGGAACGTTGGGCGGCGGGTCGTTCGGCGGCTCGGCGATGATCTTCCGCGCGAACCACGCCCCGCGTTTGACAGGGTTCGACTCTCGTCCGTCAGACAGGCCCGACAGCACCGCGGCCTGACACAGCACGCCGCCCAGGTTCTTACTGTCGTGTCGGATCGGCACGAATTCCAGGCCGCTTTCCGTGCGATCGCCCAGATTGTAATAGCTGGCGACCGCTTCATTCGCGACGACAAAATCCGAATGAACCAGGTTTCGCAGCGGCAGGTTGTTCCGGATGAGGTGCAGAACAAATTGCACGGGCTCCTGTCGCAGTTGAGCCTTGGCCTCGCGCGTCAACCCGGGGAATCGCTTCATGTCGACCGCGACGACGTCGAACTTGTCCAGGCTTAACCACTGCGACACAAATTCGTGCAGCGCCGGTCCGAACCGAGGCTCCGCCGCGAGCCGTTCAACTTCCCGATCGAGCGATTGACGCAATCGATTCGTCGCCGCCAGCTCGAGCAGTCCTCGATCGGGAGGCGCGTTACACAGGAAATAGGACAGCTTCGACGCGAGTTCATACTCCGTCAGGTCCTCGGCTTCCGGGCCGGCGCTTTCCTCGATCAAGAACAGGAACTGCGGCGCAGTCAGGACGGCCAGCAGCGCGTTCTTGATGCTCGACCGGAAGTCCTTCTTCTCCGCGTACGACTCACGCCACACATTCATGAGGGTGGATCGCTCCTCGGCGGTGACCGGCCGGCGGAAGGCGCGCGTGGCGAACGAATGGAGGATCTCTCTCGCATACGTTTCCGGATCGCTCTGATGCGCCGACTCGATGAAGATGTCGCGATGGGTCTTCGGCGGCCATTCCGTGTAATACGGACCTTCGAACTCGACGGAGTGGATCAGGAGGCGAGGCATGTCGCGACCGTCGGAGTATTCGCTCCGAACGGCGATTTCGCGGATGCCGGCCAGGTAGTTGACGTTGTTCGGCTCAACGTCCGGGCTGGGGAAATCGTTGATCGGCCCGGTAAAGACGAAGTCCTTGGGCGTCCCCGCGAGGACCCGTTGGGGTTCTCCCACGGGACTCAGCGTGCTCCCGCAGTCGCGACGCAAGCCGACATGGACTCCCAGCCAGGGGGTGCGCCGTTCAAAGGCCGCGAACCGGCGACCGAGTGCGCCACTCTCGTCGATGCGGGTGAAGATCAGCCGACGGAGCGTGGAGTGGTCGCCCTGGCGCAGCACCACACGATGCGCGCCCGCGGCCAACCGCACGACCATGAAGCCCTGCGCCAGCTCGTGGAGAGGGTCGATCGACGTCGACTTCTTGTACTCAGCCAGAGAACCCGCGAAGTGGCGGTCACCCAGTTCTAACGACAGAATACCCTTGTTCTCCCCCGGTACGCGCGAGACATCGACCTGATAAATTCCCCCCTCCGCGATCGTGACCGTTTTCTCGGCCGATGTGTCGAGCTTCTCGACGCTGACGGATTTCGTGGTCTCGTCCGTGATCGCGGGCGTTCCTGGGTTCAGCAACAAGCCGTCGTCGTAGCGTGAGGCCCTGACGGTAACGCGAAAGATGCCTCGATCCGGCAGCTCGCGGACGGCGACCTTGAAGTTCGCCATCGGCCCGTACGTGTGTGGAATGCCCTGGACCACCGGCCCCGGAATGGCCGGCCGCAACAGCAATCCTTCGGGAACGACCTGGGCGGCCTCCCCCTTCGGGTAGCCCGCCATCCCCCGCAGGCAGGCAAAGACGGCGTGATAGATGCCGTCGAACTTCCTCCATTCGCGAATCGTATCGTTGCCGACATACCCCTCGATGAAGTCGAACTTCGTTTTCATGCGGAACGGCTGGAATGCGAAGGGCTTCTTCGGTGTCAGCTCGGTGACACGGAAATCGTCGTTGTTCAACAGAACGCTCAACGCGCCGAGGACCAGCTTGTCCGGGCAAGGAGCGGGGTTGATCTTGCGGCCCAGGTCCATGCGGAAATTCTGGATCACGGGTTTCGCTTGTTCATCGACGACGCAGAGGTCGATCGCCTTCTCGGCGATGTCGAAGTACGCCTCGACCTGCAGGGGAGACAGCACCATGGTCTGGGCGTTGTTGGCGAAGCCGTCCTTGCTGAGGCCGTCGGGCGGCAGCCCCTCGGTCAGGTCTTCGTCGAGACCGAGGAGGTCCCGCAACGTGTTGCGGTATTGCGGCACTGTAAGCCGACGCACCGACCCATTCCGCTGCGTGTTGCGGGCCATCGCGGCGGTCATGGTCCGCTCGGTCCACTCCGCGAGCTCCTTGCGTTGTTGACGGGTGGGTTGCGGCTCGTCCTCGGGCGGCATCGCCTCATCGGCCACCTGCCGCAACACTCTTTTCCACAGGTGAAGCTGCCTGTCATCGGGGGTCGCCGACAACTGATCGACGCGCACGCCGGACTTCAGCTTCTCTCCGTTGTGGCAGCGAGCGCAATACTGACTCAGCAGCGGCTTCACGAACTCGTGAAACTGCCTTTCGTCGGAATTTGCGGCCTGCGGCGGCGACAGGGCCTTCTCCTGACCCATCGCCGAGCCCTTGCTCGTATGCCAAGCGGCAAACAGAAACGCACCAATCCACAGGGCGAGCATCGGCCGGTGGATATTCATGTTCACCACCTCAGATCGAGACGGGATCCGTTCGGGGAGATCTCTCGCCGCCGCGCGGCCCTTTCGGCCGCAAACTTCCACGCCAAGGCCATGACCGGGACGCATCGACAAGGGAGAACCCGGCTCCGCCGATTCCGAGCAACCCAGACAACCTCAACTTCGGGTCTATCATAGACGGTGCGACAGTCCCGCGTCTTGTAGCTGGCCGTCGAGTTTTGGTAAAAATGCGACATGGGCGGGGGGCCGGAGCATCGCTCGGGCACCCTTCCGCCAAAGACGCGACGGACGTCGAGGCCTCGCCGGACAACCGCCGTGAGACGAAGTACGAGTCGCTCCGAGGACGAGCCGCGGATTCCCCGCCTCCCGGACTTCGAGAAGTTCCTGGAGTGCCTCGCGCCCGCAAGCCAGTTGCACCTTGCGCTGAATCATCTCGCGGACACGCGGGTCGTGGTGAAGGACCGTCGCGGACGCTTTCTTTGGGTCAGTGATAATGTTCCGGCGCGGCACGGCTACAACAGCGTGCAGGAAATGCTCGGTCTCACCGACACCGACATTAACCCGAAGGAATTGGCGGCGCTGTATGAGCAGGACGACGCGTTCGTGCTACGCACGGGAAGGCCGATTCTCGGCAAGACGGAGATCGCATTCGACGAGTTGGGCCTGCCCGGTTGGTTCAGCGTGAACAAGCTGCCGTTGCGGGACCGCAGACAGCGCATCATCGGCCTGATCGCGACGATTCAAACGATTCCGGAAGGCCGTTCGCTTCCCGCACCCGGCGGCGAGCTGCGAACGGTGATCGGCTACATTCGCTCCCACCTCGACGACCCCTTGCGCATCGGCGAGCTTGCCGCCTTGATCCACCTGACCCCGCGGCAGTTGGAGCGGCGGTTTCGGCAGGCGACCGGGCTGACCCCCTCTCGGTTCATCACCCGCTGCCGGGTCGCGGAAGCGTGCCGGCAACTGCGCGACACCGATGCGCCGATCGGCCGGATTGCCGTTTCCGTAGGGTATTACGACCAAAGCGCTTTCACGAAAGTGTTTCGCCAGCAGCTCGGCCTGACACCGCTTCAATTCCGCAAGTCGCGATCACGCTTGAACAGACCATGATTGCCGCGACGCGACGTTCCGGCCAGCCCGCTTCACGCTCGTCTTACTTGAGTCTTAGAAATAGGCCGGCAATAAGTGAGACTTCTCGCCGATCTCCACCAACACTCGCGGTTTCGGCTCAAACGGATGAGCAGGAACGGTGTTGGGTGCCATGCCCACATCTTCGTGGGCATGCGCCCATCCGCCGGCTCGGCCCCTGGCGCATGCCCACGAAGATGTCACGCGACGTCATGTTGTACCCCCGACGCGACATGAAGTTTTACCCCTCCTTTTACGTTTGTCGTCGGCTGTGCGTTTGGCCGACATCGAGGGCCAGGATCCGCTTCCGACTGATCTCCGGTGCAGCAAGCCG
>JARLIH010000512.1 GCA_031291845.1 Isosphaeraceae bacterium | reverse complement strand
CGCGGCGGCAGGAGCCGCCGCGGGGGCCTCGGCTTTCTTCTCTTCTTGCGCGCGAACCGTCACGGCCGATAGGCCCAGCCCGAGCGCGAGGCCCATGGCCAACGTCAGTCCCAACCATCTCGAGAGTCGTCTCTGCATCGTGGATCTCCAGTTGCTCGCGCCGCGACGGGGCTGAGCCAGGTGGCAACACGGTGGCCGAGCACGCCCCCACCCGAGAGGCGCCTCTGACCCATTTCAAGCATCGAAACGGTAAAGGAACCGAAGGAACAGCACGCGGAACCGCTCGCAACCCTGCCGGCACGGGGGGATGCGCCAGCATTGACAGACCTTCTACCTACTCCCGGCGGGACGGTGTCCAACGTCCACACAAGCCGCGAGATCACGCGTCGAACGCATCGAGAGTTTTACGGGCGCACAGCGCTCGACCCTTGCGGTTACCCTGGAGCGCCCCTCTTAAGGAAATGCCGTGCCACCCCGCAGACTTGCCCCCCCAAAAACGATCGCCTTGGCGACGTCAAGCCCCTATGCTAATGCGACTTGCGGGAAAACAAACGACACCGCAACGCTCGCCCGCATAACCCGTCGATGCTTGTTTCGAGGGCGTGACTGCCCGAATTACCGGCTATGCAAACTTGGGCGATCTCGCCGAAACGCTCGTTAGGCGGGCGGTGCTCGCCGTACAATCGCGCAGTGGCTTGGTGCCTTGGGTGGTCGACTCTCACCGGTGAGGGGTCATGAAGACGATTGCGAAGTTCGCGGTGCCGCTGGCCGCGCTATTTGTCGCCAGTCCCGCTACGTGGGCAGCGCGAGCCGACCGCCGCCCGAACGTCCTGTTGTTCCTCCCCGACCAGATGCGGGGGCAAGCCCTGGGGTGCATGGGCGATCCGGACGTGCGAACGCCGCACCTCGACCGCTTGGCCGCCGAGGGCGTCCTCTTTCGTAACACGTTCGCCAATACGCCGGTCTGCTGCCCCGCGCGGGCGATCCTGCTGACGGGCCGGTACGCCCACAAGAACGGCATGGTTGCCAACGACCTGCGGCTGCGCGAGTCGGCGACGACGCTCGCCGAGATCCTGAGCGGGCACGGCTATCGCACCGGCTTCATCGGCAAGTGGCACCTCGACGGCGGCCCGCGCCTCCCGGGCTTCGTTCCCCCCGGGCCTCGCCGGCAAGGGTTCCAGTTCTGGGCGGCGAACGAATGCAGCCACACACACTTCGCGCCGGTCTATTTCCGCGACACTCCGCAGCCGATCGCCGACAACCGCTTCGAGCCCGAAGTCTGGACTGACCGTGCGATCGAGTTCCTCCGCGAGGCCAAAGGACAGCCGTTTTTCCTCGAAGTCGCGCTGGGGCCCCCGCACGACCCGTACGGCGCTCCCGAGACCTACATGAAGCGCTACGAGCCTGCCAAGGTCGCCGTCCGCCCCAACTGGGTCGAAGGCGTCCCCGGCGCCGGTCGCCGCGAGATCGCCGCGTACGAGGCCGCCATCAACGCGGTCGACGACCAGGTCGGCCGCTTGCTCGCCGCACTCCGCGAATTGAAACTGGACGACGACACGATCGTCCTGTTCACGTCCGACCACGGCGACATGCTCGGATCGCACGGTCAGCGGCTCAAGCGCAAACCATGGGAGGAGTCAATCCGCGTCCCGGGCATCCTGCGCTACCCCGCGCGAATCCCGGCGGGCCGGCAGACCGATACCCTGCTCTCGCACGTGGACATCGCCCCGACCTTGCTCTCGCTCTGCGGCATTCCGGTCCCGAAGCAGATGCAAGGGACCGACCTGTCCCCCGTCGCGCTTGGGCAGTCGACCAACGGGCCGGACTCCGTGTTCTTCCAGATCTTCGTCCCCTTCGCGGGCGACGGCACGCCCCACCCCTGGCGCGGCATCCGCACCCCCAGCGCCGTGTACGCCCGGACGCGCTCAGGCCCCTGGGTCCTGTACGACCTCGATAAAGACCCGTTCGAGCAAACGAACCTCGCCGCCGACCCCGCCCATGCCGCGCTCCGCGAACAACTGGAGCGGCAACTGGCCGGCTGGATGACCCGCACGGGCGACTCCTGGGACCTCAACTCCCTGGAGCCCGTCGAAGACAAGGGGCGGCTCTACCGCTTTGAGACGTTTTACACGATCGACGATTACGTTCAGTGGGCCGCCAAGCACCCAGAACTGGCCCCCAGGGACTGAGCGAAACACATCACCATAACATCCGTCATCAGTGTCTTCGGCATTGTCTGCATGGCGCGCCTGGAGTCTTCGACGGGCGTGGCGCACCACCAGGGCGGGTCAACCACGCCCGTCGAAGACTCCGGGCGTGCCACCCAACGTGCGGAAGACCCTCGCGATACGACTTCGCTATCGTCCTGCGGACGAGGGTTTCTTCGAGACCACTCGTTGATCTCCACCACGACCGGCGAAGTCGGCTCCAACCGCTGAATAGATGCAGGGTTGGGTGCCATGCCCACATCTTCGTGGGCATGCGCCCCTCCGTCGGCCCGGCCCGCGGCGCATGCCCACGAAGACGTGGGCACGGCACCCAGTCCCTCCGGCTTCGCGTGAGGGACAGCCAGTGGAGATTAGCGAGGAGTGTCGTTTCTTCCGTGACCAATTGCGTTACAATCCAGCTCGCTCTCCCTCCTGCGTCGCCTTCCTGCCCCCCTTTGGACGATGGCAGCCCCTGCCATGACTTCAACGCGACTCCTCGCCGCCGGACTGCGATCCCCTGCCCAACGGATCGCAGTTGCCGTTCTCCTGCTCAACAGTCCGGCCCGAGCCGGCGAGGCCCCACCCAGCCCGGTCGAATTCGACCGCCAGGTGCGGCCGATCCTGGCCGAGTACTGCTACACGTGCCACGGCCCCGACGAGGCCCAGCGCAAGGCGAAACTTCGGCTCGACCAGGAATCCGGCGTACTCGCAGAGCGCTCGATCGTCGTCCCGCGGCATGCCGATGAAAGCGAGCTGATCGAACGCATTGGCTCCGACGACCCCGAGCTCCGCATGCCGCCCCCCAAGACCGGCAAGCGGCTGTCAACCGCCCAGGCCCAGTCCCTCCGGCGCTGGATCGATGAGGGCGCGACGTGGTCCAAGCACTGGTCCTTCGTCCCGCCGCTGCGGCCACCCGTGCCGAGGGTGAGCGCGGCCGAGCGCGTGCGGAACCCGATCGACCGCTTCGTCCTCGCCCGACTCGCGCGTGAAGACCTGCAACCGGCCCCCGCAGCGGATCGTGCCACGCTCATTCGGCGCGCGATGCTCGACCTGACCGGCCTGCCGCCGACCCCCGACGAGGTCGACGCCTTCCTCGCCGACTCCGGTCCCGACGCCTACGAGCGGCTCGTCGACCGCCTCCTCGCCTCGCCCCATCACGGCGAACGGATGGCCCTCGACTGGCTCGACGCCGCGCGCTATGCCGACACCCACGGGTACCACCGCGATGCCGGCCGCGACATGACCCGCTGGCGGACCTGGGTGATTGACGCATTCAATCGCAACCTGCCATTCGACCAGTTCACCGTCGAGCAACTAGCCGGCGACCTTTTGCCAGGCGCGACCCTCGAGCAACGAGTCGCCTCCGGATTCAACCGCAACCACATGATCAACATCGAGACCGGGGCCGTCCCCGAGGAGTACCTGAACGCCTACGTCGTCGACCGGGTCAACACCACCGCCACCGTCTGGCTCGGCCTGACCGTTGCCTGCGCGCAGTGCCACGACCACAAGTTCGACCCCATCTCCCAGCGCGACTACTACGGGCTCTACGCATTCTTCAACACCGTGCCCGAGAACGGCATCGACGGCGCGAACGGCAACGCCGCGCCCCTTCTGAAGATTCCCTCCGACCCGCAGCGCCGGGAGCTCGATCGGCTCTCTGCCGAGGTCCAACGCGCGGAACGGGAAAAACAAACCGAGGAGTTGAAGACCCTTCGACCGGTACTCGCCGCGCTCGAGGCGCGGGTTCCCTCGACGATGGTCATGCAGGAAATGCCTACTCCCCGCGCCACCCACCGCTTGATCCGTGGCGAATACGACAAGCACGGCGAGGCCATCACTGCCGGCGTCCCCGCCAGCATGCCCCCCCTGCCCTCCAGTTCTTCGCGGAACCGCCTGGGCCTGGCGCGCTGGCTCGTCGATCGCGGCAACCCGCTCACGGCGCGCGTCATTGTCAATCGCGCGTGGCAGACCTACTTCGGAACCGGCATCGTCAAGACGGCCGAAGATTTCGGAACCCAGGGCGAGTCCCCCAGCCACCCCGAGCTGCTCGACTGGCTCGCGCTCGAGTTCATGGACAGCGGCTGGGATTTCCGGCATCTACAGCGGCTCATCGTCACCTCAGCCACCTACCAGCAATCCTCCGCGATCGCGCCGCGTGCCCGGGAGAAGGACCCCGAGAACCGCCTCCTGGCGCGCGGTCCCCGCTTCCGGCTCCCGGCCGAGGTGATTCGCGACCAGGCCTTGGCGTCGAGTGGCCTGCTCGACCGCCGCATCGGCGGTTCGAGCGTCTTCCCCTACCAGCCGGCGGGACTCTGGGAGGAGCTTTGCGCCCGGCTCGACAGCGCGGGCCTGTCGGCCCAGACCTACACGCCGAGCCACGGCGCCGAACTTTACCGCCGCACGATGTACACCTTCTGGAAGCGCACCTCGCCCCCGCCCGGCCTCGCCAGCTTCGACGCGCCCGACCGCGAGACCTGCACCGTCCGCAGGGCGCGCACCAACACGCCGCTCCAGGCAATGGTGCTGTTGAACGACCCGACCTACCTCGAAGCCGCCCGCAAGCTGGCCGAGCGAGCGCTGAACCGGCCCGGATCGGACGACGATCGACTGTCGTTCGCATTCCGATCCGTGCTCGCCCGGCGGCCGACGGCGAATGAATTGCACGAGCTTCGGCGACTGCTCGACGCTCAACACCAGGTGTATCGACACGACCACACCGCCGCCCAGGCGCTTGTCGCGATCGGCGAATCACCGCGAGACGAGCGGCTCGATGTCAGCGAGCTCGCGGCGTGGAGCGTCGTCGCCAGCGCGATTCTCAACCTGGACGAGGCGATGACAAAGGGCTAATAGGCTGCATTTCATTACAATAACGTGCCAAGATCCCTGGGAGGGCGAGGCTCGTGCCGAGCCCCGCAGGGGCGCCCCTCGCGGGGCCCGGCTCGGCAGGAGCCTCACCCTCCCAGTCGCAGGCCCCGAATCGGTCAACCTATTCTGATAGAGCGCCTGACACGTCGCTCGGGCTCGGATCGCCGGCGGACATCTCCTAGTGTCCGCGACGGGCCGTTGGTGATATTGTGAAATCCACAAGCATGTCCTAAGCAGCAGGGTTCACTGCGCAACGGAGGTTGCCGTGCGCTATCGGATCTCGGTCAGTGCCGTCATCGGGCTCTGTCTGTGCGTGTGCCCGGCCTCCGCCCAGGACGCGCCGCCGGACAAGCAGGCGCCCGAAGAGGGCCTGCGGCGGATGCTCGTCGATCCTCAGGAGCAACGCACGCAGTTCCCGCGCGTGGACGCGCCCGACGTCATCCTCCGAGAGTCTAAGCGGCCCAACGAGCGATATGACCCAAACCGTCCAGCACAAAGGCAACGGCTCCAGGATCTCGACCCCAGAAAATCCTATTACGGCAACGGAACGCCCCCGTTTCCTCACCCGCCTCATCGGATCAGGCTGGACGGCGACTTCGATCCCGATAGGAATCTCGACCTCCTCGCCAGAGAGATCCTTCGGTTTCAAGGGGCCGAACGCCGGCCGCTGACGGTCGTCTGGCTGTTCGACCAGACGCGAAGCATGCTCGATGACCGGCCGATCGTGCGCTGGAAGCTGCAACGCATTCTGAGAGAGATCGAACGTGAGGAGAACGAAATCCAGGAAGCCTTCAAACGAATGGAACCGCGTCCCAAAGAGATTACAAAGGAAGCTCTGCAAATATCACATCTTGTCATCGGATTCGGTAAGTCGTCCCGTCTGGTGACCTTGGTACCGACGAGAAACCTGGAGGCGGTGGAAGATGCCTTCGAGAGTCTGGCTGTCGACGAATCGGGCATCGAGAACACGTTTCACGCCATTGCCAAGGCGATCCGCGAAGCGCGACAGACGGTCGCCGAAACGACGAGATTGCTGCTCGTCGTCGTGACCGACGAATCGGGCAACGACGATGAATTTCTCGAAGATGCGCTCGACACGGCGATCAAGAAACTGGTGCCGGTTTACGTCATCGGCCGCCAGGCCCTTTTTGGTACGACGCTCGCCCGCCTCGGTTCGCCGCCCGACGACGCTCGTCTTCCCACGATCCGCCGCGGCCCGGAGTCGGCGGACATCGAAGTCCTTGCATGGGACGGCCTACAGCCGCGCGACGACGAGCAACCCGCGGGATTTGCGCCGTACGGGCTGGCCCGGCTTGCCCTGCACACCGGCGGCATCTACCTGATGCTCCCGTCGGAAGAGGCACAGCGCGTACGCCAACGAGAGAAGGCGTATTCGATCGTGTCGTTGCGCGGATACGAGCCTGAGTACACCACGCGCGAAGCCTATCTCGCCCGCCGCGAGTCGTCTCCGCTACGACGTGCCCTGTTCGACACGATCCAGGCAACGCGCGACTTTTCGCTCCCCTTGCGCTTTCCCTACGAGCCGAGACCGCTCGTCGAATCCCTCAGGGACGCGGCCGACAAGGCGGAGCGTCAGTGGGCCCAACTGATTCCGATCGAGGCGAAACTGCGCGCACTTCGGGACGATCGCGCCGTCGAGCCGTCCAAGCGCTGGCAGGCGCACTACGATTTGATGCTCGCCCAGGTCGTCGCGTTTCAAATCACCCGGCGCGAGTATCGCGCGGCGATCGTCGCACTGCGCAGGACGGCAAGCGGTGCGATCGACGGCGCTCCCGAGATTTGGGACCTGACCCACGGACGAGAGTGTCAGGCGCCGAAGGAATCGACGGAGGCCAGCTATCGAGAGGCCGAGCGTCTGTTGAAATTGGTCATCGAGCGTCATCCCTATTCGCCCTGGGCCGACTTGGCCCAGACGATTCGCGAGCGAGGCCTGAGCGTCAAGTGGCACGCGTCACGTCTCAAAGACGCTCCGCCGCGGGTCACCGGCAGTCATTACTGATAGCAACACGATGCCTGCAACTCGTGCCATCCGGCAACCGGCCGACGTTGCGATCGGCCTAGCCGCGTCTCCGACCGGCTGGCAGCATTCCCCCTTTGATGATTAGAATCGGCGCTTCGCCGCTAAAGGACTCTGCAGGCAGGATGGCCCCGCATGTCGTTTGAGGATGATCTGCGTCAGTTCGGCCCGGACGCCGCGTACCAGGTGACGCCCGACGAGGCTCGCGCGTACTGCGCCCGCCTCACCGCGTCGCATTACGAAAACTTCCACGTCGTCACGTGGCTCACACCGCGACCCTTGAGGCCGGCGTTCCAGAGCATCTACGCGTTCTGCCGCTGGTCGGACGACCTTGGCGATGAGGTCGGCGACCCGGTCCGCGCCCGAGCACTCCTGGGCTGGTGGCGCCAGGAGCTCCACAGCGTCTACGAGGGGAACGCCCGCCACCCCGTCATGGTTGCCCTGGCTGACACCGTGCGCGAGTTCGCCATTCCGCCCGTGCCGTTCGAGGCGCTCATCTCGGCCTTCGAGCAGGACCAGGTCGTAAGCGATTACGAAACCTACGACCAGTTGCTCGACTATTGCACGCGCTCCGCCAATCCCGTGGGCCACCTGGTCCTGTACCTCGCCCGCGCGTTCGACGCCGAGAATGCCCGCCTCTCGGACGCGACCTGCACCGCCCTCCAGCTGGCCAACTTCTGGCAGGACGTCGCGCGCGACCTGGAAATCGGGCGCATCTACCTGCCGCGCGAGGACCGCAGCCGCTTCGGCGTGAACGACGCTGACCTCCACGCGCTTCGCTTCACGTCGGAGTTCGGCGCTCTCCTCCGGTTCGAAGTCGAGCGGACCCGGACCTTGTTCCAGGCAGGGTTGCCGCTCATCCCCCGGATGCCGCGGGCGCTCGCCGTGGATGTCGAGCTCTTCTCCAGAGGCGGAATGGCGATCCTCGACGGCATCGAGGCGCAAGGCTTCAACGTTCTGGCCTCCCGTCCGAAGCTTGGCAAACTCACGAAATTGGGCCTCCTCGCAAGAGCGTTTCTCGGGCGCCTCAGGCCCGGTTTGCCGCGAGCCGAGTATCGGGTTCCCGCGACCGCGCGCACGCATTGCGAAGGGACCGCCACGTGAACGACGCGCTGCGGGCAAGTTACCGGTTCTGCACGGAGGTATCGCGCCGAGAGGCACGCAACTTCTACTACAGCTTCCTCCTGCTTCCCGCGGAACGGCGGTCGTCGATGTGCGCGTTGTATGCGTTCCTCCGAAGGACCGACGACCTGGCAGACGAGCCCGGGCCCGCGGCCGAAAAACGCGCTGCGCTCGACGCCTGGCGGGCCGAGCTGGAGCGGACCCTGGCGGGCGGGTCCAGCACGACGTGGCCTGGTTTCGCGGCCCTGGCGGATACGGTCCGCCGCCACGAAATCCCCGCGCGTTACCTGCACGAGGTGATCGACGGCGTGCTGATGGACCTGGATCCCCATCCGTACTCGACGTTCGACGACCTGCACGGCTACTGCTACCACGTGGCTTCCGCCGTCGGCTTGGCGTGCGTGCACATCTGGGGTTTCGAGTCCGCCGGCGGCGAGGCCGAATCGCGAGCGGAGGCGTGCGGCCTGGCGCTCCAACTGACGAACATCCTGCGCGACGTGGGCGAGGACGCGCGGAACGGCCGCGTCTACCTGCCCCAGGAAGACCTCGATCGCTTCGGCGTGAGCACGGCCGACCTCGTCGCCGGCCGGGTCAGCGAGCCGCTCCGTGCGCTGCTCACGTTCGAGGCAGACCGCGCCTACCGCTATTACGAACAGGCCGCGCTGCTCGAGCGACTGGTCGCGCCCGAGGGCCGGCCGGCGTTGAGGGCGATCATCGGGATCTACCGGACGCTGCTCGACACGATCGTCAAACGCGATTACGAGGTGCTCGCCACTCGCGTGGCGGTCCCAGGCTGGCGCAAGGCGGCGGTCGCGCTTCGGTCGCTGGCGGGCCGGTTCACTGCGCCGGCGCCGACCGCTGCGGCGGGGAGTCCGCGGAGTTGAGCACGCCGAGCCCGTGGAGACCTCCTCCTCCGCACATCGCGATCGTCGGCGGTGGCCTCGCCGGGCTCGCGGCGGCGTCGATCCTCGTGGGGCGCAACCTGCGCATCACGCTGTTCGAAGCCCGCCCCAGGCTGGGCGGCCGAGCCAGCTCGTTCACCGACCCCGCATCGGGCGAGCTGGTCGACAATTGCCAGCACGTGAGCATGGCTTGCTGCACGAACCTCGACGACTTCTGCCGGCGAGTCGGTGCCAGTCACCTCTTCCGGCGCGAGCCGGCCGTCGTCTTCCTCGGCCTCGACGGCCGTCTCTCCCGCCTCCAGGCCGGGCGGTTGCCCGCCCCCTTTCACCTCGCCGGCAGCTTCCTCAAGGCGACGTACCTCACCTGGCCCGAAAAGCTGCGCGTCGCCTGGGGCCTCGCCTGCCTCCGGTCGAAAAAGGGGGACCGGCCGGGCGAGTCGTTCGCCGACTGGCTCCTGCGCCACGGTCAGACAGTCCGCACGATCAACCTCTACTGGGCGACCGTCCTCGTCTCCGCGCTCAACGAGCGGCTCGACCAGATGGACGTCGGCCACGCCCGCAAAGTCTTCCTCGACGGCTTTCTCCGCAATCGTGTCGGCTTCCAGATGGAGATCCCCCTCGCCCCACTCGGCGAGCTCTACGGAACGCGTCTGGAAGAATGGCTCGCCGAGAAGGGGGTGACCGTGCGCCTGACCACCGGCGTGCGGACAGTCGACCTCGACGATGAGGGGAGCGTCGCCGGTCTCACCCTCCGCTCCGGGGAGACCGTGGCGGCTGACTTCGTCGTGCTGGCCGTCCCGTTTGACCGCGTTCTGGCCCTAATGCCCCCGGCACTCGTCGCACGCGTTCCCGAGCTCGCCAAGATCGACGCCTTGCGGGCCTCGCCGATCACCGGCGTCCACCTCTGGTTCGACCGCCCCGTCTGCCCGCTCGATCACGTGGCCATCGTCGGCCGTCTGGTCCAGTGGGTCTTCAACCACACGGCCCTCCAGGGGCGAACCGCGACCGCCGACGGCGGCCAGTACCTCCAACTGGTCATCAGCGCTGCGTACGACCTGCTCCCGCTCGACAACGCGGCGATCCTCGACGCCGTGCTCGCCGAGCTCTCGGAGATCTGGCCCGCCGTGCGCGACGCGAAGCTGGTGCGCTCGCGCGTCGTCACCGAGCACGGCGCGACGTTCGCCGTCCGCCCCGGCGTCGACGCCCTCCGCCCCCCCCAGCGCACGCCGGTCGACGGCCTGTTCCTCGCGGGCGACTGGACCGACACCGGCTGGCCCGCCACGATGGAAGGCGCTGTGCGCTCGGGCTACCGCGCGGCCGAGGGCGTCCTCGCGGACCTGGGCACACCCTTCCATCTGGTCCTCCCCGACCTCCCCGCAGGCCGCCTGGCGCGCTGGCTCTTGTGAAGAGATCTCACCACAGAGCACATAGAGACCATAGAGAGGAAGAGAGAGGCGAAGACGAGGAGAGTCTCACCGCAGAGGTCGCAGAGAGCGCAGAGAGAAAGACGGAGTAAAGCGAGGATCCGGAGAAAAGAGGTGTAAAACGCGTTCCGAGCAAGGACCGTGCGAATGGCACGAGGTAGATCAAACTTCACTTGAATTTGTTATCAATCATTCTATTATTCAAACATTATTTGCAAAGTCTCTCTCTTCCCTCTCCTCCCTTCCTCTGACTTTCTCTCCGCGTCCTCTGCGAGCTCTGCCGTGAAATCCTCTCTCTTCCTCGGTTTTCCTCTCCGTGGTCTCTGTGTGGTCCGTGGTGAAATCATTCATTTCCCGAACTCAGCCCGCGAGTCCGTCGAGTAGCAGTGCAGTCCCGTTCGCGGTTCGACAAACCGGAACAGCGGCACCGTTCCCGGCATCGGGTCCGGGTAGAGGTGACAGGCGACCCCTTCGGGCTGGTAGCCGCGGCGGAAGGCGTGTTCGTTGTCGGAGGCGGTCGTGTAAAAGAAGTCGAAGCCCCTGCGCCAGCGTCGGAGGGGGACGGAACCCGGTTCCGGGTGGGCGAAGACGTAGCAGGCGATCTCCTCCGCCTTGAACAGCCGGCGGTCGGGGCCGAACGCGTTGATCGAGTACACGTGGACGGGTCGTCTCATGTGGACCCAGTGGTAGAGCGGGACTGTCCCAGCGCGGGGGTCGACGAAGACGTAACCGGCGATGCCGTCGGACACGAAGCGGGACACGTCGAAGCGGAGCACGACGTACGACGGGTCGTACTCGATCGCGTAGAAGAGCCCGTACTCCTGGAACGCCTTGACCCGTTTCATGATCTCCGCGTTGAGCTTTTCGTTGAGCTTCGAAGCTTTCCCTTCGATGACCTGGATGACGAGGTCGTCGAACGACTTGCCGAGCACGGTCGCCAGGGCTCCCGCGAACCCCTCGAGCTCGCGTCTCTTGACGTCTTCGACGTCGACACGAAACCGCGGCGTGCCGTCGCCGCCGGGCTCGATGTTGACCCCGACGCGGACGTCGAACCGGAAAGTCCGCCAGTCGGCGGCGGGGGGCGAACCGGCGGGCGCGACCTGGGCTTTCTCGGCCGTCGGCAGGGCGAGGGGCGAACGGAACTCGCCCGCGACCTGGCACGCCACGAGGAAGCGGCGGGAACGCGCATCGATCGCGACCAGCCGGTAGCCGTCGACGGTGCCCCGGTACCGCCCTTCTTTCTGGAACGGGGCAGGCGGGAGCTTTTCGATCACTCCGAACAGGAAATCGGTGTCGAGCTTGACCTCGGCCGCTGGGTAGGCGCGGGCGGGCCAGGCGAGAAGGGCCGTGGCGACGAGAACGGGCCAGGCAAACCAAGGCACGCGCGAGGAGATCATGCAGCCCACCGTACCGGGGAATGGTTGGTGCAACGGTGCCCGGATTACCACCAAAAGCCGGGATTGGCCAGCCGAATACGCGGCCGGTTCGCCGGGCCACACCGCGTCGCGCGCCAAACATCCGCGCCGGCGGGAGAGTCACTGGTTGTGCAAACCGGTTCTTGTGAGTAGGATCGTGTCGCTTCGGTGAAGATCGTCACGTACTCTCCCCAGCCAGACTCTCGTCCCGCACGAAGCCCGGTCCGACCCAGGATTTCGCGGCCACAGGATGTAACGGCTCGGCCGCCGAGAGAACGATCCCACGCGCTAACCGTGGAGGATCTCACCATGTCCATGCCCTTCACCCTGAGAGTCGGCCGCACCGCGAGCGGTTACTGCCTTCGCGTCGAAGGCCACGCCACGCGCCGCGGTCATCCTGCGCTGTTCGAGCTCTTCGTCGTCCAGGTCCTCGACTGTTGCCCCTGCTCGGTCGTTGTCGACCTGACCGCGTGCGAGCTCCTCGACGACCAGTTCCTCAGCGTGTTGTTCGACCTCGACAACCACTACGGCCAGGCCGGCGACCGGCGGTTCGCGATCGTCGTGCGCACGGGGGCCGGGCATGAGGGACCCGAGTGCCTGGGCGGTGAGCTCGAGCTCCCCGCGCTGGAGCCGGGGGCAATTGACCTCGAAAGCCACCTGATGGGTTGGCACCGCCTGCTCGAGCAGCTTGCCGATCCCCAGGAAGGAATGACCGAGCCGCACCGCGAGCACGCGGTTCCCGAGCTAGCCTGTCGATAGTCGGCCCGCGTGACCGGTCCGGACCCGGTCACTTTCCTTACACGCGGGCGTCGATGAGCAGTGTTTTGAGCGTCTCCCACTGCTCGGCCGTGATGCGCGCCTGGTAGTAGAAATCGTCGATGCACTCCATGCACCGGCTGATCGCCCGGCGGTTACCGGGCAATGGCGGGTCGAGCGCAATCCTCTCCACGGTGTGGAAGAGGTTCTTGAAGAGGACAGAATCGTTCATGGTAGTCGCTCCTCCGTGACGACGGCCGGCGATCTAGAACGAGCACAATCCTTGGATAAACGCCAAAAAAACAAGCCTCCAACAGGCGAGCTTAGCATTTCCACATGGCTGGTCAAGGCAGACTCTGAAAGATGATGACACCGTGAACGGCGTTTGTACGTTCCCGGCAACGACCGGGGCGAGAGTTGCGGTGCTCGAATGCGCATGAGGCGACACGATTCCATAAACGTCAGGACGAACTGTAGTACCGCTTCGGTAATCAAGCGGCGGGTTGAATCTGGGGTGCCAAGCCCAGGGGTCTTCGATGGGCTTGGCGCACGTCCCTGACAGCTTGATCAACGGCCGTCGAAGACTCCGCGTGTGCCACCCCTCCCCTCAATGAGCCCCTTGGGAAGATGGCGGCACAAGTCGCAGGCGACGGACCCTCAGGACCGAAATCCGCACGATCGAGCCGGCTGTGCCCCGCAGGATTGCGCCCAGGCGCGACCTGTTGTCTCGATCAAGACCCGGCCCGGCTTGACCGGTCCACCAATCGTGCCCGAAACGGCCGCATGGAGGGCAAGCTGGGTTGACCCCCTGCCTGTGTGAAACTACGATGCCGGCCCAAAGTGGGAAAGGGACCATCACGCATGCCCACGTTCCCCGGGTTCGTCCGCCGGCGCGGCTTAAGGCTGCTGATCGCCGTTCCGGCGGTCTGGCTCCTGGTCTCGTTCTGCGTGGCGTACGGCCTCACTCGGCGGCCGCGTCCCTGGTTCGCCGAGCCCGTCCCGACCGTAGGCTGGGGCACGCTGGAGGCGCGCCGGATCCGGACCAGCGACGGGCACGAGCTCGGCGCCTGGTTCGCAAGAGGCCGGGACGGCGCGCCGAGCGTGCTGGTCCTCCACGGGAACAGGGGGAGCCGGCGCAACGTCCTCGACCGCGCCGAGCTTTTTGCCTCCGCCGGCTGCTCCGTCCTTCTCGTGTCGCTGCGCGCGCACGGCGACTCCACGGGCGACTTCAATGACATTGGCCTCAGCGCCCGGCACGATGTGGTCGCCGCCGTGGGGCTCCTCGAACAACTCCGCCCGGGGCGCCCGGTCGTGATCCACGGCACGTCGATGGGGGCCGCCGCGGCCCTGTTCGCCGCCGAAGAGCTCGCCCGCCGCGTGGACGGCTATATCCTGGAATGCCCCTACCAGGACCTCAAAACCGCCGTACGCAACCGCACGCGGAACAGCCTCCCGCCGGTCCTGGACTGGCTTGCTTATGAAAGCCTCGTCCTCGTCGCCCCGGCTGTCCTTCCCGAGCTCGCGCAGACGTCGGCCGTCCGCGCCGCCGCCGCGGTTCCCGCCGACGTCCCGGTCCTCGTCCTCGCCGGCGGCCTCGACCGCCGCGCTCGCCCCGACGAGGCCAGCGCGATCTTCGCGCAAGTGCGGTCCCACGCGACCCTCGCCGTCTTCGAAAGGGCCGACCACCTCCGGCTCCACGTCGCCGACCCGGCGCGCTACCGGCGCACAATTCTCGGCTTCATCGCCGCGCTCTCCCTCCCGGAACGGCCTTGAGGGAACGACTGTGTTCCCTCAAGGCGGGCCCTCCTTGCCCATGCCCCTCGTTGCTGTTCCGAAGTCCGCCTGGGAGGGACATTCCCCCTTCTAACGGGCGACGGGATCGCTCGTCAAGACCCAAAGATTAAATTCTTGAATGACTTACGTGTGTCAAAATGACAGCGCTGTGGCGCACGCGTGCCTGCGGCTCGTCACGACCAACCCTCGGCGTACCAGCCACCCGGTCGCCGCGCTCGGAACGTAGAAGGACTGGCGGACCGCCGTCGTCCGCCAGTCCTTCACGACTGTCCGGAAGGAACGCAATCGACACCCGCCCTCGGGCGAACTCCGGCCAACGTCGTCGTCCACCGTCCTCGCCAAATAAAGCTGGTGCGTGTGTCATAAGTACTGACACTTTCCGCCCCTCGGCAAGAGGGGTTTGTCTTTTTTTGGACGCCGGCCGAGATGGTCTAGCGCAAAAGTGGAATTGTATTCTATGGTAGGCATGGGTCACGTACACACCGTTGGGGAGGAACGCCGATGATGGCAAGGGTCCCCGATTTTCCGAGTCTCGAGCGGACCGCGAACAGGATCGCCGAGCACCCGTTTTTTCCGGACAAGTGCATGGTGATCCAGGAATGCCTGGAAGACATCGAGCACCGCTTCCGCCAGGGTGAGCTGTCGGAAACCCAGCGGACGCGGCTCATTGCGATTCTGGCGACGGGCTGACCGACCGGCGCCTTTCGTCCGGGCAGGTTGCAACCGGAAGTCCGCGGCGATAATCTGGCGCCGCGGCGTAATGAGGCTTCGACTTGCGGGTGTAGGACCGACTTTTCGGACCCTCGATGCCGGGCGATGACGACCGATCCGGGCACGTTTGGCCTGCGCCCGAGGTGGCTGCGGTGGCGTCCGGCTCTCCGGAAACCGCTCCGAGGAGGAATCCCGCATGATGCCGACCGTACTCGCGCTCGGGGCCCACTACGACGACTGCGTCTTCGGCATTCCGGGCATCCTGCTCCAGGCGATCAAGAAGCATTATCGGGTTGTGATTGCGGCCATGATCGGCGACTATTCGAACTGGTCCCCGGTGCGCGGTCGCGAGCGGGAATTGATCGACGGGACGACGTCGATCGCCAAGGAACACGGGGCCGAGTTCCGTTTCCTCGACTTCAAGTCGCACTGTTTCGACGTCACGCTGGAGTCCAAGCGTGCGGTGGCGCAGCTCGTTGCCGACGTTCAGCCGGACGTCGCCTTTATGCTCTGGCGGCACGACCACCACGACGACCACGGGGTCGCCTCCCAGTTGAGCGAGATCGCGCTGCGGTACGCCGGCTCGTTTCTGGACGGCCGCACAGCGAAAGCCCCGCGGCGGATTTACGCGTACGACAACGGCCCCCGGCACACGATCGGCTTCGAGCCCGACACGTTCGTCGACGTGACGGCCGAATGGCCCCAAGCGATCGACTGGCTCGGCCGGCTCATGGCCCTGGTGCGGAACGAGCCCTACAAGCCCGGCACCCGCGACTCTGCC
The DNA here is from genome assembly GCA_031291845.1 of Isosphaeraceae bacterium. GTDB lineage: Bacteria > Planctomycetota > Planctomycetia > Isosphaerales > Isosphaeraceae > DAIDJG01. The sequence goes on along the minus strand of JARLIH010000512.1, from coordinate 5,310 downwards.
CAGCACGTCAAGGAGGCCCTCGCCCTCTACCGCGGCCAGACCTGCGGCGTGAAGTATGCCGAGGCCCTCTTCGCCGTCGATAAATACCCGCGCGAGGTCTTGTAGGGTACGTGGAGCGCACCGGTGCGTTCCACGCACCCCACAAACGCTCACTCGCCCAGTGCGATCTTCCCCTGGAGAATTCCAAGGCCAGGCCGCTCCGTTCAGTCTTCCCCCGGCTCTCCTCGGCTCCGCCGGATCGCCGCCTCGTACGCCGCCGGCAACTTCACCCGCCCCCCCTCGGCCGACCACCAGCGCGGGGTCTCCGTGTAGATCCAGACGAATTCGTCGCTCCGCTGGAGCGCCCCGCGCAGGCTCGTTTCCAGCGACTCGGGCGTGAAATAGTTTCGCGACGGGTCGTCGGTCTCCCACCCCTTCTTCCGCCAGTCGTAGTCGAGCCAGATCCCGAACCCCGCCGAAACGACCTGCCTGTACCGCTCCGGCTGGGCAACGATGGGCAAAACACCCGCGGTCATCAACCGGTATCCTTTCTCGAATTGCTCCTTCGTCTTGTAGCCGTAGGAGAGCTCGAACCCATCCACGATCCTGGCACCTCCCCGCGCGGCCTCGACCATTCCGTCCAGGAACGGGGCGAGGAGCCCGCACTCCGATTCCGCCAGCGGCGTCTTACCCTCCTTCGAAGTCGTTCGCGGCAAACTGTGGCCGAACGTAAGGAAGACCGTCAGGCCGGGAAACCCCTCCTGAAACGCCGCCATCACCTCCCTGCCCCGCACGCGCGCCTGGTTGACGTATTCGTTCCAAGTCTTCGTCTTGGCGTCGCGTTGGTTTGCATAGGTGAACAGACGACCCTGATATTCCTCCACGTCAAACAGGACACCCGCGCACTTCCCTTCGCGGGCGACCCAGGCGGCGACGCGGGCATTGTTTTGTATGGCGGCGTGGTCGTCGAACCAGTCGAGGTCGCCGGGTGCCGTGTTGAACCGCAGGAAGTTGTGGGTGAAGCGGCGAAAGGGCGTCGCCTTCAAGTCGGCGACGGCGGCCTCGAGGTCCCCCTCCGTGAACGCCCGGCGCCCCCAGCCGAGCCAGGCGAGGTTCTCCCGCCGTCCCTGTGCGTCCTGCGTCAAAGCATGGAACACGCAGCCGTCGAACGGCGTTTGCTCCATTGCGCTGACGTGTCCGCGCAGGAAGGCCGTGTCCGGCTCGTCCCAGCCGAACTCGATCAGCTTCTTGGCCGGGGTCGCAGGCACGTCGTCCGCTCGGCCCCCTTCGGCCGCTCCGGCGAACAGAACCGCCGCCAACGCAATCCGCAGGGCGAGCCTGATGTGAGTGGTCAATCGACGACCTCGGTGGTCGTTGATGGATGCGACGCGTCGTTGGTTCCCCGCAGGACCGGGCCGGGCTTGTCGCCGACGTCCAATTGCCAGAGAAACGGGTACTCGAGGCCGAGCCGGCGGGCCAGGGGCTCGCACCACGCGTCTTCAAAATTCTGGGCGCGGACGACAATCGTCTTGAGGTCGCGCGCCGAGTTGGCCGCGTCGTACCAGAGGCGAGGGCGATCGGCCACCGGCAATGGCTTGCCGTCCTCCGCTCCAGGGCGCTCGGTCGCCAGCCAATCGTTGAGAACGGTATTCAAGCGCGCCAGATCTTTGCCCGTCCAATCGCCGTCGGACGTGAGTACAAGCAACTCCGGCTCGCTCTCCGTGACGTGCCGGACGACCGGGAGGATCCTGTTCCGGCCCGTCGCCGCGCCGATCGCTTCGGCCGGCATCGGCCCTTCGACCCCATGACGGCCGACCCATTCGGACATGACCCGGGGATCGGGAACGGTAAGCTTGCCCCCCTTGCACTTCACGAACACGCCCACGCCGTCTTGTACGGTGAACGGCAAGGCCTCGAGCACGGGCTGCACTTCCGAGTGGTCGACCAGGAAGACGCGGCCATCGGGCGCATGGAACCGGTAATGCCGGCCCTGCCTACCGAACAGCGTCAGAAACGGCAGGTGTTCTGTTGCCCGTTCCAGCCCGTCCAGCGAGACGCGCTGCGGGGCCGAGATGGGACGGGCTCCGTTGCGGCTGAGCCAGAGAAACGCGAGCAGAACGGCGAAGGGAAAGACAAGCCGAACCGTTCGGTTCGCGCGCAGGAGTTCGAGGTCGAGCATCGCGATGATCTCGCGCGGGTGTTCGATCGCGGACTCCGCGCATTATGACACGATGGTCAACCTGGCAACATCCCCTGGCAGCGCGGCCGCCGCTGGGGCTTTCGCGCCTTCATTCGGACGAGTGCGTCATTTTCCCCTTCGCTGGCGTGAGCCGCCACGGCAAAACGCCCCCCTTGGCCAGGCTGGTCAGCACCGCCAGGCTAAACACGACCATCCCGATGGCGATGAAGTCGAGCCCGACGACGACCCGCCGGAGGATCGCATAGCCGTGCCAAACTCCGGCCAACAGCCAAACCGCGACGACCAGGGCCGCAAACGCGAGGGATGTCCGGTGATCGAGCAAGAGCCCGTACCCCGCGATGAGGGCGGCGACGGACAGCGGATACAGCGTGACCACCCAGCCCGGCAGACCCGCGTCCCGTCCGGCCCATCCGGTGATGACCGCCAAACCCGCGCCAACCCCGAGCGCAGACCCCGCGCCCCGGAGCAACCGGCCCAGGGCGTCGTCGAACGCCGCACCGACCGACAGCGTGGCAAGGAGGACCAGATGGAACGCGACCGGTCCGCGCTGCGAGCTCGCGCCGCCCGCCGGCATGACGAGACACGCCGCTCCCACCAGGCAGACCGCTCCCAACAGGCAGCGCCAGGCGTCGCGCCGGCGTAGCCCTAGGCCAAGCTGGAGGGCGGCGACGGCGAGCACCGGCAGCGGCCGGGGCGAGACGACGCCCTTGAGGTCGAGCGTCCCCGGCGCGACCACGCTGAGGAACACCAGCGTCGCCGTCAGCGCGTCGGTCGCCGCCCCGCCGCGCCTGAGGGCCGCGTACGTGTAAAACAACGCCGATACGAAGAGCGACAGGTAGAGAGGCGTCCCGCCGAGCCGCGCGTTGAAATGCGCCAGGAACTCCTGGTAGAACTCCTCCGGCCGGTGTCCGAGCAGCGCCAGGGCCGTCGCGACCGCCGGCAGGCACAAGGCAAAGCGGACGGTCGACGGCTTGCGCTCCACGAGCCCGAGTTCGAGCAACACCACCCCCACCGCCAGCAGGAACGGCGCCAGGAAGTACCAGCCAAAGATGTACGGTTCCGACTCGGCACGGGCCACGTGGTGCATCGACCAGCACAGCAGCGCGGACCGCGCGGGGACCGCGAGCGCCAGCAGGCCGAAGAGTGTCCACGGGTACCACGCCCAGGGCCACGGGCTGCCGTTCTCTTCCACGTACTGACGGCCCCTGCGCACGGCCGGCAGGAGGCTCAGGGCGACAAGCCCCGCCGCAGGCGTGAAACCGAACAACGCCCAGTACAGCGTCTCGCTCCTTGGGCGTTCCAGCAACGGCGTGATCGCGACGGGATAAAGGTAGAACAGCCCGAGCGTCAGGTAATAGGGCGCACGGAACAGCGGCGGCAGCTTGAGCCGCATCCCCCGCAGCATCCACTCGCTGACCGAAACGGCGAACAACAAGCCCGCGACGTAGCAGGCCATGCCGCGCGAAGGGTTCCGTGCGAGCACCTCGTCAAACGTGACCGACGTCGCCAGGAACATGAGCACGACCAGCAGCAGCACGGTTCGCACGTCGTCCCAGACGCCGACACACCGCACGAGCAAGCACGCCGTCACCGCCAGCAGCAGCGTGTAGGCCGTCATCCCGAGCAGCAACGCCCAGGTCTGTGACGCCACCACCTGCGAGCCGAACGAGACCCACAACCCCAGGCAGACGAGCAACGCACTGATCACGTAGAACGGGTTCTGCGTGCAGACCCACCCGACCAATCCCCGCGACACGCCTTGCTGCCGCAGCGCGTCTTCGGACCCAACCCGCGCAAGATCAGACATGATCGATCGCTCCCGATGTGTGAAAAGGAGCGGCGCTGGGGACCGGATGAGAAGGGAAGATCAAGATATCCCCAGCCCCGTACCCGCATCTTAACGATCCTATGACACTTGTCGCAAGACGGACCTCTCGACGCGGGAGCGCACGGCCATCGCGTCGCTGTCGACAGGCCGCCGCCCTTTGCATACCGCCACGTTCTTTTGTGGGGCACCGGTCCCGACCACGGGAACACCACGGAGGGAACTTGACGTGGGTCATCCACGTTCCAGCGGGAGCGTCAAACAGTGCGGCCCGCCGTGCCAGCGGGCGAGCGCCGATCCGGGGAAGGTCTGCACGTCGATCCCCGCCGCGCCCAGGGCGCGGAGGGTGTGCGAGTTCTCGGCATAGGCGATCACGCGCCCGGGACCGAGCGCCACCACGTTGGCGGCCTGGGCCCGAAGCTCGGGCAATAGCCGGCTGCGGAAGAACTCGGCATCGACGGCCGGCGGAGGCTCGCCGCCGACGAACACCAGTCGGTAGCCGACCGAGCGCAGGTAGTCGACGAGCTTCATCCCGACGACCCGCGGGTCCGGCTCGCCGCTTCCCGCGACGAACCGACGCACTCGGCCCACGTCGCGGAGGATGCGCATCGTCTTGCGGAACTCGATCGATTCGCCCCCGGGAAGCTTGCGGCACGCACGCGTCATCTGCTCGAGCGAATGGCGCTCGGCGAACTTCGACTCGAACGCGTACGGTACGGTCACGGCCATCTTGGTGTCGAGCAGTCCGAAGGTCGTGTCGAGGTGGAGGAACAGCTTGCGCAGGCCGTACCACTTCTTCGCGCTCGAATCGGGCGGCAACTGCACGGTCACGACGTCCATCTTGAGCGCCCGCGCGAGCTTGGGCGCCGCGGCGATGTCGGTCAGGCTGCCGACGCCGAGGAACAGCGTCTTGTCGTCGACCACGACGATGTCGCCCCCTTGCACGTTGACCTTGGCCTTGAGGGCATCGAACGCGACCGGACACCGCCCGAGCGTGGGCGACCAGTCGAGGGCCAGGCGCACGAGTGCCGGCTCGGGGATGCGGTCCTGGTTGATGAACCGAGAGAGCACGAGGCCGCCGGGCGTCATCGCGGCGACGTCCCGGGTGTAGAAAATCCAGCGCAGGGGGATCGGCTCGGGCTCGTCCCCTTGCACGCCGTCGATGGGATAAGGCGCGGACTCGATGAGCACCTTGGCGGTAATCTCGTCGGCCGTCTCCGCCAGCGCGGGGACGGTCTTTTGCACCCAGTCCTCAAAGCGGCCCGCGGCCCGGCACTGCGTGATCGCTTCGTCGAGCACCTCGTCG
>JARLIH010000511.1 GCA_031291845.1 Isosphaeraceae bacterium | reverse complement strand
CGTGTCGCTGGGGTTGGATCGGTTGTTGGGGCGGCGGAAACGGGAAGGGGTGGGCAGGGCGCGGCTCTAACGGAGCCGCGCCCTGCCCATCTGCCTCTAAGTTCCTTTCCCGTGTTCGGCCGTCGTCTTCTGGTCAGGTGGCACTCGTCGCGGAAGCGGCGCTGCTCGACTGGAGGTACTGGTTCATGCTGCTTTGCAGTTGCGAGGATACCTTCGGAGTGCTGGAGTGACCCGCGCTCGCTGGCTGCCGTTTCTTGATCGAGACCACGTTACCGGTTGGCGAGGACGCGCTCGTCGGTATTGCGCCGGTGGACGTCGCGGTGCCCATGTCGACCGTCAGGCCGTTGGCGCTGGCCGAGGCCTTCATCGGAATGCGAACCGAATTCGCGGTGCGAGTTGCCGCGGCAGGGGTGGCCGTGGCGGCCGAGGCGCCCGATGCCGGAGTCACGCTGCCGCCGGTATAGGTGAAGATCACGTTCCCGCTGGCGTTGCGCTCGTACTTGGAGATCAGGGACGGAAGGTTCGGGATGTCGGCTCCGCGCGCGGCCCACTTGGCTTGCTGAGCCGCTTGCTGGCCCGCGCTGTAGGAGGAGTAGCTCTTGTTGAAGATTCGCTCGGAGGTGGAGAACGTGGTTCCGTCGGTCAGGGTGCCCGTGACCGTCGCCTGGGTGATGCCGGCGGGGAGATTGATCTGGTCGCCGTCGAAGACGAAGGTCTCGGCAAGGATTCCGGTCTTCAGCTCGGGCCGCGTGAACGCGAAGAGCGGATGAGCGCCCCCCAGCGTCACGGTGGATGGGATAATCTGCGTCGGATTGAACCCGGAGCTGCCCAGGATCGTGACGCGCACGAGCTCGGGGTGGGCCGTGTTGATGTGCCGGTTCTCGTGCGGGTTGATCAGCACCGGGGGCGAGGCCGGCGGGCAGGTGTGCGTTGGCGGCGTGGCCTGGCTCAGCGTGAAGGACTGCTCGGGGAAGAACGCCTCACTGATCCCCACGTCGTTCGCGGACCCGCCGAAGGCGCCGATGCTGATCTTCGAGTTAGCGGTGAGCGTCTGACCAGTCTCGGCGAGGTAAAGCTGCGAGAAATGCGCGATCGAAAACTCGAAGTTGGGGTGAACCGGAGAGTTCACCTTGTAGACGTTCCCCTCGTACTGGGCCAGCTCGGTCCCGAACGCGAGGTTGCCCTCCGAGGGGGGTTGGCTCGTATTGACCACCGCCTGGGCGACTTGGTATTCTTTCGGCGACCGTGGGTCAGTCGCCGAGTAACCCGCCACAACGTCGGCGTACCCCGACCCCTTGAGGTCAAGGAAGGCCCCCATTTGCTCCGTTCCGCCGAAGTCCGGATTGTCCTGGAACCCTTTGAAGTCCGGCATCGCCGTGATGGCGGGATTCACGGTGCCGTCGTTTCCGTTGTCGTCGGCGTCGCCGGCGATGACGGAGTACTGACTGCCGGTCTGCGCGGGGGGCTGATCGAGGCCAATGCTGAGGGTGTCGTCGGCCGGCGTGTACGTCACACGGATCCCGCTGATGTCAAAGCCCGAGACCGCGACCAACGACTGAAGGGATGGGGCGATGACGGGATGAATGACGGACGGGTTGTCTGGGACGACTACAACGCCTGGGGATTCACTAGCGGGAAAATCGGTTTTAACGTTTCCCGTGAAGCCAACGCTCAGCAATTGCCGATGATCCAGTTGTTCGATCGTGACGGCGGTTCGCTTGTTGGTCCGAGGACCACCGCGATGGCGGCGCCATGACTGAACGGTCTGGAGCAGTCTTGAGATCAGGGACATCGCGCCATCGTCCTTTCTAACGGGATCCGGTCCCTCGCGGGAGCGGAGTCAACGGGGGAAGGAAGACGCAGCCGAACGACGGAGGAGCCGTCGAGCGGCCGGTCTGCCAGGCGGTGCGAAGCATCCCGCCGACGAGTTCACACCGCGGAAGGGCCGGCCTACGCCTGCCCAGCCCCGCGATCGAGGGGAATCGTGGTCTTCGGCCGTGTCGTTCGCTGGGAGCTTCACGACGCGGAGTCTGGCCAACGTGTTCCGCATTTACGTGGAAGGAGACTCGTAAATGGTACTGCAACGCTTGCTGTATCCGGGCCTGGCGCTGCTCGTGCTGGTAGGTGCCCGACCTGCTGGGGCGGCCGCTATCACGTTCACGGGGAACGTCGCTAACGACTTTGGGAGCACGTCCGGCGTGTTCGACGTGCCGGGATTGAGCAACCCGCTCGATATCGGCCAGTCCTCGGCGATCACCAACGCCGGCGACATTTCCGGCTGGGCGATCAAGGACATCGCGCTGAGCTACGACAAGACGACCGACACGATGTATGTCGGTGTCGAGACATTTACCAACTCGCACGGCGTCAAGTCGATTGCGGGCGACGCTTATGGTAGCGGCACCGAGACGGGGACCGACAATCCGCCCAACTTCGGGGTCAATACGCCGGGGAGCGACAAGTCGATCACGGTTGCCTTTGCCCCCGACAGCCCCGGCAACTCGAACCAACCCGGGACACCGACCGTCGTGGCGGGCGTGCCGGCGAACAAGTCGGCCAACGGTTCCGGCATCGACGGGTTCACCGTCGCGAACTACGCCGCCAGCAGCGCGATCCAGACCAGCTTCGGCTCGACGCTCATCAACAACACCGGGGCGTTGGCGTTCAATCCGAACGCAGCCCACCCGGACTTCGAGTTCACGATCACCAACTTCAGCCATCTCCCCGGCATTAGCGTGTCGAAGGGGTTCTGGGTGGCGGCGTACGCGGGCTCGCTGAAGGACGTGTCCGTGGGCGAGACCTACATTGACTTCACCCGCGTCATCGTGCCCCAGCCGCAGGAGATCCCCGAGCCGGCCACCGTGCTTGCCTGGTCGGTCCTCGCCGGTGCCGTGGCGTGCGGCCGCATTCGCCGGAAGGCGGCGGCTCGCTTCGCTCGCGGGAAGTAACGATCCACCTCGCATCGCGGCGTCCTTGCCGTGAGGGAAACCCAGTCCGTGGAAAGCCGTTCTGTTCATCGGTTGGGCCGCGCCGAGGAGTCTTGCCGTTTTTGCCCCTAGGAACGCTGCCCCTCGGCGCATCCGACATTCCCGGAATCTCCGCCCGAACCACGAAAATGCGAAGGCCCTCCAGACCCGCCCCTCGCCTCCGACTTGGAGACGAGGGGCTTTTCGTTGACCCACTTTTGATTTCGGCCCGCCGACGTTACGTTGAAGGGGCTGCCCGAGCCCCTGCGCGCCAACCCGGGGACGCACACCGTGCGACGACTCACGATCCGCCCAGCCGCATTGCTGACCCTTCTCTTGGGCCTGTCGCCCGGCGCAGCGCCCCCCGACGACGAGCCGACGCCCGAGCGACCGACGCTGGAGATGAGCCCGGCCGTCGCCTGCCGGTCGGTAGCCGGCTTTGAGGATTACGAGCCCTTGCCCGACGCCGCCCTGACGAGCGAGGACAAGCTCATCATCTACTACCGCCCGAGCGGCTTCCAAAGCGCGCGCGAAGGACGGACCTACCGGGCCCACCTGACGCAAGACGGCCAGATCCGCCGGCGCGATTCCAAGCTGGTCCTCTACCACAAGGAAAAGCTGCTCGAGTTCGAGCCCAAAGGGGACCGGCCGATCGAGAACATCTACATCAAGTGCATCGTCTCGCTGAAGACGCTCAAGCCGGGCGACTACAGCTTCGACATCATCCTGCACGATGAGATCGGCAAGGGACCCCCGGCGAAGCAGGTGCTCAAGTTCAAGGTCATTCCGATCGCGACGACCGCGCCCAAAGAGGCGCCCGATGAACCGTAACGCCGCGTCCTCGCAGGCTTACGAACCGGCCTTCGCCTTCGCGGGCTCGTCTTCCTCGAACGGCAGGCGCGGGAGGTTCAGCTCCGTCTCGAGCGAGACTCCCTTGGGCGCGGTGGCGGCCTTCAAGTAGACGTCCATCTGCTGGCCGACGAAGAGCGGCACGGGGGAGTCGTCGGGCAGCTCGTAAACCACCTGGAGCACGCGCGTGTCGACCCGCTCGGAGTTGGTGCCGGTCAGGCTCTGCTTCGGGATCACGTAGGGCTCGACATAGCGGAACTTGAGCGGGAAGCGGACCTGGGGCCGTCCTTTCAGCGTGGCAACGGCGTCGTTGTTCCTCTCGAAGTAGGGGAGGTCGTTCTCGTCGATGTCGACCCGGACGTGCAGCCGATTGACGTCGCCCAGGACGATCATCGGCTCGCGCCAGGCGAGGGCGGCGTACTGGCCGAGCCGGACGTTGAGCTGAAGGACCTCGCCGCCGATCGGGGCGCGGATGGTGAGGCGATCGAGGTTGATCTTGATGTTCGCGACCTGGCTTTCGGCGAGCTGCACGGCCGCCCGCGCGATCGCGATGTCTTCCTTCCAGCTTCCCGCCTTAATGCGTTTGAGGTCGGCCTCGGACTGAGCGAGCGCGGCCTTGGCGTTCAAGTACGAAAAGTGGTCGATGTCGTAGTCGCTCGGGGCGATCATCTGGCGTTCGTTGAGTTTGTCCGACCGGCGGTAGCGGGTCTCGGCGTCGAGCAGCTTCGCCCGGGCTGCTTCCACGGCGGCCTCGGCGGGGGGCACGTCCTCGGGCCGAGGCGCGGCCTCGAGCTTGTGCAACTGGGCCTTGGACGAGGCCAGTTCGGCTTCGCGAACGAGGAGTTGGGCCTTGTAATCGCGGTCGTCGATCCGGAACAGCGGGGCGCCGGCCTGGACGTGATCCCCCTTCTTGACGAACACCTCGACCACCGTGCCCGGGATATTGACGGCGATCGGGATGTTCTCCTGGCGCGCCTCGATCAGGCCCGCGCCGGCGATCGTCTGGATCTTCGACGGCCGCGTCGGCGGCGTGATCAACGGTTGCGACGGCGGGGGAGTCTGCCGGGCCTGAACCACGGTATAGACCGCGAACGTGACACCCGCGACCGCCAGCAGGGGCAACACGTATTTTGTGAACATGACTGCCTCTCCTTGTAGGGCCAGCCATTGCCGGCCCTACATCAACAATTCCGGAATTCAGGCTACGGCCCCGTTCGATCGCTCCTCGACGCGAATCATCACGCCGTCGTCCATGTGGGCGATACGGTCACCGAAGTGGAAGACGCGATTGTCGTGGGTTACGACAACCACGGCGCGATCAGGTCGGACGGCCGATTCGCGGAGCAGTTGCATGACGGTGAGCCCCATCTCGTGGTCGAGCGCGGCCGTCGGTTCGTCGCAGACGAGTAGCTTCGGCTCGTGGACGAGCGCCCGCGCGATCGCCACGCGCTGCATTTGGCCGCCGGAGAGCTGGTTGGG
>JARLIH010000510.1 GCA_031291845.1 Isosphaeraceae bacterium | reverse complement strand
CGCGACGAATAACTTCATCTCGATCAACGTGGCACGGGCGGACGGCCGCACGCCGCCCTCCCCGAGGAGCGGGATCGGCCTCAGCCGCCCGATCGGAGGTTACAACGGGGCGAGCTTCTCGGTCACCGTTATCCAGGGGTTCTTCTCCGTCAGCATCGGCTGAGCGGGTCATGGCCGCTGGGTCGGTTCGGTTTTCCGTTGGAAGGCCGCGCCGAGACCGATTGTTCGCGCAGCGGCCACGATCACTCCATCATGAGGTTTTCGCTCTTGCCTTCTTCTCACTCGCGGTACGGCGGAGCTACGATCCGCTGGGCTTGGGCGAAGCTCAATGGGGCCAACAGGAGAAGCCGTGCGCCTTCTCTCGCCGCCCGCTAACGAGCGCCGTTCCCCATCGTCTCTGCCGCTTTGTAGGGTCCATGAAATGTACCGGCCGCTCGCCGCGAAAGCGAACGGCAGGATGATCGCAAACTCGATTGTCGACCGATCGGGGCAGCATGCCCTCGGAGTCCTCGAGGGGCGTGATACACGACCAGGGTTGGTCGCTCACGCCCGCCGAAGATTCCGGACGTGCCCCCAGAACGTGCCTAAGTCCCTCATAATGCAATGTCGCAATCGTCCTGGAGCGAACGGTGCACTGCATGAAGCGTCCGGGGAGCACGAAAAGGCGATTCGCTCCAAGCTCCGCCGATGCATGTCCTTCGGTTTCAGTAAGGCTGCCCCTTGCTCATCTGGTTTTGCGGCGGAAGAGGCTGGGGCTTCTTCGGCTTGATCTGGGCCTTGAGGACCTTTTCGGTGGCGTCGGGAGGGACCTCGGCCAACTCGATGTCCTGTGTGTTGCATCCCGGCGCGACGAGCAGAAAAAGGGCCAGCGCGATGGCGGACGCGCTCCCAGCCGGCGTCTTCGGCGTGGTCATGGTCAGGACTCCGTGGCAAACGAGTGTCGGCATCGAGGCCGGCGGCGGTTCGTTTCGGCCGTCGGCGGGTGATGTCCCGGAGGACGAGGTGAAACGAGGGGTCAGTACGCGTCGGCCGAAATGATCTCGCCCTGAGCCCGTGAACCGAGGGACCAGACGACCGTCTGATTGGTCGAGTCCTTGAGGAACTTTACAGAGCCATCCACCATGACCACGTTGGCCCCGCCGGAGTGGTAGCTGCTCATGCCGAAGTTGCCGTTGGACCCGTCGAAATCGCCGCCCCAAATCACCGTGGCGCAGTACGGATACCGGGAGTTCGGCGCGACGACGGTGTTGCCGAGCGTTCGCGCGAACATCCCGGTGCACCACTCCTGGCCGACCCAGCTCCGGTTCTTGTCCGCGTTGCCGAGTGACCCCGGGGCCTGCTGGGCGCACATCTGGAGCCACTGATTCAGCCCGGCGCCACCGTAGGGCATCGTCTGGTTGAGCTGATACCGTCCCGAATTGGGGGGAAACGTGCCGCCGACGTTGATCACGTCCTGCGGGACCGAGAGCTTGGTCGCGTCGAAGTCGCCGGTCCGCCACTCGCTGAAGGCGATGGTATTGCTCGTGCCGTCCTGCACGTCGGCAATCCGCAAGGGCGGGCCGAAGACCTGGAACATCCCGTTGGGTGAGGCCGCCCCGCCCATCTCCTGCCCAGAGACATACGGGCCGCTGTACTGGTTGAGGCTCGACCCGATCGACGCGAAGTAGTTGTTCCCAGGCGCATTGGCCTGAAGCGAGGGAGGGGCCTCGGACGGGAAGCCCGGAGAGACGGCCGGCGGAGACGACGGGCAGAGGAACCCGCTGACCACCGTGGTGATCGCCGTCGCCTGCATCGCCGTGGTGTTTCCCCCTGCGTTCCCCTGGTTCGGAACGGCGAAGTTGCACGCGTTGAACAGAGAGGTCTGCTCGAGGTAGGGCAGGAGCAGGGCGTGGGGGCTCCAGAGGCCCCAATCCGTTCCGCGCAACGCCCCGGTGCCGTCGCGCACCTGTAGCGCACCGGTCGGGAAGTTGTCGAACGACGAGTGGTAGTTGTGCAGGGCCAGGCCGATCTGCTTCAGGTTGTTGACGCACTGGGCGCGACGGGCCGCCTCGCGCGCCGCCTGCACGGCGGGCAAGAGCAGCGCGATCAGGACGGCGATGATCGCGATTACCACCAGGTGTTCGATCAGCGTAAAGGCCCCTCTCGGGCGGGGCTGCGGCTTCAAGGCGGGCTGGTGCACGGCGGTCACCTGTCGTGAAGTAAAGGAAGGCGGCGGCCCGTTGCGGTCCGCTCCAACGCCGCGCAGCCATCGCGCTTGGGCGGCCCGCCGGCTGATTCTGGCTCGGCCAACCATCAGCCCGGTTGGGGCAACGGTTGGCGTGCACCCGGAATCATCCCGACGCACGGCAGTGCCCATTGGCACAACATCGTATGTTAGATTACCAATACGATGTTGTGATCTTATGAGAGCTTTGTGAATAGTAAGAGAAGACGAGAGAGGGAGGGTCGTAAGCACCTCCAAGTAGGGAAATCAAGATGAGCTGTGAAAGCAGCGGGCAATGCGCTGCGGACAGCGGAACGATGGCTCGCCTGGCCTCGGCAAAGAGCGGCCAAGAGAGACGGCGATGGGCCTACTTCCCCACGCCCCGCTCGACCTCCGCAACGGGTGTCATGTCGAGCGGTTCTCCTCTCGCTGCGCCGATTGTGGAGGGTGCGTGAACTGCGCCGTGTTCTTGGTGCGAAAATGAGTGGTGCATGACATGCACCGTGCGACGAAGAACACAGGGGAGCGAGCCCCAGGGCTGAGGGCGGGTTCCGGGATTGTTGCGCGCCCACGTCAGGGGCCGTTCGGACGGGGCTCTTCCCAGCGTCTCCGTTCGACGAACCAACCGGCGAGGCAAAACGCCGCGAGCGTGAGAGACGAAGCGCAGAATCCGCCGTAGATGCGGGCGAAGACGAGGTTGTCCGCCTCGTAATTGACAGCCCGGAACAGGAGTGAATCCGACTGTTGCTCGGCCGCGCCGTGGCCCGTCGTGGTCAAAGTATCGATCAGCCATTGCCGTCGGTCAGCCTGCTCAGCCGCCTGGATGTAGCCCCGGTCGGATGTGTAGGAATACTCGAATGAATGCCCGACCAGGAGAATGGTCACCAAAGCACCGATGCCCAAGGCTCCGCCCGTGAATTGCGCGACGGCAAGAAACGGCCGGAGCGCGGCCTGACTCGGCAAATCCCGGACCGAGTCGGCAGTCATCGAGAGGAGGAGCAGACCGCTTCCAAAGCCCATGAGGAACCGTGGCGCGGCGAGCTGCCAATGTTGGGGTGCCGCGAACCAGTTGAATTCGACGGTGTTGAGCACGCTCCAGAAGGGCCAGTTCAAGGTCCGGTGGTGTGATAGTGCCATCCCGGCGGCAAGAACGAGCAGACCAAACGTCGCCCCCCCGTACCCGGGGGACCGGCCGCGCCAGACGATCCTTCCGGCCGCCAGGGCAGTGGCGGCACCGACCGAAAGGGACCAGACCAGCCACGACCGCATCCACGGACCGAAGTTCACGAGCAAGCCGCCGTAAACGCCCATGTCCGAGACGTTGAAGTATTGGACGAACCCTCCGTACACCACGAGCGCAATCCGGGGAAAACCTGTACGGAGCGCGGCCACATCGAGGTAGGGCCATACCGTCCAAAGCGCCACGTTGAACGCCAACACTCCGATCAAGAGCGCCACGGCGATGTCCGGACTTTCCAGCCAGCCGTGGAGTTGTCCCCAGTGCATCACGTACCAGGCGCTGATCGCGCCGAGCGCGACGAACGGCAGGTACGCCCACGATCCAGCGCGTCCGGGTTCGCGCTCGGTGAACGGCGGGTCGGAGATCGACAAAACCATCGCCAATCCGAACACGGCGAGAACGCCCTCGAAGAGAAATCCGCCCTCCCACGAATGCCAACCGTAAAGGTAAGTCGCATACGCGAGGACCACGGGGCCCATGGCCGGCAAGACGATTCCGGCCCAGGCGACGTGCGCGCGGCGGTGGGGCGGATTGAGACGAGGCGCCTCATGGATCACGAGCCCGGAGCCAATTCCGGCGAGCACGCGACCGAATTCGAGCACTCCGCCGGGCGCGTGCAGAAGCAGTCCGTTGACCGCCGATCCGACCAGCAGCGACAACATTCCGCCCACCACGAGCCAGTAGCCGCCGATGCGCCGGGCCAGGTGGGGCGCGGTGAGAAGCGTCAAGATGATCGCCACGAGGTAGATCGTGTGCAGGCTGTACCCAACCGCCGTAACCCAGCCGCGGGCCGCATCCATCTCGCGGAAGTTCATCGTGTGCCCGGCGGTCGTGAGCCAGGCCGCGGCGAGCGCGAACGTGGGACGCAGTTCGAGAAAGGCTTGCCAGACCGGAGGGGACATGCCGCTCCGCGCTTCGCGCTCAGTTGTCCTCGCCATGAAGGAGCGTCTCGCCGGGTTCTAGCTGATTGATCCAGGCCAGTTCCAGCCCTTGCGGGGTCTGGATTGTCACGCTCGGGAGAACGGGCGGACTCGTCTTCGCGGTCGCGAGCTGGCTCGAAAGCTCACGGAACGCACCAGCCGCAATCGCCTCGCGCGAGGCCGGCTTGAGCGACGACCAGCCGGGACCGGTGATGAGGATCGCCGGCAGCCGCCATTCCTTCTGGTAAGTCCCGATTCCGTACGGGAGCAGCGTGGGCGCAGGGGGAAGGATCTCTGCGCGGAGAAAGATCCGGTCGCCGCCGACGTTTTGCGCCTCGGCCCAGTTGCCGAAGCGTTGGGCGGCCTCCGCGAGCGTCGGATCGATGATCTTGTCGCGCGTGTAGGCGGGGGGCAGCCGCTGCCTCGCCTCATCATCCTCCACCAGCCGAGTCGGAGACCGTTGGCAGCCCGATCCGGCCGAGGCGAGGAGACTCAGTACCACAACGCTCGTACGGATGCGGCAGATCGGCGTCGCGCTCATGGTCGGTGCCGCCCTTTCGCCGTGCGCGCAGGGTCCTGTGCCGGGTTGGTCGTCAAGGGGGACGACGGCGGCACTGGCCGGTACGAGAGGGTCCCGACCTGGACCTGGAAGGTGTCACCGGGTTCGAGCGTCGCCTCGCGGCCGCGCATGAGACTCGCGTATCCGACTCCCGACAGCAGGCCGACGCCAGCGCCGCCTCCGATGAACAAGGGATTACTGGCCCCCGTAAGCTGCGAACCAATGCTCGCCCCGACCCCCGCCCCCTCGGCGGCGAAGAGTGCGAGCAGGATCTTCCGCTTCATGCGCGTGTTGAATCGCTTGTCCTCGAGATCGAAAATCCACGGGACCGGCTCGGAACGACCGTTGCCGAACGTCACGAGCTGACCGAGCTGAAGCGTGACCTTGCCCGGTTTGCCGAACCGTCGCGGCGGCTCGATGCACAGGACCACCCCCCCCACGAGCGCGGGGGGACCGGGCGCGACGACCTCGGCGAGGATCCGGTCCCCTTTGGCGAGCGCCGGGAGGCTGTTCAGCATGCGGTCGCCGGGACTGAGCTCGTCCGGGGGAATCACCTGCCGGATCCGCAGTGTGAGCTTCTCGCCCGCCCGCAACAGCACCTCGCGCGGTGGGATGGCGGGGATTTCCGGTCCCGCCGGGGCGATCGGCGCTTGGGACTGCGCCCGCGCCGAAGCTGCCGACAGCGCGATGATGGCCGGCAGCACGAAACGATTCGGGCGGAAGCTCGTGCACACGCTCAGCCTCCCGTCGGTATCGGGGTCGCGGATCGCCCTTGGCGAGCGATCCCGTGAAAGATGCCTCGGCGCGGGGCCGATTCAGGGGGGACGTCGTCGATGTGAGGCAGGTCGGTGATGCCCGCCTTTTCGATGTAATCGAGCAGCAGCTCGGTCGCGCGGAGGATGTCGAGCCGGGCAAGCTGAAGGTTGTACCAGGCCGTCCAGCGGTTGGCGTCGGCACGCAGCAGGTTGATATCCGCGCCGGCCACGTCGAGCCGGATGACCTGTTTTTCGCGGTATAGCCGTGTCTGGCGGTCGAGGTACTCGATCTGGAGGCGGTATTCCGCCTCCTTCTGGTCCCACTCGACGGCGGCTTGCTGCCAGCGGTCCCACGACGTGCCGGCGTCCTCACTTGCTTCCAGGAGCGCTCGCTCGAGGCTGATCTGCGAGAGGATCTCATCGAGCCGTGCCTGACGGAGTTGGGCCCAGAGACCCACGTTGGTGACGGGGAGGTCGTAGACCGTCCCGAAGAGCATCCCCAGGGCGATCCCACCGTTACCGGGCGTCGTGTTCTTGAAGGCCGTGGTAATCGGCAGTTGGCCCAGCCCGAACAGCCGGAGCTTGTCGCGCTTTGCCTGCAAGCGGGCGATCCGGAGGCCGACGACCATCAGGCGAACCTCGAACCGTTGCCGCTTCGCGCGCTCGATCGCCTGCTCGCGTGTGGAGGGAAAGTCCGGCACGAGCCCAATTTCGACGGTGTCCGGATAGGCGAGGTCAAAGGCGAACGCGCACTCCGGAGTAATCGGTACCGGTCCCGCTTCGGGTGGAACGAGCAGGCGGCACTGATGGACAACCACCCCCAGCCGGCGCTGGGTGATCCGCGCGTCCTTTTCCAGGTTGGCGAGGAGCACGCGAGCGCGTCCCAGATCGACCCGTGCCTGGCTCACCTCAACGTCGTGCGCCTGCTTCTCGCGCAGCTTTCGCTCGAACAGCCCCACGTACCCCTCGGCCAGGTTAACGCCCGCCGTGGAGACGCGCAGGCCATACTGGATTTGCTTCGCTTCGAAGTAGCGCTGAGCCGCCAGCACGGCCTGCGACCGCCGCACGAACTGCTCCATCAGCTCCTTGGCCCGGATTCCCTCCTCGGCAATGGGGAGCGCGGTGACGTGTCCGGATGGGTCAAGCGGCAGGAACAGGTTGAACCGGTTGATCGAGGCGTGGTCGAGTCCGGGCTGGCCCACGAACGGCGTTCCCCCCGTGACGTCGGGAAAAATGATCGTCTGCCCGTTCGCGGGCGTTCCCGTGAGCCGGCTCAGTCCGACGGCGAACATCGGCATGTTGACGAGCGGTACGAAGGCTTTGAGTGCGTCGAACCGCGCGATGGTGGCCGCGCGGACGGTCAGGTTCGCCTGGACGGTTTCGACGTTCCGGAGACTGAGTCCGAGCGCGTCCGCGAGACGGAGCGGGCGCCCGAGCACGACCGCGGGAGCCACCGTTCGAGGCAGAGGAACCGGAACGGGCCGCGGAAGTCCGGACGGATCCGGATCCGTCGGAGAAGAAAAGAAATCGCGCGCGGGCAAGGGTTCGACATCTATCGGCGGCCGCTCCTGCGCGCGGATCGCGGCCGTCTCGCTCGCGAGGAGCAAGGCGGCGATCACGAGCGTTCGGCGGCCTTTGATTCCCATCCTGCTTCTCCCCACGGACCGATCACGGAGGACCGGGAGTTTCGTCACCACGTGCGATCGCTGCGACGGAGCTGTCGGGCGTCGTCGATCAGGATGACCGCCGACATGCCCGGCCGGATCCGGTTCTGAAAGTTCTCCGGCTCGTTAAATCGGATCCGAACCGGCAGGCGCTGGACGACGCGGACGAAGTTGCCGGTGGCATTATCGGGGGGGAAGAGCGAGAAGACCGAGCCGGTTCCCCCCGACACGCTCTCGACCCAACCGTGGAAGGTTCGCTCTGGGATCCCGTCGAGGGTAATGGTGGCCGAGTTCCCGGCCCGTACGCGATCCATCTGGTCCTCGCGCAGGTTCGCCACGACCCAGACGTTGTCGAAATCGAGCGGGACGATGCTCAGGAACGGCTGTTTCGGCGTCACGGTCTCGCCGAGCTGAATGGTCCGGCGACTGATGATTCCCCCCTGCGGGGCACGGATCAGGCAGTAGCTCAAGTTGACCCGGGCGGTCCGGAGCTTCGCCTCCGCCTGTCGAACCTGGCTACGGACGGCCTCGAGCGCGGCCATCCGGATGTCGGGCTCAAGCTGCTCGGCCTCGGCCTGCCCAACCACCGCGTTCGCGTTCGCCCTGGCCTGCTGCGCCTGCTTCAAGCGGACGCCGGCTTCCTCGAGCTGGAGTGCGCTCGCGAGCACCTGGCGCTCGGCGGCGGCGATGTCGCTCTGGAGCGACGCGACCTTCGCTCTCGCTTCGCGATAAGTCGCCTCGCGGTTGTCGCGATCCTGGATCGGGATGTCGCCCGAAGCCGCCAGGCGGGAGAACCGCGCGAAGTAGTCGCGGGCGTTCGCTTCCATGGCAACCAATCCAGGGAGCCGCGCCCGCAGAGACTCGAGCAGCTCTTTCTCCTTCTCATGAATCCGCCCGCGCGTCTGCACCTCGACGCCGGCCGCCCGCACCTGCTGGTCGGACTCCGACCGTCGCGCCATCGCCCCTTCGAGAAGGGACTTACGGTCCTGCCGGACCAGCCGCACACTGACCTCAGCCGCCCGCTCCTGCGCCCGGAGTTGCCGCAGGTCCGCCAGGGCCTGGTCAACCGCAAGCTGTAGCGGCACTGGATCGACCTGCGCGAGCGCATCGCCCGCCTTGACGATCATGTTGTCGTCGGCGTAAAGGGCGACGACCTTGCCGCTGATCTCGGCAGAGACCGGCGTGATGTTCCCGACAACGTACGCGTTGTTCGTCCGCACGCGAAATTGCGACCAGATCCACCACCCGGCAAGCCCACCGGCCGTGAGCAGGAGCAAGACCAGCGCGATGCCTCTTCTCAGCAGACGAGAAGACGGTGGCTGACGCGGAGCGGCAGCGGGAGCCGGATCGCCCGGACTCGGCGAGTCGGGTTGATTTGGGTCTTGTGCCATCCCGACTTCTACCTCGACGTCCCTACGCGAGCAGCCGTCTTTCCCGCGTCCCAATACCTTGGCGTCTAGAGCGACTCATTGCCGCAACGACAGGAGCTCTGGCCCGCGAAGCGGAAAAGAGTCCTCCCTTCCGCGGGTATCCGTTTCCGGAAGAGCACTGGCCGAGTCCCTTCTCGCCTGGTCACAGTCACCCTCGCTCCGTTCGATGAAAGCGTCTGGTCGCGGCTGGAGAGTATCGAGATAGTCCGCATTATAGGAGATCGGCAGTTTGTATGGGTTGCGATGACAAAGATCTCCCGGATTCTCGCACCCGGAGCGCATCGGCAAGTGGATCGCTCCGCGACATTGCGCCAAAGCCCGCAACCGGATCCGCTCCTTGCTCGGCCCCCTCGGTGTGGCGGGGCCGCGTCCTCGCGCATCCGGCAAGGTCAGCCTCAATGCCTGGATCATTGATGGGCGCTACGCCAACTTCGCCCCTGATGACTTTTCTGGACGAGCCGTCAGGCCGTCAGATGGGCGGCGAAGGACGAAGAATGAGGCCGGGCACCGAAGCTGGGCAATTTACGGCGACGTGGAGTTGGAGCGGGCCTCCGAAGCCGGAGAGTCCGCGGCTCCGCGGCCACTCGTCGAACCTCCCGGGTTGAGTGCCTGCCTTTGACCCGCCGGCGGAAAGCCCGGTTGCCTGGTGACTCGTCCCTTTTGCGTATCCTTGAATCTCCCTGGCCTCCGAGCGTTGGGAACCAAGGAGAATTCGCACGTGGCTCTTGTATTACTCACCGCTTTTTCCTTTGCGTAATATCTCCCGTTGTGACACGATCCCTGAAGCGTGCTTTCACTACGGTTTACTTCACATTTCGAGGAACTGAACAATGCGTGAGCGTTTCGTAGCTATGATGGCGGTAGCTTTAATCGTATCGTCACAGTCGCCGGCATTCGCCTGGAACAGCACGGGGCATCGCGTTGTCGCGCTAATCGCCTACAAGAGCCTTGACAACGCGACGAAGGTGAAGGTCGCCGCCGTTCTGAAAGCACATCCGGCGTATGACTCGCTCTGGCAGGATCGCGACGTCAATAGCCCAAACGACGCAAAAGCCAATCTCTTCATTAACGCTGCCACGTTCCCTGACGACGCCAGGGTCCCTTCCAATGGATTCTCGCATTACAATCATAGAACCAATCACTACGTGAATTTCAAACTCGATAGCGATGACCACATCGGTGATGCTGTGGGGGACGGCAACCTGCTGCTTTCCTTCCAGCAGAATCTGAAGCTCACGAAAGACGCCAATAGTCCAGAGGACCGCGCTGTCGCGTTGAGCTGGGTTTTTCATCAGGTCGGCGACGCCCATCAGCCGCTGCACGCGGTTGCGCGGTTTTCCGACGCGTTTCCTCAGGGCGACGAGGGAGGCAATCTGGTCAAGCCGTTTCCTGACCCGCGCGGCAAGTATAAGGAGCTTCATGCGTACTGGGACGATTTGCTCGGCTCCGACCATGGCGTGAACACGTTCGACGAGCTCGAGAGTATCGCTGGCGAGATCATGAATGCGTCGCCGGCGGATAACAGAGACAGCAAGACTCTCGATATTCTCGTCTGGACGAAGACCGAGGGGGCCCCGATCGCCCGGGATGTCGTTTATGGCCCGTTGGGGAGTGCGATCGACGATCAAACCGGGTTCCGCCGGCTTCCCAGCGGCTACGAGTCCACCGCGCAATCGACGGCACGAAAGCGTATCGCCCTTGCCGGTTATCGCCTTGCGGAGCAGTTAAAGGTTCTGGTGTCGGCCAACGGGAATTGAAGGCCGACAGGACGTGCAACCGGTCATTGCGCACGTCGGCGGGCGAGCCCGCTCATCGCCCGCAGCGCATGTCCTCCGCGCACGCCGTTGTCCTGGGGCGGAACGGATGCTCAGCGCAAGATCCGTTTCGCCTCCCGGAGGTCCGACGCGTACGCGCCGAGGACGAATCCGTAGAAGCCATCGACCGTGGAGTCGCCCACGAAGAAGAGTCGACTGGCGACCGGCTCGCCCAGAACGCGCAGGTCCGCCTCGCTCACACGGGGTGGAGAGTGGGACGTGGCACCGCAAGCGAACGGGTCGGAGCCCCACCTCGATCGTTGGATGCCGATCCGTCGGACGGCCTTGTCCTCGTACTGCTTCTGGAGCACCGGCCAGGCCTCATCGATGACCCGGGCGTCGGTCAAAGTCTCGAGATTGAGATGCATGGTCGGCATGGTTGACGCTCAACAACGTGTGTAAACCCGGACGGCCGTCATTGCCCGAGTACAGGTAAAATTGAACCAGGTGCTCCACTTCGCCTCGGGCGTCTCGGCAACGCGGTACACGCCAATCCGGCCGAGCGGCCAGAAGGTGTGCGGGAAACGGAAGTAGACCTTGTTCGAGATCCCCACGTCCAGCCGATCGATCGACCTCTGCTTCCACGCCGGCAGTGGCGCATTACTCTGCGAATACTGGCGCAAGAAACGAAGTTCGCCGCCGAAAGGAGGACGCGAAACCTGTGGGCCGACGAACGGACAGGCGTTGCATTCTGGATCCGGAATGCACCATATATTCATCCGTTCCATACACTCCACGATCGCCGCAAAACTCAATAACTTCCTTGCGGAACCTGCTCATCGCCGGCAATCGAAAACAGGGCGCGGATCCGGTTTTCAGGTGTCGAGAGTTTGATAAACCTCACCGAACCATCAAGGAACATGGCCTCGAACCCTCCCGAATGCGCGTTCTTGAAGTCGGCCTGGCTCAGCGGCTTTTTTTTGTCGACCACCAAATCTTCGGGTGAAGCCCAATGGACCTTGCGGCTCGATTCGACGACTCCAATCGTCGATGAAAGGCCGTCCCGTATGTTGCTCATGGCCGTAATGGCGCCTCGTTCAGGATCGTAAAAGGTCCCCGGTCCGGTCACCATCAGATAGTTCGTGAAGTTCTCCTTGCCCGGCTCGACGGGTTCGCTGGGACACGAGTAAACGTAGATCCTCGAATGGATCGTCGTCGAGTTCATGGGATGATCCCAGGCGACGGAGAAATTATAGGAGTTGTAGGTAGCGGACGGATCCATGAAGGGAAGGATTGCGACTCGCCAACTGGAACGAGGTTTGCCGTTTTCATCAGGGCTGAAGGCTGGAGGGAAACATCCGTTGGCCGACTCGTAATTCATCAGCGCGAGGGCAATCTGTTGCAGATTGTTCGCACACTGGGCCCGACGGGCGGCTTCTCGCGCCCCTTGTACCGCAGGCAGAATCAGGGCCGGCAGGAGCAAGACGCCGATCGAACCTGTAACGATGCCTGCGATGGCCATGCCTCTGCCCGAGACTTGTCCACGTGATCGATTGATCGCACGGAGCGAGAGTGCCCCGAGGATGACCGCCGGGATGCCCGTAAACAGGCTCAAACAGAACGAAAGCAGCCCGAGTACCAGGCTGGCAATGGCCATCGCACTGGTGTGCATTGGCTCGATCTTCGGTTCGGAAGTAACCCGGAGATGACCCTCTGAATTCGCCATATTAAGAGTTTCTGAGTTTTCAATATCAATTGCGATAGGATTGGCTAGGATCATCATCTCACGGCTGGAAGTTTACTGCAAGCGGAAGGAGAGCCGTGGGCATCCCGCCACCCCCGCCCCGTGCGGCCAGACTCGCGCGCCGCTTGGTACTCCGCTGATGAACGCTCCCATCCTTGATGTAAGTTTAACCGGTCTGCCCAGTTCGCTCTGTCGGCCGACGTGTGCGCAAGTCTTCCAATGCAGGAACAGGGCGAAGAACAAAACCGGGCCCCAAGTCTGAGGAATTTGCGGGACTCCGGAATTGGAGTCGGCCACCAAACCCGGGGAATCTCGGGACTTCGAGCCTGCTCCCACATCTGATGGAGGTGCCGGGCCGAATCCTCCCGGTTTGGAATACGATACCAGTTCTACCTGCTGTTCCACGACCCACAGGACGCGCGCCCTCGTTGCCGCCCGCTCCCGGTCGAGTTAAGCTCGCATTCACTGATGGCGCCACCAAGCGAGATTTCGTTGACGCGCCGGCCTTCTGACGCGAGGACATGATGAGACGAGCGATTGCGGTTGGTTCGGTGCTGCTCGTGGTGCAAGGGATCGCAGGCGCAGCGCCGACGCCGCCGAAGCTGACCTCGATGGAGCCGACCTCCGGACCCGCAGGCACGCCCATCCGACTCGAAGGCGAGGGATTAAAGAGGGTCGAGCGGGTGGTCTTCGCCGTGGGCGAGACCATCACGACGGCCCGCTTCCGGGTTCTCCCCGACGGCGCCCTGGACGTCGTCGCGCCGGAGTACTACCGGCAAGGCGCGGCGGCGACCGTCGCCGTGTTCACGAAGGATGCGGTGACCGTCGCGATGCCCTCCGGAGGACGGGTGGTCGAGCGTGTGGTACCGGGCGGTGGTGGGCGCGAGCCGGGGCTCTCCTTCTATCACGTCCTCCAGGGGGGTACCGTGCGGCAATTGAGCAGCCCGGGAGTGATCGAGAAAGGGGGCGCGGTGGGACGCGCCTCGGGGATCGGCATGGTTTTCGTCAAGGCGGGGGGGCTGCTCGAGCGTTTCGACGACAACTCGGGGGTCGTCTTTCACGAACCGGGGGCCTTGTTCGGCCCGGCGATCACGAACCGGCACCCACAGTCGGCGACGGGGCCGTTGATCGAGGTCGGAGAGGTCACGGTCAGTGACGGGGTCGGCCCGTTCGTGTACCAAGCCGCGGACCGCCCCCCCGAACCCGGCGAGGCGCCACGACCGCAGCCCGCCGGGTTAGGTGGGCCGGACGCCGAGGCGCTGGCCCCCCCCGAGATCAAGTCGGTGACCCCTTGGGAAGGGATCATGGGCCAGGTCATCACGCTCAAGGGACGGGGTTTCGCGACCGCCCGGGACGTCTACTTTCACGACCGCATCCTCTCCGTGCGCGCGGTCGGCTTCCATGTCGTGTCCGATCAAGAACTGCGCGTGCAGGTGCCGGACCAAAGGTGCTCGATGGGTGGGCAGTTCATCATCGTGGTCACCAACGGCGGGGCGACGGTCACGATCCCGCGCGACAACATCGTCCGCGGGGCAGAGCCTCTTGACGGTCCGGGCCGGCGGCGGCTGTTTTTTGTCGACTGGCCCGTGCGATGGGCCGGTGTGGGCGAAGTGGTCAACGACCGCAACGTGCCGATGATCTACATCGATGACGGGGGGATTGTCCAGGACTGCGCGAGCCAGGTGATCTTCGTCAAGCGTGGCGGCAAGCTCGATGTTGCCACGGCCGCCCCTGCGCTGTTGATCTACGAGCGCGGGGCGCTGATTCCGAAGCGTCTCACGCAGGGGGCTCAGCACGGACGCGAGGTCAAGGCGATCAAGCCGAGCTTCCTCGACACCTCGTTCCGTGTCGACTACGGGCAGTTGCTGACCCGGTTCCGTTCGCCCCAGCCCGCCAGCGAGCCCCGACGCGGCCCGGCGGCCCCGAAGCCCGGCGCTGACGCCAACGAGAACAAGAAGCCCATCGATCCCGCGATGCGGGCTGCAAGCCGGCTGGCGGCCGCCCACAACCTCGAAAAGTCCGGCAAGCTCAACGCCGCCATGGAGTACTACCGCGACATCGTGAAAACCTATCCCAATACGACCGAAGCCAAGACGGCAGCCGAGCGAATCCGGGTCTTGGAAGCGAAGTAACGTCCAGGAGCCACGGTAAACGACACGCGATGGGCTAAAAAGCGCGAGAACGGGAGCACAGCCCGTCGCCTGGAAGCGTTGCGTAGGAACCCTGCGGGTGGGTTATTGAAAGGTTGGCCTTGCAACACACCAACCCGCCGGCGTAATGACGTCGACCTTGTTGCGCCCGTCGATCGGCGGACCGGTGTTGCGACTTGAGCCCCGTTCCCACGCAACAGAACCGGGATGAGCCGATTCCAGCGCCAATGGCAACTCTTCCCCGGCCCACCCTACGGGGACCCCGTCGCGTCCCGTAGGGCCGGGCCAGCAGCCGAAAAGGAAAGGACGTTACAATATGACGCAGCCGTCGGCGTCCTTCCGCCACGGCCGCTCACGGACAGTTGATCGGAATCAATCTTGGGAAGGAA
Source organism: Isosphaeraceae bacterium (assembly GCA_031291845.1). GTDB lineage: Bacteria > Planctomycetota > Planctomycetia > Isosphaerales > Isosphaeraceae > DAIDJG01. The sequence continues at coordinate 35,163 of JARLIH010000510.1, read as the reverse complement.
CGAAACGGGGACGCCGCTTGGTCTTCTTTCTCGCTGCGTCCGTGCTTTGCTCCCCCCTTGGCCGTTCCGAATACCGATCCGAACCTCGTCGGTGACCCGATCGTGGAGGCGGTACGGAGAACGACCAAGGTCGCACGCCAAATCGGGAGAATCTGCCACGCCGACATCGGCTCGCGTGCGCGAGGGAATGTCACCCAACGTGCCCACTCCACGCCCGTTGGGTGCATGGTGGAATTCAAAAGCCAGGGCGACCCGGCGCTGGCCGCTGGGTTTAGAACGAGTCGGACGAGATGACCTCTCCCTGGGCACGCGAGCCAAGAGCCCAGAGCGTGGTCAAGTTGATGCTGTCTTTGAGGAAGCGCACCGAGCCGTCGACGAACAGCACGTTCACTCCGCCGGAATGGTAGCTCGAAAGGCCGAAAGAGCCGGGGTTTTGCAACGTTCCGCTGGGGTTGATCGAGCAGGCAGTGTACTTTGCGTTGGGGCCGGCCAACACGTTGCCGAACGAGTAGCCGATGAGCGCAGCCGCCCAGATCTCGCCGAGCGAGGCGACCTTGCCGCCGCCCCGATTGCCACTGTTGGCCGCGTTCGCCGTGCAGTTTTGCAGCCAAGGGAGGAGGCCCGGGCCCCCCAGGGGCATCTGCATCGTCGGCGTTCCCCGCGTGACGCCCGCAGGATAAGAGCCGATGAAGATGATGTCGGTGGGGATGGTGATCAGGTTGATGTTGCCGTCGCCCGTGCGCCACTCTCCGAACGCGATCGTATTGCTCGTGCCGTCCCGGATTCCCGCGAGGGTCACTGGAGCAAAGCTCTTGCTCGTCGGCACGGGATTGATCGTCGCGCTGTTGTTATTCGACGCACCGAGATAAGAGAAAATGCCGTTCGGTGGTCCGCCGGTCCAGGAGGAGTCGAATTCGTAGCTCGAGCCGACCGACCCGAAATAGTTGTTTCCGGGCGCGATGATGTCCTCGAGCTGAGTGCTGGTACCCTGAATGTACCAGCCTGGCGCACTGTCGGACGGGCAGAGGAAGGTCTTCACGCGGGTGGCCTGAACCGTGTGGTTGATCAGGTCGCCGACCGTCGAGTTGAACACGGCATAATTGTAGTTGGATGCGTTGGCGGTATTCTGTTGCTCCAGGTAGGGGAGCAATCGGGCGTGGACCGAGAAGTCGCCATTGCAAATGTAGTAGTTGCTTTCCTGGACCCACGCGGGAAAACCGGCGGGGGGAACGCAATCGTTCGCGCTGATGTAATTGTGAATCGCCAGGCCGATTTGCTTGAGGTTGTTCACGCACTGCGACCTGCGTGCGGCCTCTCGCGCCGCCTGCACGGCGGGGAGCAAGAGCGCGATCAGTACCGCGATGATCGCGATTACGACGAGCAGCTCGATGAGCGTGAAGCCTGCGCGGACACTCCGGCCGCAGCGCGGTTCCGGCCGTCGGTTCCGCGCGAGAGTGAGGGAACCCGACCACGAGGTTCGGAGAGACGAAGCAAGACTTTGCTTCCGTTGTGATTCCGGCATGCGAGACTCCTGATGAGTCTGCGCGGGCCTCTGGTGGGACCAGTGAGCGACACGCTGGTAGCGGAAATGAGCCTCTCAGTGAAGAGTTGGCGACGGAGAACTCACGAGCACGAAGCTTATCAGAGCCGTTGCGCCGCCGTGCGGACGACCTGAACAACGACGCTCTGCCGTGGTGGGCGACCACGCGAACTTCGCCGTGACAGACGCTCACGATCGCGCCGATCGACGTCAATTCATGACCTCGGGGCGGGTGGTCGCACTGTCGCGCCTCGCGTGCCGACTTCGTCGGACTCGGTCTGCTGACCTTCACGCATCCGCGACGGCGATTCACGTTCCGTTCGGCGTGCGCCACGTCGACGGCGATTATTCCTGCGCCCTCGGACCGAGTCAAGACCATTTATCGACAATCCCGATCGAATTAATTTAATTCGTTCTCCGACCATGAGCGGCCCATGGCGGTTCGGCCGGGAGGGGAACATACTCCCTGGAACGACGCACAACCCAATTCAGGAGAACGTGCCCTGGTTGCTAACCCGGGGGTGAATTTGGACATCCAAGGCGCTGTTTCGAGGCGGTGATTGCCGTAGCATGGTCAACGATCTGACGGGTGTCTTCCGATCGTCGTTCGCCACGCTGAGGTGTCCCTTGCGTTACTTGATTGTCATGACCCTATTGGTCGTAGGAATGGTCCCGATCCGATGCCTCAATGCCGCCGAGAGCAAGCGGCCTGTGCCCTTGATCTTCGATACCGACATTTGCGGGGATTGCGACGACGTGCTGGCGCTCGGAATGATCCATGCGCTGCAAACGCGGGGGGCGTGCCGGCTGCTGGCGGTGACCGTGAGTGCCGATCACGAGCTGGCCGCCCCCTTCGTCGACGCGGTGAATACATTCTACGGCCGGGGAAAGGTTCCGATCGGCGTCGTGGGGGCGGGGGGCGTCGTCAGCGATAGCCGGTACCTTGCGCTGGCGGATGTCCGCGACGGCGGACGACAGCGCTTCCCGCACCAGCTCGCCTCGGGAAAGTCGGCGCCGGGGGCGACATCGGTTTTGCGAGCCGCGCTGGCCTCGCAGCCGGACGGGTCGGTCGTGGTGGTCCAGGTGGGGTTCGCGACGAACCTCGCTCGACTGCTCGACTCGTTGCCGGACGAACATTCCCCGCTGAGCGGCGAGGAGCTCGTCCGGAAGAAAGTGAAACGGCTCTCGTTGATGGCAGGTGCTTTCCAGACGATCGAGGGGAATGCGCACTACCTGGAGTACAACGTCGTCAAGGACGTGCCGAGCTGTCGCGCCCTGGCGAGCCGGTGGCCGACGCCGATGGAGTGGAGCGGGTTCGAGGTCGGCATTGCGCTGCCGTATCCGGCCGTGAGCATCGAGCGCGACTTTGGCTATGTGACGCACCACCCGCTCGCCGAGGCGTACGTCCGGTACATCCCGCCGCCTCACAACCGCCCGACGTGGGACCTGACGAGCGTGCTGCAGGGCGTTTACCCCGACCGGGGCTACTTCGATCTCTCACCCCCGGGGAGCGTCGTCGTCGAACCCGACGGCTTCACCCGGTTCACACCCGACCCGGCCGGCCGGCACCGGTACCTGATATTGAGGCCCGAGCAGGCACCCCGGGTGCTAGAAGCGCTTGTCCAGCTCGCGAGCCAGCCCCCGTCCGGCGCGGTGAGTCCGCCGGCCCGCCCCGACGATCCCGGTGCAGCGCGATCCGCTTCGCCCTGATGCCCTGGGGCGAACGCGCGCGTCATGACGCGGCAGCGTCTGTCGCGTGACCTCGGGCGACCGCTTGCTTAGGCTCGAGAACTGGTAAATACAAGTTGTTTTCGCGAAGACGACTCGGCATTTTGCGAATCGGCACATGAGCGAAGGCCAACCCGAATGCGAATACACGGAGCGAATGGTCCCCGAAAGTGCGCACGCACGTATTTTCTGGGAGCATATCGGCCGCTACCGCTTCGCGAGGCGATTCGTTCGGGGCAAGAGGGTGCTCGACATTGCATGCGGGGAAGGCTATGGGGCCGCCGGGCTGGTAAAGGCCGGCGCGGCGAGTGTGATTGGCGTGGACGTCTCCGCGGAGGCGTGCGAGAACGCGCGCCGGAAGTACGGGCTCGACTCGCGAATCGGACAGGCGCAACGGATCCCGTTGCCGGACCGGTGCGTCGACCTGGTGGTCTCTTTCGAGACGATCGAGCACGTGGACGACCCCGCGGCCTTCCTTCTGGAATGCACTCGGGTGCTGGTGCCGGAAGGCCTGCTGATCGTCTCGACTCCGAATCGCCCTGTGTACAGCCCCGAGGGAACGGCGAACCCCTTCCACCAGGTTGAGTTTAGCCGGTCGGAGTTCCTGGAGCTCCTCGAGCGCCATTTTCGAGCCGTGCGCCTCTATACGCAGTTTCCTCAGACCGCAGCTCCGTGGAGTCTCCGGTCCCTTCCGGCCGAGCGCTCGCCCTGGCTGCGCATCAAAGGGTTCTGGCGGCTGTCCTCGTGGTTTTGCCCCGCCATCCGAACGCACGTTGCTCCTGCGACGCGCGCTTCGGCAGACCTTGCGGTCCTGGACGATGATCGCTTCCCGTCGTCGCTCTTCAGTCCCTACGTGGTGCGGCCTTACTCGGAGGGAAGCCGCGAACGTCCGTACGTCTTCGTCGCCGTGGCCGAGGGCGTTCGTGCGCAACGGAGCGATGGCGCCGGCCTGCCGTTGTCCCGGCCGGATGAGCCGCGCTCATGACGGCGCCTTCGGCCTCGCCTGACTCAATCCGGCCCGCCACGACCCTCCTCCGCCGCCTGTGGCGTGGAACGTTCTTGCTCGGTCTGAGATTGGCCCTCCAGGTCATCGTGGGTTTCTGGAGCATTCCCCTCATTCAGCACGCGATCGGTGCGGAGGCGAATGGCGCGTACGTCTTCGCCTGGGGGTTTGGGTTCATCCAGTTCCTGCTCGAACTGGGGATGAGCGCGGCGCTGCAGAGGGAAATGACGCAAGCATGGACCCGGCGCGATCGCGACGGGGTGAACCGGCTGATCGGCGCGGGAATGACGTTCTACGCGGCGGTCGCGCTGGTTCAGTTCGCCATCCTGGTGGGCATCGCTGGCTGGTGTGTGCCCTCTCGGTTCCAAGGGGACGTCCGCGGACTGATCGTTCAACTGCTGTGGCTCCAGGCACTCTCCGCCCCCTTCTTCGCGTTGCTGACGGTCGTATCGAGCGTCCTGCACGGGGCCCGACGGTACGAGATTCTGCCCGGGCTGGAGATGATCGTGACGGTGCTCCGCTTCTTGCTCCTGGTGGCGGGGCTTCGTATGGGGGTTCGGTTCAGCGCGATCGTCGCGCTCCAGTTGGTCGTCCAATTGGCCGTGATGTTAGGCCCATCGCTCTGGGTGATGGCGCGCGAGCTGGGGCTGTCCCCCCACTTTTCGGGCGCGAGTCTGGTCGACTTCTCAGCGCTGGCCCACGTCGGTTTTTACGCGTTTCTCATGCAACTGAGCGTTGCGTTCGCGGACAAGGTTGATACGACGATCCTGGGCTACGCGCTGCCTGCCGCCGACGTGGGACATGGAATTACCGTCTATCAAAACGTCAGCAAGCCGTTCATCCAGATCCGGCAAATCGGCTGGACGCTTTCCTTTCTGGTGATGCCCGCGGTGGCCAGCCTGGCGGCAGCGGGCGATCGGAGCGGACTGGATCGGGTGAAGTACGATGCGCCTCGATTTCTCGTGGGGATCCTGCTGCCCGTGGTACTGCTTTCGTGGATCTTCGCGACCCCGTTCCTGAGCGCGTGGGTCGGCCCCCAATACGCCCCGTACGCCCCGTGGCTCCGGCTCTTCCTGGTTGCATCCGTCCCGCTGGCCCTCTCAGTTCATGCCCAGATGGCGATCGGGCTCGGAAAAATCGAAGTCGTGGCGCTCTCGCCGTTCCTGGGCTCGCTCATCAACCTTCCCTTGAGTTACTACCTGACGACACGGCTAGGGGTGCCCGGAGTGATTTGGGGAACGGTTCTGACCACGCTGATTTCCAACTTTCTGGTTCCCGGGGTGTACCTATTCCGCTCGCTCGACATTCGGCCCACCGTCTTCCTGAGACGATCGTTGAGCGCACCGTTGGCGGGGGCAGCAGGGTTGATCTTGGCCGCCGGAGTTTGTCACGCGCTGGCGACCGCCGCGCCCTGGCGAGTCACGGCGTACCCGCGTCCGCTCGGCCTCGTGTTCTTGCTCACCGTTTGCAGCCTTGGATATATGGCAGGCTACCTCGCCGCACCCACCGGACGGGGAGATCTTACCACGATCTTTACACGCCTCGGGGGTAACGGGGATCGAGCAACAACGACGCCGGGCACAAGATCGGGGTAGAAAGTGAAAAGAAGGGGGGAAGTCGGCATCCGGTATTTCCCGCCGCCTCACAACCACCCGGCGCGGGAGCTGACGAGCTTACTTCAGACCGTTTGCCCCGATTGGGGCTACTTCAATCTTTCGCCCCCGCGGACCGTCGTCGTTGAACCCATGGTTTCACCCGATTCACGCCCGACCCGGCCGGCCGGCACCGCTACCTGATCTTGAGACCCGATCAGGCACCTCGAGTGCAGGAAGCGCTTGTCCAGCCACCGCCCAGCCCGGCGAGGCCGCCCGCTCGCCGCGACGATCCCGGCACCACGCGACCCGTATCGCTCTGATCGTCGGCGCCGAGCGGACTGATCGTTCACCTCCGATTGCTCTCCACACCGCCTCGTAGCGACGTCGTCACCGACAATTACAGGCGACCACAACAAATCGACGACATGACAACCTCTCTAAGCGACTGAAAGATCGACTGCTGCCCCCGCTGCTTCTTCCGTCCCCCGTTTCTTCCTCAGTACCGGTCGGGTTTCTGCCGCTGGGTACCAAAGCAACTTTGACAGAAGCTACGGGATGAGGCGAGTCGGATCCGCCGGTTGAAATACCACTCGGGCGACCAGATAATAGGAGCCCTCGCGGCACATTGCGCTTGGTCGTGGTTCGTCATTTTTCTTGCGGGTCGGTTCGCAATGGGATGACGACGGCAAAACAGCCAGGAGTCTTGATCGTGAAGAATCGTTCGATCTGTAGCACGGGCGTTTTCGTCTTCTGCCTGGCGCTGCCGGTTCTCGGGGCGGAAACGCCCCAACCGGTTCGGATGGGGTGCGGGCCGATGACCTTCGACACCGTACCGGGCTGGGGCCTCGGCCCTGACGGAAAGTCGGTCCTCGGCCCTACCCATGGCAGTGTCGTCATCGACAAGTCGGGCGACATCTATACGAGCGCCCACGCCGGGGTCTTCGTCTTTTCACCAGACGGCAAGGTGGTCCGCAGCTTTCTCGGAAACAAGTATTCCGATATTCATGACATGAAGCTCCGCGAGGAGGCAGACGGCGAGTTCATTTACGGAGCCCGAAACGCCAATGCCGAGGGAATCAAGTTCAATGCGCAGACCGGCGACATCGTCCTGAAGCTCCCCTTTCCGGAGGCGTCGGGGCTGAAGCTCAAGCAATTCAATCCCACGGCGATCACGGTCGCTCCCAACGGTGATATCTTCCTGGCGGACGGGTACGCGAGCAACCACATCTTCAAGTTCGACAAGACCGGGAAATACCTCATGCACTTTGGGACCAAGGGGAACGGTCTCAAGGAATTCAACACCGCGCACGGCATGACGCTCGACACGCGTTACGACCCTCCCCGCCTCTTGATTTGCGACCGCAATCACGAGCCCAAAGGGCGCCTGCTGCACTACGACCTCAACGGAGAATTCATCGCCGAGGTCGTCACGGGCCTGGGAATGCCGACATCCGCCGTGGTCCAAGGCGATTACGTGTCGGTGCCGGACTTACACGGCCGACTGGTCATTCTCGACAAAAGCAACACCATCATCGCGGTTCTCGGCCACAACGCGGATCCCGCGAAACGCGTGAATTTCAACGTGCCCCAGGACCAGTGGATCGAAGGCATCTTCAGCGGGACGCACGGCTCGTCCTGGGACAAGGACGGCAACCTGTACGTCCAAGACTGGAACGTATCGGGCCGCATCATGAAGCTGGTGCGCGTCAAATAGTCGATGGCCGATCACGGCGCGGCCTGAGGCTGCGCCCGTTCCCGCTGCGCGCGGGCTGAACCCGCGGTTCGCCCGCCGCTCAGATCTCATCGGAAAGAATGTTGATGACCAGGCCCAGAATCGCCGTCACGTACAGGAACGAGACGACGGCATGGATCAGCGTGACGCGCCGCATTGATCGACTGCACACCGTCACGTCCGAGGTCTGATAGCACATGGCGATCGTGAACGAGTAGTACAGGAAGTCCCAGTAGTCGGGCGCCTCGTCGTTGGGGAAACTCAAGCCTTTCCGCACCGCGCGCTGGGGGTCGCCCTCGTCCACGTCGTAATACCGATGCGCGTAGTACAACGCGTAGGAACCGTGGAGAAGTACCCACGACAACACGATCGCCAGTAGCGAACAAGCGGTGTGGATATTCTTGTGGAGCGGCCCCCAGTTCTTGGAGAGGTCGGCCATCAGACCGACGCCGACCATGCTGAGACTCGAAAAGACCACGGCCGTGACGACGACGTACCTGTGGCTCGGCTCCCGATCCTGGTAGTACTCCTGCACGTCCTGTGGTGTGAGCCGGTTGATCCAATAGGCGTGCAGCGCCAGGAACGAGGCCATGGCGACGTCGTATGCTAGCGCCACTCGCAAGCCCGTCTCGAGCGCGAACGTCACCAGATAGACGACAACCGCAATCAATGAAGCGATCGCCAATCGTCCTTTCGGGTCGACGAAACGTGACCTGAGCTTCCTCGGCGGGCTCGTCATTAATCATCCACGCGTGGCAGAGAAAAAGGATTCGTCTCGCCGACGAACCCGACTGTTCTTTACAGGGCCGGCAGAGCGGCTAACGCATGAGTGGAGTACGCCCCGCACCTCCGAAGCGCGCGCAAGAAGCGCCAATTTGTGGTCGCAACCGTTCTGCCCGGATGTCCTCGCCCCGTTCGGGGAAAGGAGGCATCCTCCCCCTCTCACGTGCTTCCGGTAAAACGAGGCACCAACTGGCCTCGGTGCCTTGATGCGAGCCATGCGATTGATAGGCGCTCCAGCGTCTGCGATCGGCGGACTATTTGTGAGTGACGACGGACGCGACGGCCGAAAAGACGCCGATCACCACGCAAGCGATCTCTGCGACGCCGAGGGAGCCGGTCCAAACAAGGAGCCGCGATTGGTCCACGTATCCCAGGCTGACCGCGGAAAGGTTCTTGCCGTCCGCCTGTAGTGCCGCCTGTGTGAGTGCGCAGCCGAAAACGTGGTGCGCTCCGGCAGCGCACGCGACCCCCGCAATCAACAGCACGAAGGCGATAACCGCCCAGCCGCCGCCGGGAGTCGACCAGGGCGCGGCAATGATCCCCGCTTTCTCTGCCCAAAGACCGTAGGCGGTCAAGATCGCCGAGCAGAGCACTCCCCCCTGCCGGCATGCCTCCAGCCGTACGTCGAACGATTTGAGCCAGACATCAAAGGGTGACATCGAAACGTCCTTCGGCCGCGGATCGCAATGCCTCGGGGGAGCAGACTATCAGCACGAACCCAAAATGGAAACGGCTTTCCTCCCCACGTCGCTCGAACGCGTGTCCGGACCGGGAAACAAAAAGGGACACAGCGCGTTTTCTCGCTGAGTCCGTCCTTCTGTTTCCCTTTCGCGTCGAATTCTTGGCGCCGAGACCCAGTTCCTTCGTCCGTGACTCCGGCTTCGCCGCCGCGACGCGACGCGACGGCAGTCTAGCGGCGACGGCCGCCTTTGACGAGGTCGTTTGTGGGTGGTGGCCTTTTCGTCTTTGTCTTGGTGTTTGTGGCTGAGGAGCCTGAAGGTAGCGAGGAACCCGGCCCGATCCCACTCGGTTGGGCGATCTTCTTCGGCGCGGCGACGTCGACTCCTCCGTTATCGTCAACGCAACCCGGGCCCGCGCGCAGCAGCAACGCGAACAGAGCGCACCCGTCCCAAGAACGCGGCGGCGCAAGGCGCCTCGGCCCCAAGTCCGTTCGCGCGGCCGCAGGGAGGGAACTCTTCGAGCTCCCGATGCTGAGCATTAATCGCGTGCGCATGAAAGGAATGCCCCAGCTTCGCGACAAACCAAGCGTTTCGGAACTATATCGACATTCGCACGACAAAAATCGCTGATACACTTTCATCAAACGGCATCTATTAAATAACGCCTGTTTAACTGCCAAATTCACTCACTCACATGGGGAGGGGGATGGACGAGGGAACGCCCGCGTTCCTGGTCACGAGGGCGTCCGATCGGTTTTTGGTCTTGGCGCGCACGGGACGTCCGATCGCCGCTTTTCGAGGCGGCAACCGATCCTCGACGCCCCGGGACCGAGGAAGAGCGCGATCAGCCGACGTTTATCACGTCGGCCTGAACCGCCGCGCCGCAACCGAACTCATCAAACGAACCTTAGCGGTTCTCGGTTGGGTTGCGCGCTGTCCCTGGCATGGGTGGTTGGCGTCGATCTCGTTGGAAAGAATCTGACCCTAACCAAGCGCTGCCGGCGCGCCCCGGGCGGACGGCGCGCAGAGGGCGTAGTCGCCGTTCGAGGCAAAGACGGCCAACGGGGCGAGCGGGTGATCCGTTCACAGGATTGCGGTTCGGCTCCGCCTCATGAACCCTCTTTTTTCGCGACACGGCCTTTGACGTCGAAGTCGAATTCGTGATGCTCCGGTGTCACTTCGGCCGTGAACTCGCCTTCCACTCGTTCGTCGATCGTCAGCTTCTTTTTTTGCGCCGCGGTCGGAGTATCGAGCCCGAGGGCCTGCGCCGCCTGGATCGGGTCGTTCTTGATTTCGTCGGGAAGGGAGGCCGCCTTCGGGTTCGTCAGGATTGCCAGTTTCGTCACGACGACGCGATACTTTCCAACGGCCACGCCGGAGCGTTGGTTCGACATAATCTTGTAGTTGCCGCTCGGTCCGGATGTGTCCATTCCGGGGGTCTGAGCGCCGTTGCTCGTGTCCGGCATGAACGTCACGGTCGCCCCTTCCAGGGGCTTACCGTTGAGCGTGACGGTGCCGGTGACCGGAATCAGTGCGGGGCCGCCGCTACAGCCCGTCAGCGTCGACATGACGACCAGCATCAGCGATGGAAAGTGCCAGCGCATTAAGTTCTCAGCTCCTGACATGTGAGTTTGGTTGTAGACAGGGAAGCGGTGGTTCCGTCTCAACGGCGGTGGCAAAAGCCGATTCGAGCGAAGGCTCGAACCGCGCCAGCCGGTGACGTTCTCTCGGTGCACGCATGCCGGCGGGGTGCGTGACGAGGCGCAACGCCGCGCCGACCCAGGAAGCGACCCTGAAGGGATTCCGAACTTCCCCGGGGCACGCGAGACGCGCGCGAACGCGTGTCTCGCCCGCGGCGGTCAAGTCGCCCGCGCTGTGCTAGAAGGCGTCGCTGCTGACCACCTCTCCTCCGTTGAACGTCGCCAGGTTACCCCAAACCACGGGGCTGATGCTGTCCTTGACGAACCGGACCGTGCCATCCCCGAAGAGCATATTGATGCCACCAGGGTGGTAGCTGCCGGCGCCCCAAGCGTACTGCAGCCCGTTGCAACCCGGGTACTTGTAGTTGGGCATGAACTGGATGGCGCTGGCGGGGTAAACAATCGCGTTGTAGATCAGCATGTGGGTCGAGGTGTGTGTGCCCGCACCCCAGTATGGGCCATACGAGGTTGAGCAGTGCAACTGCCTCGACTCGCCCACGAGGAACGTGCTGCTGGTGCCGTCCTTGATGGACGAGATCGGGATCGAGACGTCGTTGTTGAACACGCCCTGGTAGATCGGGGTCGGCCAGCCGGTATTGGCCGGGCAGTTGTAGTCGTCGTATTCGCCGGCGACGGCCAGGTAGTTACTGCGCCGGGCGTTGGTCATGGCGTAGGGCCCGGTCTGGTTGCCCGTCGGGTCGGTGTTATTGATCGGCGCCGCCTGGTCCGAGGGGCAAACGTAACTTGCGACCAGGGTGCCAACGACGGTGGAATTGGCCAGAGCGTTGCCAAGCAAGTTCGTGTTGGGCGTTTCCCACGCGGAATTGGCCGAGGCCTGACTGAAGTTGTACGCGCTATACAGGGCGGTCTGTTCCATGTAACCGAGAATCATCGTGAAGACCGTCGTGTTGAGCACGTAGCCGGGTGCCCCACCGGCGACGATCGGCGGGTTCGCTCCGGTGCAGCTTCCCGAGTAGATCTTGGCTGGCGGAAAGGCCGAATTGGTGCTCACATAGTTGTGCATGGCCAGGCCGATCTGCTTCAAGTTGTTGACGCATTGGGCGCGGCGGGCAGCCTCGCGCGCCGCCTGGACAGCAGGCAACAGCAACGCGATGAGAACGGCAATGATTGCAATCACGACCAGCAGCTCGATCAGCGTGAACGCTCGACGCACGGCGGGCATGGGGAGGAACCTCCTGGGCTGGGAAGAAAGGCGCCGGAATGGCTTGGATACTAGCGACGGAGAGGTGCCCTAGATCCTGCCAACAAGAGCCCACGGACCGCAAGAAAAAAGTTCTAAGAAAAATCAAACACTTCAAGCTGGCGCCATTCATGCACGAGCCCGCGGACGCTGGCAGACGCCCAACCAGGCACGAGCGGATGTCCTTGCCCGGCGGCCAAGGTCCGATCGGGACGGCATGGGAAAACCGCAAAAGAAGCCGTAGGCCGTACCAATACCCATCAACACAATCAAAAAAAAATGCGTTAATTCTCTTATAATTAAGTATTGTAAGATAATTTCTATATGATCACTCCACAGCTGCCGTGTAAAATTAGGCGGAACCCTTCGTTCCCACGCTCTGCGTGGGAACGCCTGCTTTGCCGCCCTGCGGCCCGATTCCCGCGGAAAAATAAGATGTGGAGCATCCGAGAGAATGCTCCCACGTGGAGCGCGGGAAGGAGGGTTACCTTCGGATCCGCCTCAGAAAACACTGTGTCGGTGCCAATGGTGCCTCTCCGGGGGCTTATCGCAAACACTCGATGGAGAGATTTTTGCCCAGAGTTTCGCCGTGAAGCGGCTCGGCTTCGGCTGGTTGAGTTTCTGCTCGGGTCGCTTTTTCTCGACACGCGGCACGGAAGACGGAAGAGAATGTTCGACTTCTCTTTGCGGTGCGATCAAAAACCGACGGATTCACCACCCACGTCTTCGCAGGCATGCACCCACTTGCCGGCACGGCCCGCGGCTGCGCGTGGGGGATGACGGGTGGAGATCAGCGAGGAGTGTCGATTCGCCCGATAGCCTATTGGAACGTCGTCCGCCATCAAGGCGGGCATCGCTCCCGACTTCCGGGCAAACATGGTCTAATGAGTGGCCGTTCGGAAGGCCCCGGTGGACAGGTGTGCGTTTAGGGCGCGGGTCAGCGCAGCGCGAATCGCCACGAAAACGTCGTGATTCGCTGCCGGCTGTACCCGCGGGGGCCGTGGAATCCGGCGACCGGCCGCGCTCCTTGAGAAGCGTGGCCCCTCTTTCTGGGAGACAGTCCCGCGCGATGACCCCACACGACCTGACTCCACCGACCGGCCTGGCCGCGCCGCGCCGATCGCTACCCGCGCTGTTCGTACTGTTCGTCGGCAGCGGCTGCGCGGCGCTCATCTATGAGGTCGTCTGGCTCCAGCTCTTGCAGTTGGTGATCGGCTCGACCGCCGTTTCCCTGGGCGTGCTGCTGGGGACGTTCATGGGCGGCATGTGCCTGGGCAGCCTGCTGCTGCCGCGCGTCGTCTCGAACCGCTGGCATCCTCTGCGGGTCTACGCCCTGCTCGAGCTGGGCATTGGCGCGATCGGGCTCGCGGTGTTGTTCGGCATGCCGTATGTCGAGCAGGCGTACGTGCAGTACGCGGGCTTCGGCCCACCGGGCGTGCTGCTGCGCGGGGCCGTGGCCACGGTGTGCTTACTGCCGCCCACGCTGCTGATGGGCGCGACGCTGCCGGCGATCGGGCGCTGGGTCGAGAGCGGCCCCGAGGGGGTGTCGTGGCTGGGCTTCTTCTACAGCGGCAATATCGCGGGGGCCGTGTTCGGCTGCCTGCTCGCCGGCTTCTACCTGCTGCGCGTCTACGACGTGGCCGTGGCAACGTACGTCGCCTTCGCCCTCAACGTGACTGTAGCCGCGATCGCCTTGGTCCTGGCGGCCACCCCGGGCCGGTACGAGGCGACGGTTGAAACCGGAACGGCCGCGAGCGCGGGGCGCGCGGCGGGTGCCTGGGCCGTGTACCTGGCGATCGCCCTCTCCGGGATGTCGGCCTTGGGCGCCGAGGTGGTCTGGACCCGGCTGCTCTCGTTGATACTCGGCGGCACTGTGTACACGTTCTCGTTGATCCTGGCCGTGTTCCTGATCGGCCTGGGGATCGGCAGCGGCCTCGGGGCGTCGCTGGCGCGTCGGGCCGCGTCGGCGCGCGTGGCGCTGGGGGCTTGCCAGTGGCTCTTGACCGGCGCCATCGCCTGGACCGCGGTCATGATCTCGCAGTCACTCCCGTACTGGCCGATCGTCCCCGGACTGTCGGAAAGCCCCTGGTACACATTCCAGCTCGACCTGGTGCGGTGCCTCTGGGCCGTCCTACCGCCGGCTTGCCTGTGGGGAGCGAGCTTCCCCCTGGCCTTGGCGGCGGTCGCCTCCCGCGGCAAGGATCCCGGGCGGCTGGTCGGAGGCGTTTACGCGGCCAATACGGTCGGCGCGATCGTCGGTGCCCTGGCGTTCAGCCTGCTGCTGGTCCCGGCGATCGGCACGGCGGGGGCCGAGCGGGCGCTAATCGGGCTGGCGGCGGCAGCAGCCTTGGTGACCCTGGCGCCCCTGCTCCGACCGGCACTCGGGCAGTTGCGTCTGGGCGGCGCGGCGGCGCTGGCGGCCGCGTTGGGAGTGGCCGGCTGGCTCGCCTGGAGCGTGACGCCGGTGCAGTGGCCCGTCGTGGCGTTCGGCCGGCACACACCGAGCTGGCTCGCACGGTCGGCCCCCGGCATCGTCAAGGACGTCCCCAGCGGGCTCGGCTACCCGGACTACTTTTGCACCTACGTCGGCGAGGGGACGAACGTCTCGGTCGCCGTGACCATGACCCGGCAGGGCGTGCGGAACTTCCACGGCGCCGGCAAGATCCAGGCGTCGACCCTGACGGCCGACATGCAGCTCCAGCGCATGCTGGGGCACCTTCCGGCGCTGGTGCACAAGAAGCCCGAGTCGGTGCTGGTCGTGGCCTGCGGCGCGGGGATCACCGCCGGCACCTTCGTTCTGCACCCCGACGTCAAACGCGTCGTCATCTGCGACATCGAGCCGCTGGTGCCGACGGTCGTGACGCCGATGTTCGGCAACGAGAACTACCACGTCGTCGACGGCATCGCCCGCGAGAACCCACACACGGTCAATGGCAAGCAGGTCGAGGTGGTTTACGACGATGGCCGGCACTTCCTCCGCACCACTCGTGAGAAGTTCGACATCATCACCTCCGACCCGATCGACCCGTGGGTCAAAGGGTGCGCTGCGCTGAATACGGTGGAATACTACCGGATGTGCCGCGATCACTTGAACCCAGGGGGGAGCGTGTGCCTCTGGATCCCCTTCTACGAGAGCAACCTCGACACAACCAAGAGCGTGATCGCCACCTTCTTCGAGGTTTTCCCCAACGGCATCCTCTGGAGCAACGACCGCCAGGGCGACGGCTACGACGCCGTCCTCTTCGGCCAGGTCGAGCCGACCGTGATCGACGTCGACGCGTTGCAGCAGCGGCTCGACCGTCCGGATCATCAGCTCGTGAAGCAGTCGCTCCGTGAGGTGGGGTTCGGGGAGGGCCTCGACGGTCTTGCGGGGGAAGGGATCGACCTGCTCGCCACCTACTCCGGGCAGGCCCCGTTGCTGAAGGAGTGGTTGCAGGGCGCCCAGACCAACACCGACCGCAACTTGCGGGTCCAGTACCTGGCCGGCATGTGGTTGAATTCGCACATGGGTGCGCAGATCCGCGCCAGTATCCTCAAACATTACCGCTTCCCCGAGCAGACGTTCGTCGGCTCGCCGGAGCGTCTTGATATTCTGAAGCAGGCCCTGTATCGGGCGGGTCGGAGATGATATTGCCAACGATCCGGAAGAACGCGAGCAGCCGGTTCCTGGTGATGCTGATGGGTTCGGCAAGCGGTTCGACGCCTACATGCCCTGGAACGTCGGCGACGCGGCGATCGACTCGCGGGGTATCGCCCGCGCATCGACGGCCTGGCGGGCCGACGACATCCGAGAGAGCCGGCGTCTGAGCGTCGAGCGGGTCTCGGTCGTGTACCCGGGATACGGGTAGGACAACCTCCGGAAGAAACCGGCCGGCACGACCACGGTTCCGCGCAGGAAGGGGGCATCCCTCTGGGCGCCGTTTCACGAACTCGCCCGGCTGGGAGTCGATTCGGCGTACATCGCGATGTTTGACGAGGTAGACGAGGCGACGGCGATCTTCAAGGTCACGAGCAGGCCCCCACGAAGGCACGCTTCCTCGGCCTCGAGGGGCTGCCGAGCGACTCGTACTTGCGCCTGGCCGGCGAAGGGGGCCGCACGATCCGCGTGGAGCGGCCCGTCACCGCCGCGATCCCCATCACGCCGTGAAGCGGGTCCGTGCAGAGTCGATCGCATACCGCGATCTGCGTGGCGCGCCGGGATGGGCCGCAGTCTAATCGGAATAGAGACTGAGCTCGCGTTCCAGGTCGGCGTGACTTTCATCGGCACTCGCTGGGGGGCCACTCGGGCCCTTTGCGGATCCCGCGGCACGAGGAGGGATCGACGCACACCCCCCCGACCAAAGGCACGCCAGAACGATGGGAACGACGAGCATTCGCGAGGGTTTCATAGCCGCCTCCGTGTCTGGGTCGCTTGTAGGCAGGCTCCGCCGCCGGCCGCCTCAATAGTCGAGCGCAAATCGCGTCCCGAAGCCCTGGATCGTACCGTCGCTTTGCCCTCCCGGCGAATGCCGGTCGGTGACGCTATAGTTCCACTGGAACTTCATGTTCGGGTTGATGTACCAGTTAAGGCCCACGGTGATGTCGCTGAGGATCCCGCCGTCAATGCCCTTGTCGTCGAGGTTCAGGTAGTTGTAGCGGACACCGACCTGCCACGCGCCATGGCCGAACTCGTTGGGAGCGCCTTTCTTGCCGGTAACCCAGTACGCATTCTTACGGGGAATGACACGGTCGTAGAGGCCCGACTCGCGGATGTAGGCACGGTGCTCGCCGGTGAGGAAATACAAGACCTCCACGTAGCCGCCCGAGTAGAAGACCGTGCCGACCCCCGGTTGGCCGGGGAGGTAGGCGTCCTGCGACCAGTGAAAGAGGTACTCCGCGTTGACCATCCAGGGGCCGAAGACGTTCGCGGACTCGATGTTGATGTCCTGCTGGCCGCCGCTGCCGTTGAAGACACCCGTGTTGGCGTAGAGGGGCCAGATCGAGCTCAGGCCGGCCCGCTCGGGCCCGCGCACCCGGAAGCGCTGCTCGCCGTTGTCGTACCCGCTCTGGCGCGCGGAGAAACCCAGGTGCATCAGTTCGCGCCCTTCGTCCTCGTCGAGGAGCAGGCCGGTGATTCGCCCCGTGACCTTGTAGTTGCCGCCACCCACGTCATAGGCCCAGGGGTTCGTGACGTTCTTGAAAACACCAAGGGCGTACGTCCCGCGGCGGTCGGCGTAGGTACTGAACGTCGAAATGCCGGGGACGAACCCGTTATCGTACGGCGCATAGAACGCGTCCTGGTTGAACGACCGCTCCATGAAGTTGAGGAAGCGGCTACTCGTGAGCCGCTCGAACCCGATCGGTTCCTTTTGGTTGCCGATGCGGACGTGGCCGATGTACGGGATGTTCCGGAACGTGACCCAGAGGTCGAGGGGGACGGGAATGCCGGCCGCCGGGGTGTTGGAGACGCTCGTCAGCGGCCCCGCACCTGGTGTCCCGATCGGGATCGAGCTGTTGATGAAGTCGAACTCGGTGCAGAAGAGCAAGTTCTCCCACATCGCCCCTTCGATCCGGACGCGCATGCGCCTGGGGTCGACGCCGTCGCGGAGCGTGCCAATGCCGTCCGGGCCGTACTGGACGGTGTTCCCCGCGGAGAAGAACGACGCGTCCATCTGGGTTCGACCGCCGACGTGGAACTGAAAGACCTTGTCCGGCGACTCGAACCAGAGCCCGTTGTTGATGAACCGCCTGCCGAACCGGCCCTTCATCACGACGCCCGTGGCGTCCTCGGGGTCGTTAGGGTCGAACGAAATGAGGTCGCCGCCGCCGAAGGCGGCGCCGCGCGAGGGGACGCCCGACACGACGTCGGCATCCGGCCCGGCGCTCCGGTCGGCCGGTCCCCCGAGCGCAGGGGCCATCAGGTCGCCGCCCCCTGCCGCCGAGCCCGTCGACGGCGCCGACGCGGCGGCGGAACCGTTCGGGGCCGTGCGGGGTGGAGCGATGGCGAGCTTGTCCGTGACCATCTTCAATTGCTGGGTAAGCTGCCGGTTTTGCTCAAGGAGCTGGGAATTCATCGCTTCTAATCGCTGGAGCCGCTCCTCGACCGACAGGCCGGGTCCCGGCGCAGACGCGGCGGCCGTGGCGCTCAGGCCGCTGGAAGGCGGGCTCGCCTCCTGGGCCTCGGCCGGTGCGGCCCCCATCACCGGTAGTGGGAGGAAGATCAGCAGGCCCCGCCATGACCGGTTCCAACCCGCGCCGAGCCGCATGCTGGCCGTTTCCTCCCCCAAACGGTTCGGTCTCGGAGTCTCGACGTTCCCGGCCAACGGCGAAGAGCGGCTGGTCGGACCGCAGGCGCAGAACGGTCATCCAACGGACACTGTGATGAGATGAGAATCGGTGACCGCCGGACCGCGGGCCGGCGGAAGATGTGGCAGCACCGAAGCCGAGCGCTCGCTCGGGGCGCACGCCCAAGAATCGTCGCGTGCGGGACGATAGAGGGAATGGACGAAGCTGTCAAGATGAGGATGAATGCAGACGCCGCAGCGCGATTCTTCACGAAGCGTCTTCCACGAGCACTCGCATCCGCCAATTAACCCATCAGGACAAGATTATCCTCAATTATCTCGTTCCCACGCTCCGCGTGAAAACGAAGGCAATCCGCCCCATGATACGTCAACATATGCAAGCGTCTACACGACCAACCATACCGACGGGAG
Organism: Isosphaeraceae bacterium; assembly: GCA_031291845.1. Taxonomy (GTDB): domain Bacteria; phylum Planctomycetota; class Planctomycetia; order Isosphaerales; family Isosphaeraceae; genus DAIDJG01. The sequence continues at coordinate 16,506 of JARLIH010000510.1, read as the reverse complement.
CACAGGGGTTTGGCCCGCAAAACTGCTGACGGGGGAAACCGCGGCTCATAAATTCTCCTCATCTCCCAAATCCTTCGTTGCGACGGCGATCCCGGCGGGGTAACTTCATGAGAGGGGTGCTGGTCGATGGTCCCCGCGAGGCGCAGGGAGAACGGGAATGAATCGCGGACACGGCAGCGTGCTCGGACCGGTCTTTGCTTATGAGCGGATCGCTGCGTCGCGGCGCTGGCAGGGATACGCCTTGCGGTCATTTTTTGTTGCTTGCTTGCTGGCTGCGTTGATCTCGACCTGGTGGAACCGGCCCGGCATCCGGAACACGGCGACGCTCCAGGCGCTCGCGGCGCTCGGCCAGGACTTCTACCTCGCGGCGATCGGCACGCAGTTGACGCTGGTCATGCTGGCGGCGCCGGCGGCGACGGCCGGGGCGATTTGTCTCGATCGTGCGCGCGGCACGCTCACGCACTTGCTGATGACGGATCTGACCGACCGCGAGATCGTGCTGGGCAAGCTCGCCGCGAGGCTGTTGCCGGTCCTGGGTCTGGTCGGCTGTGCGTTGCCGGTGACGGCGTTGCTGGCGTTGCTCGGCGGCGTCGACTCGCTCGCGATCGTCGGGGCGTTCCTGGTGACGGTCGGGATGGCCGTGCTCGGTTGCTGTCTCGCGCTTCTGATCTCGCTCTGGGCGGGCAAGACTCATGAGGCTTTACTGGGCACGTATGCCGTGTGGGGCATCTGGATGCTCGCCGCGCCGATGGTCGCTCAACTGAATCGGACCTTCGGCCTGGGGATATCGTCTCCATTCAACGCGGCCCCGCCGTTTGACCTGGCGTTCGCGCCGTACTGGCGACCGGGACGGGTCGACATGGGGGATTACTTCGCGTTTCTCGGCCTGACGTTGGGTGTCTCGGCCGCCTTGACGGTTGTGGCGGTCGTGCGGCTGCGCCCGGTCTGCACGCGGGAGAACGTTCGCAAGCGCCGACCGCTCGCCGAACGGTGGGCCCGGCTCGGGCCGCTGCTCGGTCGACTGACCGCCTGGACCGAACAACTGCCCAGCCCGTCGCTCGACGGGAACCCCGTGCTGTGGCGCGAGTGGCACCGCAACCGGCCGTCGCTGGCGGCAAGGATCGTGGGAGCGGTGTTCGTCGCGCTGACGACGCTCTTCAGCCTCATCGCCTGCTTCTCGTCGGGGCCTTCGGCGACGGCCGCGTGGGTCAACGGGCTTCAGGTCTCGGTCGGCATGTTGCTCTTGAGCGTGACCGCGGCGACGTCGCTGGCCGAGGAACGCGTGCGAGGAAGCCTCGACGTCTTGATGTCGACGCCGCTCGAGACCCACGAAATCGTGCTGGGCAAGTGGCTGAGCTGCTTTCGGCGGGTGCCGGCGTTGGCCGTCTTGCCGGCGATCGTGGTTCTCGCGAGCGCCCAGCGCGGCCATGGTCTGCCTTCCATGTTGGTGACCGTTCTTTTCGTGCTCTGCTGCGGCGCGGCCGTCACGAGCGTAGGGCTGGCCTTCGCGACATGGGTCTCCCGGCTCGGCCGCGCGGTGGCCTTGACGATCACGCTCTACGTATTTTTCACTGTCGGCTGTATGTTTCTGGCCCTGCTTACCGGGCACAGCCCGGCCGCCGAAGGCGCGATGATGATCAGCCCCTTCTTCGGTCCGGGCGAGCTGGCGTTTGACGCGAGCGGAACCAGGGGCGAATGGAGTGGCCACCTCGCCTGGGGTTTCTTCTGGTCGCTCTGTTATGCCGCAGCCTCCGGCGCGTTGCTCGCCGCAACGCTCATCACGTTCAACCGCTGCCTCGGCCGCGTCGAAAACGGCGTGCGTTTTCGACGTCAAACCCGCGCCGACGAGCCCGCGCGGGGCGCGGAGCTCGTGGGCGAGTCGGTTCCTGTCGCGTGACGAAACGCTGCGACCGCATCAGCCGGCGTCGACCCGATCAGTGAACGGTCAGGATCGCCGCGGTGCTGGTCGTGACGCCGACGCTGTTGGTAAACACAGCTCGGTATCGGTAGCCGTTCTGACCGGACGTTGTGCCGGTGAGCCTCAGGGTCGTGCCGGTGGCCCCGGCGATGTTGCTGTAGGAAGAACCGCCGTTGGTGCTCACTTGCCACTGGACGCCGGGTGCGGGGTTGCCAGTCGCGACGACGGTGAAAGTGGCCGTTTGGCCCGCCGTGACGGATTGGCTGACCGGGTTCGTCGCCACCGTGGGCGCGGACAGGACCGTCAGCGTTGCCGCGACTGTCGTCGCGGAGCCAACCGTATTGGTGAATACTGCGCGGTACCTGTAGCCGTTTTGACCGGCCGTCGCGCTGGCGAGCGTCAGCGTGGTGCTGGTGGCCCCGGCGATGTTGCTGTAGGACGTGCCGCCGTTGGTGCTCACCTGCCACTGAACCGTCGGCGTGGGACTGCCGCTCGCGCCGGCGGTCAACGTGACCGATTGGCCGGCCGCAACCGACTGGCTGACCGGGTTGGCGCTGACGGTCGGAGCATAGTGGACGGTCAGCGTCGCGTTGGCTGTCGTCGTGAAACCGACGCTGTTCGTGAACACCGCGTGGTAGACGTAGCCATTCTCGCTGGCCGTCGTGGCAGACAAGGTCAGGGTCCCGCCGGTGGCGCCGGCGATGTTGGTGAAGGTGCTGCCGCCGTCGGTGCTCACTTGCCACTGGACCGTCGGCGTGGGGCTGCCCGTAGCCGCCGCCGTGAAGGTTGCGGTCCGGCCGGCGTTGACCGTTTGGATCGTGGGGTTCGTGGTCACCGCCGGAGCCGCTTGCACGTTCAAGGTCGCGACGGTGGTCGTCGCCGTGCCGACGCTGTTGGTGAACACCGCACGGTACCGGTAGCCGTTCTGACTGACCGAGGTGGCGCTGATGGTGTAGATTGGGCCCGTGGCGCCGGGGATATTCGTGTAAGTGGCGCCGTTGGTGCTCTGTTGCCACTGCACGGTCGGCACGGGATAGCCGGACGCCGCAGCGGAGAACGTGACGCTGCTGCCAGTCACGACGGTTTGACTCACGGGATTGGTGAGAACGCTGGGCGCCGCTTGCACGGTCAGCGTCCCGGTGGCGGAGCCGGTGCCTGACGCGTTGAACTGCGTCGCGTCTCCGAGATACGCGTAGGTGATGGGATAGGTACCCGTCGTCAGGCCCTGGATGCTGAAGGTGGTGCTGAAACTGCCGCTGGAGCTGATCGTGGCCGGCTGGGTCACACCGTTGAGCGTGACCGCAACGTCATCCCCGCCCGGGGCCGTGGCACCGGAGGCGATGTGGCCGGTCACGGTCACGGTGGACGTGCCGACGTTGACCGCCGGGGACGAGAGGCTGCTGAACGTGGGAGTCGCCTTGTTGATGACGAGCGTGCCGTCGACGCTCGAGCTGTAGTAATTCGGGTCGCCGCTGGTGAATTCCGCGAAGACCGCATAGGTGCCGGCAGCGTTCGGAACGGTGGTGGACCCGTTGTAGGTGATGTACGTCACACTGCCGGCAACCGGAGTCACGCCGTCGACGCCCACCGCGGACACGACGGCGGGTTGAGCTGAGCCGTTGTAAGTGAAAGGTCCGCCGTTGAGGGTCAGGGTGGGCGAGGCAGGATCGATCCAGAGCTCCCAGCTAAAGCTGCCGTCGGCGTAGTTCGGATCGTTGCTCGTGAAGTATTCGGTGAAAGTGTAATACCCCGCGTCGACGGGAGCGCCGGGGAGCGGAGGACCGAAGAGCTGGGTGTTGGACCCGTATTCGTTGTAATACTCGTAGGTGAAGCTGCCGTTGATCGGCGTCACCCCGTCAATGCCAACCGCGCTGCCGACGACCGTCTGCGGCATCCCATTGTAGGTGAATTCCCACTGACCGCCGTTTCCGAGGCCCACGGAAGGCGTCGCGGGGAGAATCGTGATCGTGCTGGTACTGCTGGTCGAGAGATAGTTCGGATCATTGCTGCTAAAAGCCACCGCCACGTCATAGGTGCCGGCATTGACGGGCGGCGTGAGAGAGCCGTTGTAGGTCACGGTGAACGTGCCATTGACGGGAGTGACGCCGTCGACGCCCAGGGCCGTCACCGAAGCGGCATGGCTCGTGCCGTCGTATGTGAACGGGGTCGGATCGACCGCAAGCGCGGGAGCCACCGCGCTGATCGTCAAGCTGCCGGCGATCGAGGCGTTGGCGTAGGCGGGGTCCGCGCTGATGAAGGTTGCGACCACGCTGTACGTGCCGGTCTGAGTCGGTAGGGTGGCGGAGCCGTTGTAGGTAAAGACGAAGGTGCCGGCGACGGGCGTCACGTTGTCAGCGGCGACCGCGCTGGCTGAGTCGGCGTGGGGATTGCCGTCGTAAGGGGCGGAGCCGTCGACGAGCGACAAGGTCGGGACCAGCGTGCCGGGACTGTTGATCACCAAGTCGCTGGTCGTGGTCACCGATGAATAGTTCGGATCGTTGCTGGCAAAGGTGGTGACCACGCTGTAAAGGCCAGGATCGGTCGGCGGCGTGGACGACCCGTTGTAGGTGAAGGAGAACGTGCCGTCGACGGGGGTGACCCCGTCTACGCCGACGGCCGTCGCGGTCGCGGCATGGGGCGTGCCGTCGTAGGCGAACGGGCCGCCGTTCACGGTCACGGTCGGAGTGGCCGGGTCGATCGTCAGGCTGGTCGTCGCGACCGTGCCGGCGTACGAAGGATCGGCGCTGGTGAAGGTCGCCGAGACCGTGTAGGTGCCTGCCGCCGCCGGGGGCGTGGTGGAACCGTTGTAGGTGAATGTGAAACTGCCGGCAACCGGGGTCACGCCGTCAATCCCGACGGCGGACGCGCTGGCTGAATGCGAGTTTCCATCATAAGTGATCGGCCCGCCGCTCACCGTCACGGTCGGCTGGAGGGCCAACACATCAAAGACAAACTGGTACGTGGATGTGCCGGCGCTGTTGCTTGCCGCGAAGGTCACGATCTGCTGGCCGATGTCAGCCGGGCTCGGCGTGTAGGTCACCAGGCCGGTCGTGGGGTTAACCGTGATACCGCTCGGCCCGTTGACGAGGGAGAACGTCGGTGCCGGATTGGCAAACTCCTGGATCAGGTCGATCTGTCCCGTCTGTCCGACATTGAGCGTGAGGCTGGAGATGTCGGCGCCCGACGTCGTTGTGGCGGTATAGAGGACCGGCGGGGTCATGACCGCCGCGGAAACGTCCGCGGATCGCGGTGATTGAATCCCCTCGCTGTTGACGGCGGTCACCGCGTAGGTGCCGGAGACGCCGCTTCCGGAGAGCGTCACCGACGTCGTGGTGATCCCGGACGCGATCAGTGAGTAGTAAATCGTGCTGCCGGAACCTTTGGGGCTGTGGGCCACATATCGGCGGTACACGTCGTAACTGGTCACGTGGGGGTCCGTCGACGCGTTCCAGGAGAGGCCGACGGAGGTCGTCGACAGGCTGGTCCCCGTCAGGCCCGTGGGAGCCGCCGGTTTCGGCAGGACGACGTTGATCGAGAACGATTGCGACGTTTGACCAACGCTGTTGCTGGCCTGGGCGGTCACGCTGTAGCTACCCAGAGCAGTCGGCGTCCAACTGATCAGACCGGTGCTGGGGTCGATCGTCATGCCCGCCGGTTCGGTGGTCAACGAATACGTGGCCTGCGGATTTCCCGTGGAAACAACCTGGTAACCGTAGCCGCCGTTCAAGACGCCGGTCGTCACCGGAGTGGACGTGATCGTCGGCGCGAGGTCGGGTTGTGTGAATTCCTGGCTGACATAGGTTGCAGCCGACGGGTTGCCGTTGACGTCATAGCCCCCCAGCACCTCGATTCGACCGAGGGAGTCGACCGCCGCCGCCGCTGAGCTGAGGGGCTGAGGGAGAGACGTTTCCAGGTTCCAGGAGTTGGTGGCGATGGAGTAACTCTCCACGGTAGCGCTCGCACCCGTGGCGGTCTTACCCCCGATGACATAGATCAAGCCGTTAGGGCCAAGCACGGCTGCACTGTCGCGCACGCCGACGATCATGGGCGAGGCGGATTGATCCCAGGTGTTGGTGGCGATGGTGTAGCGGTAGACGAGATTGTTGATGGCCCCGTTGGCGCCGACGCCGCCGAACGTGTAAATGTGGCCCGCGCCGTCGCTGACGGCCGACTCGCCGTACAACGTTTGCGGCAACGAAGCCAGGTACGTCCAGGTGTTCGCGGTCGGATTGTAAACCTCCATCGTGGCCAGCGGCGTTCCATTATTGTCCTGGCCGCCGATGGCGTAATCGAGGTGGTTGGCGTCGCTGGCCCAGCCGAACTCCGCGCGCGGTACGTTCATCGATCGGAGGGAGCGTGTCTGGTTGGTCGCCCCATCCACGACCGTGACCGTGTTCGGATCGTACTGCGTGACGGCCGAGGTGGCAAAGCCGTTTTGCAAGCCGCCGAAGACGATGAAATTGCCGTTGGGCAATGGCGCGATGCCCGGAGAAGTGCGCGCAAAATCGAGCGGTTGAACCGTCGGCGCTGTGGTCGCCTTCCAGCTCGGATAGGTGGCCGACACCGTGTAGGATGTGGTCCCCGGCCCGGCCGTGGTGAGCAAACTTGTCCCTTCCGGCTGGGCCACGATCCCCGCTTCCGGCGTCGGCAAGTTCACGCCCGCGGCCCATGCCAAGGGCGCCGGCAGAGCGCGCGACTCCAGACCTTCAAGGACGAGCACTCTCCGGGCTGATTGCTGCCGCCTGGTGGGTGCATCGCTATTGAAGCGGGGGGTTCTGGTGGGTTTTCGCGAAAGTCGGTGAAACATGGGTGCTCCTGCTGGACGGAACCGGTTTTCGTGAAATGCCCTTGGTGATGATGGCCCGCGGGAAACGTCTCGCAGCGATTCGGCCGGCAATGGCCGGCTCTCCAGATGGTTTTCAAGAGAGCCTAGCGGTTTCGACCGCGGGGCGCTGCGAAGCCGGGCTTACAGCGGCTCCCGGGCTGAGTCGGCGGAGGCCCTTTTGATCGCCTACTGGGATCGCAGGAGTAAGCGGGCGAGCCCAGGAAAGATTCGCGCGAATTCCGGATGAATTTGAATTCAAGGGAAACGGAGGCGATCGTACAGATCCCGCGCATCCTTGTCGCCATGCTTGATGGCAAGCTCGAGATTGGCCCGCGCGGCGGGCAGGTCGTTGCGGGCGATCGCAACCAATGCGGTGTTGTAAGCGATCAAGGCGAGCATCCGCGGACCCGAGGCGGTCGCCCGCGCCCGTTCGAAGTCCTCGAGGGCCGCCGCGTGCCGGCCGGTCCGGAGCAGGGCGATTCCACGGTTGAGCGCGGCGTCGGTGAAGCGGGGGTTGAGCGCGAGCGCGCGGGTGTCGTCGCGGATCGCGTCGTCGTCACGGCCGAGGGCCTGGTACGCCAGGGCCCGGTTGAAGTAGCACTCAGCGGTCCGGGGCGCCAGGGCGATCGCCGTGCCGAACGACGCCACGGCGTCGGCGTGACGCTCGAGCTTGTAGCAACAGAGGCCGTGGTAGAAGTACGGCCAGAACTCCTCAGGACGCAGCTCGATCGCGCGTCGGAACTCGGTCTCGGCCAGTGCGTGGTCGCCCGAACGGAGATAGGAACGCCCCAGGTCGTGGTGTTCCCAGGCGGTGCCTGGCGGCGCGCTGACGGGCGGGGGTGTATCGGCGCGGGTTTGGCCGAGGGAGCGAGTCAAACTCCAGAGATCGCGGCTCATCGCGGCGCTCGGCCCGAACTGAGCGAGCGCTTCGCGGAGCAATAGCACCGCGTCGGCCGTCGGTTCGGCAACACCGGCCCCGTCGCCGGGAGCCTGCTGGGCGGCCATGCCTGCGAGGATTCTCGCCAGGTCGATCAGGTCGGCGCGGACATTCTGCTCGGTGCCGGCATCGATCGGTTCGCCGGCCGGACTCAAGATCCGGTCGCGAGACTGCCAGAGCTCCCGCCCTCGGAGGTAGAGCGACCTGGCCTCCGCGGGTTCGGGAGGAGTCATCCCAAACCGGAACCGGAGCAGGTCGACCATCTCGTGCAGCTCGGCGGCATTCCTCAAGCGCTGAACGCGTTGCAAGGAGGCGTGGAGCGCTCGCTGTTGCGCCCGGGCTCCGGGCCAGTTGTCGGCGAGCGCCAGGCCCCGCCGGAAGGCCGCGATGGCTTCGGGATAGTGGTGCTTTCCCACGTAGTCCCTCCCCTCCGCGAGTGCAGCGCCGATCTGGTGCTCGCGCTGATAGAACTGCAGGGCCAGGACCGCCGCGACCATGAGCAACGAAGACGTCACCCCCAGCCAGACCCCCAGCCGAAGGAGGGCCGATGGCCTCCTCCGCCGCCACTTCCGCCAGCGCTCGACCAGGCTGCGGTTGCTCACGCCCCGCAACGGAAAGTCGTTCAGGTGCCGGCGCAGGTCGAGCGCGAGCGATGCCGCGTCGGCGTAGCGCGCGTCGGCCTCCGGGGCGAGACACTTTCGGACGATGTCCGAAAGACCCGGCGAGACGCGCGGATTGCATGTCGAGAGCGGCCGCCTCGACGTCGTGTGCGTCGCGGCTTCGCCCCCGAGTGCCTCGTAGAGCAACTGTCCGAGCGAGTAAAGGTCCGAGCGGCCGTCGACCGCGAAGCGGATCGGGCTGCCCCACCGGACCGACTCGATGGCGGCATGTTGCTCGGGCGACTGAAACTGCGACGTTCCTCCCAGGCGGTCAGGGGCCGGCTGACCGCACGCAAGAGGCTCGCGCGCGAGGTGAAAGTCGAGAAGCATCGGCTGACCGTCCGCCGCGATCAAGACGTTGGAGGGCTTGACGTCGAGGTGGACCAGGCCGCGGTCGTGGGCGTACTGGAGCGCGTCGGCCAGGCATGCGCCGATCCAGCAGATCGCCTCGACGAACGTTGCCTGCGCGAGGTACTTGCGGAACGGGCCGGTCGCCAACGACAGAGACACCGACTCGGGAACCACGGGCGGTGCGCTACGGTCGAGCGCGTCGAGCAGGTGCTTCCCGGTCCGTTGCGCGTGCGGAACGGCCGCCAGCGACTCGAGGACGCGGTCCAGCGACGTACCACCGAGGTAGGGCATACCGAGCACGCGGACGTTACGATCCGGGAAGACGTGCTCGACGTAAAGCGGCACGATGTTCATGTGCTGCAGGCGAGCCAGGCGAAGGTGCTCCTCCGCCCCGAGGGGGGTGACCTTCAAGACCATCAGCCGGTTAGCGAGCGAATGTTGGCTTGCCAGGAACGTGCGTCCCACCGCTCCCCGGCCGATTTCGCTCAGAAGCCGGAAATCTCCCAGGTCGTCCCCGGGCTCCGGAAAGTCGGCCCGCGCCGCCGTCAGCAACAGGCGTTTGCATTCCACGAGCAGGCCGAGCGCGGAGCTCCACTGGGGAAACCGCTGGAGGAACTCGGCGGTGACCGAGGTCTCCCCCCGCTCCATGCGGAGGCATGCTTCTTCGAAGACGATCCGGATTGCCTCCTCATCCGCCAGCCCAGGGAGTTGGGCGAGGAACTGCTCGGCCCGAGGATGCTCGCCGCGGTCCAGTGCGGCGATCATCTCCTCGATCTGCCGCTCGAAGACCGCGCTGAAATCGGAGTTCGCGCGCACCTGGCTCGCGGGCGACGGCGCTGGGGGTGGCGCGTTCGCTTGATCCCGTTTCATTTCATAGTAATCCGGCAAACGGACCCGATCGGCCGTTGGCGGCGTCGACGCGCTGCGCGAGCTCGACCAGGATCCGGCGCACGCTGTTCGGGTGCAGCCCGACCCGGCCAGCGATCTCGTCGACGGTCAATCCCTTGAGCTTCATCTGGACCAGCTCGCGGTGATTGGGGGGGCAGAGCGCAAGGATTCGCTCCCAAAGCTCGTTGCCCTGGGCGACCTCGCTCGGTCGGGGAGCGTCGCCCGCGAAGGTCTCGGCGAGCGCGTGGTCCGCCAGGGGCTTCTCGTGGGCCAGGGCCGGACCGTGTTTGCGGCAAAGGTCGATGAACCGGTTCTTCGATAGCCGGACCAGGAACGCCTGGAGGTGCGCCCGGTCGGCAAACCGCCACCCGCGCCCCTGAATCCCTTCGAGCAGGTCGGCCCAGACCGACTGCACGACGTCGCTCGAGTCAAACTTCGTACGGAGCTCCGCCCGCAGCTCGCGCCTGACGAGAATTCGAAGATAGGGCTCATAGGTCCGGAACACCTGCTCGGTCGCCGCTCGATCGCCACTGTTGAGCTGGGCGAGCAGTTGATCGAGGTGATCGGGCTCGGCGCTCATCGTTCCTCCAAGGCCCAGATCCGCCGGCGATCGGGAAGCCCGGGGAACCCGGAATCCTCGACGTCCTCCGCGTCGCGGCCCTCGCCCGCCTGATCGCGATCGTCGTTCGACCAGCGGCGGACGCTCTCGACGGCGACCAACGTCGCGGCCACGACGACACCGGGGATCATGCTCGAGGCAGGCCCCAGGTCGGGCAACAATGTCGTGACGGAGCCGCTGACTTGCTCGAGCAAACGGTCGATCGCCTGCTCGATGACTGCCTGCTCGTACGGAGAGCAGCTCGCAAGCACGTCGGCCCCGCGAAAACGGAGCGATTCCCAGTCGAAATGGCGTCCGGTGTTCGCATCGTGCAATGCACCAGTGGCGGTAGCGATTTTGCGACCGAGGAGAAGGTCGCCGTCGCTCGGCCCGTCTTTGTCGTCGCGGATATGGACTTCCGGGTCGTGCAGGACGAGCGTCGGGAGTTGGGTCGACCGAGGGTCGAGTCTGCCCGAAGCCGATGTTTCTCCGTTCGCGGAGGGACCGACCGCGATCAGTCCGTGGTCGCCTTGGTCCTGAGTGGAGCTCGTGACATCGCCCGAACGATCGACCGTCGAGACGATCGATTCTTCGTCCCGGGACGTGTCCTGCGATGCGTCGGCGGATTGGGACGCGGATCCGCTCCGGGGAAGCGCAGCACTCGCGCCGCTGGCAAACCCGGACGCAGTGGAACTCGATACGGTCAAGCTTGCCGCGGGACCAGCGCCGGCTTGACGGGAGCCCGACGCCAGGGTCGTGACCGGAGACGTCGCCGATCCGTCGGCCGTCGAGCTCCCCGTGGGGGCCGTTTCCCCCCCCGACCCTGCGCTCGGAGTGATCGCTCCGTTCCCGGAAGACGACCCCGAGTCGTTCGCACCCGGCTCCGAGGTTGAGGTCGATCCCGCGCCGGTCTGGGTCGAGGTTGATCCTGTTCCCGTCGGGGAAGAGGAGACCGGCGTCGGCGGGGAAACAACGGCGGGTGCATCATCATCGGTCGAGGCACCGTCGTCGCTCGTGTCCGGCTGAGAGCCAGGTTGACCGTCGTCGCCGTCGGACGTCGAGCGAACCGGCGTTGGCTGTGTGGATGCGCGCGAGGAATCGTCCTGGTGAGACGCGCTGCTGCCGGCCCCAGCCTGTGCGATGCCCTGGCTCGTTCCGTCGTCGGTCGAGGCGACCGGAGTCGAGAGGTCGTCTTGTTCGGCAAGGCTGTCCGATTCCGAGGACGAATCGGCGGGCGCGCCAACCTCGACCCCCGTCGACGCGGGACGATGGTCGTCGCTGTAGCTGGTAACACCACTCAGCAGCGAACGGACTTCCAGGTGTTCCAGGCGCGGCTGTTGATGGACCAACCGGTGAATGGGCTGTCCAGGGCAGCTACGCATGAGCAGGCTCCCAGTTGTGATCAACGCGTTGTGTAACCGAAGACGTCAACGAAAAGGACGGGAGAACGATATACTACAGCGCGGCAAGCGGGGATTCCAGCAACCCCATTTCCGGCCGCCCGTGCGAGTAGCCGGACAGAGCGTTCGGCTCAAGAACTTATGTGTGTTACCATCCGGCCTTGGGGCCGCGGAGTAGAAACAAGGTCAACATTCCGCAACCCGGCGTGAAGATGAAAAGCCGGGCCTGGCGGTCGAACACGTCCTGGGGGGAAGTGTTGCTAAAAACCCCTCTCCCACAAGGGGAGAGGTGCGAAGAGGGCCCGTGGTGTAACAAAGACGCTTCCGCCCACGCAGCTCAAGAGCCGTTGTAGGCCCAACTTGTCATCACCACAGGGCGACAATCCTCGCCGAGCCACCCCCCTTCGTGAACGCCAGTGTGGGGCGGGTAAGCCGAGACGGCCGGACGGCCCGGAAATCGGCCCGATGACGACGCTCCCTGCCGAACGCTTGTTCCCGCGGCGCGGCGAGGCAACACCTGCATGTCGCTTTGGACCCAATCCGACGCCCTGGATGTCGGTTTCTCTACGAGCCCTCCCGCTCGCGCTTCTCTTCGTCGCAGGAAACACGACGTGGAACGCCCCCTTATCCAGCGACACCTCCGCGTATGACCAACGGTCCAAAACTTGCATTGAAGGGTAGTCGAGCCGCGCCACGGAGTCTGCCGACTGGCCGCGAACAGCACTTGGCGAAACTCTTGCAACCGCTGTGACGGCTCGTTCAGGCACCGACCGGAACCGTTTCGAGATCGGCGATTCAATCAGGCCTGCGATTCGAAAGTAGGCTCGCCGTGAGCTCTTGTTCGCTCCGCCATCGGGAGAACGACCGCCACCCACCCGCAGCCCCCCTCCACCGTCGCGACCATTGGTCTTCGAGCGGAGTTTCGTCATGTCCATCGCATCCCGACGTCTCGCGATCGCCCTGGTCCTCTTGCCGGGCGCCGTCGCGCTCCGGCCGTCCGCCTCGGCCTCCGAATCGGTTGCAAAGGAGGTGATCGCGGCTGCGGAGGCCCGCAATCATGTCGACCAGAACTGCACCGTCGAAATGACGGTCCGGTCGAGCAAGAACGCGGCCCACAAGCGGGAATATTACCTCGATTCCGAGGAGGACTTTCGCGATGAGAAGAACCTCGCCCTGGTCATCAGCTACGACCACGCCGATGTGTTCAAGCAAGCGGGTGTCGACGACCCGGCCGAGCACTACAAGGGTAAGTTGATCCGGGTGACGGGCAAGGTGATCCGCGAAAACGAGCAGGTGCGCATCCGGGTCGAGGACCCGAAGCAGATCCAGAAGGTGCTCGCGGCCACGGAAGCCCGCAATCACGTCGGCGAGACGGGCGTCTTCGAGATGTCCGTCCAGTCGACCAAGAACGCTCCCCCCAAGCGGGAGTACTACCTCGACTCGGAGGTGGACTTCCGCGACCAGAACAACCTTGCCCTGGTCATCAGCTACGACCATATCGACCTCTTCAAGCAGGCGGGCATCAACGACCCGGCCGAGCACTACAAGGGCAAGCTGATCCGGGTCACGGGCCCGGTGGTTCGCGAGAACGAGCAGGTGCGTATCCGGGTCGAGGACCCGAAGCAGATTCAGCTCGTCGGTGAAGGAGGAAACAAGTAGGTCTTGCGAAGCTCGGGGCCGACCCGATGTCGTCGACCCGGCCAGTCCGGTTTTCCCTCTCCCCACACCACGCCACCCTCCCCCGCCCAGCCGACCTCACCCAACCTCGGAGTGTTCGATGGAGAGCCACAACGCCCGCCGCGCTGGTTTCACGCTGATTGAGCTGCTGGTCGTCATCGCCATCATCGCGGTGCTAATCGCGTTGCTCTTGCCGGCCGTGCAGGCCGCTCGCGGAGCCGCCCGGCGAATCCAGTGCGTGAACAACCTGAAGCAGCTCGCCCTCGCCACGATGAATTACGAGTCGACCAATGGGGTTTTCCCGCCGGGGCAGATGAAGATGGCGACGAAGCCCCCGTGGGGAATCACGCTGTTCGTGGGGCTGCTCCCGTACGTGGAGCAGCAGCCACTCTATAACGCATGGAACTTTAGTTATGGTTTTGATAATCTTTACGGAACAACGGCGCGTTCGGCCACCTTGATCAACGCGCTCTTGTGTCCCGCCGACATCATTCCGACCAATCCGGTGCAGAACGGCACCACCTCGAACGAGTGGTACGGGATCACCAGCTACGGTGGGAACGGCGGCTCGCAGACGCATCCGTTCTCGGCGGTCACCAAGGACGGCGTCTTTACCTATACGGGACCCGGATCGACGGCCCCAGGTAACACCCAGGTGTCCATCGCCGCCGTCGTGGACGGGCTCTCGAATACTCTCTTCTACGGCGAACGCAGCCACTTCGACCCGAACTACGACTCCTTCGCGACGGCGGGCCTCACGTTCTTCAGTCAAACGATGGGGATGTGGGGCTGGTGGGCGTCATCGAGCGGAGGCTACGCGCTGTCGGACGTTGCGCTGAGCACGTATGCCCCGATCAACTATACAATTCCCTTTAGCTATAGCAACGCGCCCGGCGCGGCGACGAGCAACCCCGGGTTCACCAACGGCTACGAGACCCCGCGAATCAATGCCTTCGGCAGCCTGCATCCGGGCGGGGCGAACTTCGCCATGGTCGACGGGTCGGTCAAATTCCTGAAGAGCTCGATCGCAATGAACGTCTTTCAAGCCCTCGGGACAAGAGCGGGTGGCGAAGTGATTTCGGCCGATTCGTACTGAAGAAAAGGCGGGAACGACTTTCCGGCCTGGGTGGCCCGGGGCATGGCCTTCGTGCTCCGGCCACCCGAGGATCGATGGGAATCACAAAAAGGGGCGCGGCTCCCGGGCCTGTTCCCAGATCTACGGAGCCGTTGTCAGTCAAGGACCCACACCGTCGGGCAGAATGACGCCCCTAACAAGAGGGGCGGTTGCCCGGTTCAGGGCGTCGTGCGCTCGCTGAGGATTCGCCGGACCTCGCCAATGACGTCGGGATGATCTTGGCAGAGGTGGCCGGTCGCGACGACCCTCTCGGAGGCAACTCCCGCGACCTGCGCACTGTCGTAGCGCACCAAGCCGTCGGTTCGATTGCCCGGCGGCGAGTCGGGACGGACCGCGATGATGGAGTGGACCTTGACGGCCGGCGCAGTGGACAGGCCGGCAAGACCCGTCAGGATGGGCGACCCCCACTCCAATTCGTCGATGCTGGTCGGGATCGCTTTGCGGAAATGCTCCCGGAAGAACGTCGGTTCGTTACGCGCCACCAGCCGGTGATGGGCCGCCCGCAAGGGGTCTGCGACGCGCACCAATCTCGCGCCGACATGCAGGATCGCCCCCCGGTCGAAACGACTGCCGCGATGCGGTGTCGCGATGTAGATCACCCGGCGCACCTCCGGACGTGCGCCGAAGAACAGGCCGGTCTGGAAGAGGTCGACATCAGCCTCTTCACCAACGAGCGCTTCGAACGGCCGGTCGCTGATGACGCGCCAGAGCCGATCGCCCGAGTCCGCCGCCATCATCTTCGACAGAAGGCCTCCCATGCTGTGACCGACGAGCACCATTTCATCGAAGGCCGAGTCGGTCCTATCCGGGTCGAGCTTCCGCCGCGCATCGTCCAGGTTCCTCCTCAGCAGATGGGCCGAGTAAGGGATCGGATCGCCCGTCGAGTACCCGAACGTCCAGCATTGATATCGCCCGTCGATCGCCGGATCGGCTTTGAGTGCCGAGATCATCCGGTGCCATGACGCGGGGTTCAGCCACAGCCCGTGAATGAAGACGACCGGCACCTTGCCCCTCGTGTAGGGGGTCAGCAGCGAGAGCCCGGTCGGCTCGTAGTGGAGCAGTTCCATCATCGAGGCCGAAGGGCTCGCCGGCGCATCGCCCTGTGCCCACGACGGTGAAGCGCCGGTGGACGACAGGAGTCCGACGAGGATCAGCGAAAGACCAGACCGATTTCTCATGTGCTTCACTCCGCACTAGGACCCGGGGATTCTCGTGGCCGGTGCATCATCGCGTCGGGGGTGACCGGTCGGGAGGTGTTTCGCGGCCTGTTCCGTCCCATCGTCGTTGCCTACTCATACAAGACCATCACGGCCTCGGATGGGCCAAACTCGGACTCAAATTGACTTCAGATTTTCTGGAACTCGTCCAGGGCGAGGACCTGCTCGAGCACAGCCTCGGCATCTTCGGGCAGCCCGTTCGCCCCGAAAGTGATCGAGGCGAAATACCGCCCGAACATGACAGGCTCATCAACAAAGGCGACCTGAAAGACGTCGTGTCCGCCGACCGTAAGGTAGACGCTATTGATCGAGAACTCGCCGAGCAAAACTGCGTCGATCCCCGCGCGGATTGCTGCCTTGATCCGCTTGGAGGCGGGACACGAGAGGACGTTCATCTTCAGCGTCGTACCTTCAAGGTAAAGAGAAGGCACGACCTCAGCCCTGATGTTCGTCCCCTCGTAGCCGTTTTCTTCGTCGGGATCGTCGATCACTCCCCTGTGATAGTCGCATGCGACGTCAAACTCATGACTCTCCTTCGCCGTCCGGATGACCCAGTAGGCTTCGTCCGCTCCGACCATCTCGAAGAGCTTCGCGACGGCCCGTGGTGGGTCAAAGTGGCGACCCTTGGCGCCGACGACGATCTCAGTCGATCTCGACACGAGAAGACCTTTCCCAATCGAGCGCCGAGCGCGGGTCTGGAGCAGGCCGTGGGCGGAGCCGTCGCACCATCAACGGCGGTAACGCCCGACTTTTCGTCTTGCACGATGATGGAGCCTACGACCCCTTCCTCTGCGTCGTCACCGCGGTCCTGGGGTGGCAAAATTTATTTTTTTTTTTGGCGAACCAAAAAAAAAATTTGACCCCCCGCAACAAAAATACGTAAAACCATACTTTTTAATAT
>JARLIH010000509.1 GCA_031291845.1 Isosphaeraceae bacterium | reverse complement strand
GCCAGCGCGGCGACCAGGACGCCCAGCACGTACGCCCGGTCGGTCTTGCGGTCGAGCGGATAGCCGTAGCAGTGGCCGATGCGGATGATCGTCCGCATGGCGACGCCGAAGAGGAGCGGAACGTCCAGCAGTGTCGTGAAGACGCCGCCGGCGCCGGTGAGTGCCCCTTCGGCCACCGCCAGCGCCTCGGCATTCCGGCCGACCCGCAGCGCCAGTTGGTCGCACTCTTCCAGGGACTTCTGCTTCAGCTCGGTCACATCCTTCACGCCGGCCTGAACCTCGATGTCCCTGCACCACGCAGTCGCGTCAGCCGCCTTGTAGGTCACGTCGATGATCTGCCGAGCCAGAGAATCGGGAATGACCCGCTCGGCAAGTTGGGCGACGGGCTGGGCGACCATCCGGAACACTTCCGCCACGACGGGCGGGTGTTCACCCTTCCAGAGCGCAATCCGCTCCACTTGCTCGGCTTCGTATTCCGTGAGCGCAGGCGCCTGGAATGTTGCGTGTTCTACCATGTCTCGCTGATCAGCTCCTCGTGATCGCTCCGGGAAATCACTCCGACGCGCCCCCCCCCGAGCACCACTCACGGCCCGGCGGCCCCGCCGGTCGCTCGCGAGCCCCCGAGCCGGCGACTCAGGCGATCGATCGCCTGTCGCGCGAAGTCCTTGAAAAACTCCGTACGCTTCTTCCCCTCAAACTCCCGGGCCAAGGCGGCGGACATTCCGCCGTCGCCCCAATCCTGCCCGCGCTCAAAGTACTCGTAGAACGCGTGCCCCGTCACGTGAGTCAGGTAGGCGACCGTGGCCGCCTGGACCATCCCGCCCGCCGCGTATCCGACCACCGTGGACTTGAAGAGGCCGGCGACCCAGGCCGTTGCCGTCTCGACCAGCCGCCGGCGGATCAAGGTTCGGATCATCTGGTCGCCGATCATCTGAATGTGGGCCGTGGAGAGCGGCACGCTGAAGAGCGCGGCGATCTCGGAGATCATCCGGTACTCCACAGCGCCCGCCGCTAGCAGGTCCATCTCGGGGATCGGGACCGCGAATACCGCTTTGGCAGCCAGCCACTGGTGGCGGTCGACGATCGCGTACGCGTCGCGCCTTCGCTGGCGTGCGAATTCGTCGTTGGCCTGCTTGCGCAAGAGATAGCCCCGCAAGAGCAGGTTGCCCGCGCGCAGGGTCTCTGCTTCGTGGGCCACGACCGTGGCAATCCGCTCCTCGAGGGCCGTCAAGTCCGGGGCCTCGTACTCGATGACCGTTTCCTCGGCGCCGTCCGGTTTGCGAATCCGCACGGGCACCGGGCGCGGGGCAGCGGCGACCACCACGACGTCCTCGGGCGGCAACAGGCCGGCAAGCCGCTCGCGCAGTTTCTCCCGAACCTCGCGCAGCTCCGCGTCGAGGAACCGGTCTTTCTTGTTGAGCACCAGGAGCGAACGCTTGCCGTTGCGCACGAGCAAACTGAGCGCATCGTGCTCAAAACGGTGCAGGTCATGCTCGACCACGAAGAGGAGCAGGTCCGCCCTCGCGGCCAGATCGAGCGCCTCGGCCTCGTCCCACGCTCCCTCTTCCCCCACGCCGGCGATCCCGGGCGTGTCGGTCACGAAAACCGTTCCTTCCGGCCCCTCCAGCGACTCGGTTCGTCTCACGTCGCGCGACGTCGTTCCCTTGAGCGGAGACGTCTCTCCCTGGGACCGGCCGACCAGGGCGTTCACCAGCGATGTCTTCCCCGCCGCCCCCGCTCCGAATACAACCAGGTGAAACCGGGCGTGCTCGCGGTCTTCCTTCAATGCGGCCAGCTCGTCACCCAGCCTGGCCCTCGCCGCCTTGTCCTTCAGCCGGGCGATGACTGCCGCCGCATCACTGGTCGGCGCCTCGGCCTCACGGCGGCCGTTGCCGGTCGATGCGGTCCCGGGCCGGGCCGAATCCCAGAATCGCCGTGCCGACGTCAGAGCACCCCCCAGAGACCTCGGAATCATACAGCTCCACTCCCATCGAAGCGTCGAGCCCATCTCCCCAAGCTATTATAACGCCCGTCTTGCCCAGGATGGGGGCCCTGGTTCCGTTCTTCGCCTGGCAGGAAAGGGCCAAGTGACACCCTTACCCTGCTGCGGGAATGCGCAATGAAGTCGAACGAGCAAGCATGGGAACAAGCGGCTGTGCCGGACAGAACGCCCCCCTGAAGGTTAGAATAGATCCGGGCCGCAAGAGCAGGGCGGCCCGTGAGCGTGCAATTCCGGTTCCGTTCCGTGCAATCCGGCATCGCGATCCGACGCGGCCGGTAAGCAACCGGCCGGCCGACGTGGTCCGGCGGTTGGGTACGTTGGATTGACGTGGGTGGCACGCCCGAAGTACGCAACAGCCTATCAATCGATGGTCGACGACAAATGTATTTCCTGTCAACCCGCCCGCGAGAATCGCGCGTGAAGGAGCATTCGTGAGTCCTCTTCTCAAGCGCATGGGAGGTTTCGTCGGCTCTCTCGCCCCCTCGAGCCGGCGCGCGTCCTCCGCGTGGCGCGAGCGTCACTGGATCGAGAAGGCGGTCGCCGGGATCGATGAAGCCCTGATCGTCACCGACCGCCGTGGCCGGATCTTGTTCTTGAACTCACTGGCCGAAACCTTGACGGGCTGGCGGTTCGCGAAAGCGTATGAGAAGCATGTGGACGAGGTCCTCCCCTTGACCGACGAGCGAACCCGAGCGCCGCTCAAGGCGTCAGCGCTCGGTGCCGCGCCGGGAGACGCGGTGGAATGGACGCGTCATTCGGTCCTGCTCGCAAAGGAAGGGAAGTTCGTTCCGATCGAGTTTCGCGCCGCGCCGATCCAGGGGGGGAGGGGGGCGGTCGAAGGGGCGGTGCTCCTGATCCACGACGGGTCGAGCCAGCGGCGGGTCGAAGAGGCGATCGCCCAGATGGCAGCCATCGTCGAGACGACCGAAGACGCCGTGGTCGGCGTCACGATGAAAGGAACCATCACCACCTGGAACCCCGGCGCCCGAAGGCTCTACGGCTATCGCCCCGAGGACGTTATCGGCCGGCCGTTCGCCGTGCTCTTTCCACCGGATTCCGGCGAACTGGCCGAGATCTGGGCGGGGATCGAGCAGGGAGACGCCGTCCTCAACCACGACACCGAGCACCTGCGCGCGGACGGCTCCAAGATCGAGGTCTCCGTCTCCTCGTCGCCGATTCGCGAGGCGGACGGACGGATCGTCGGCCTGTCGTCGATCGCGCGCGACATCTCGGTCCGCAAACGGGCCGAAGAGGAGCGGCGGCGGGCTGAGTTGCTGCTCAAGCTCGGCGAAGTCCAGGAAGGCGAGCGACGGCGCATTGCCCACGAGCTGCACGACCAGATGGGCCAGCATCTCGCCGCGCTCAAGCTTGGGCTCGAAGGCTTGACCGGCGCGTCCTCCGACGCGCTCCGGGTCCAGAACTTGCTCGGACTCGTGAAGCAGATGGGCCACGACATGCGGCGGATCGCCCTGGAGCTGCGCCCGACAATGCTCGACGACCTCGGCCTGGTCGCCGCCTTGCTCCACGAGCTAGGAGAGTGGGGCGAGCGGACCGGCATCGAAGTCGACTTTCATCACTCGGGTCTGGAACACCACCGTCTGCCGCCCGCCACGGAGACGGCCGTCTACCGGGTCGTCCAGGAAGCGCTCACCAACGTCCTCAAGCACGCCCGGGCCGACCGGGTGTCCCTGGTCCTGGAACGCCGGCCGGACCATCTGCTGGCAATCCTGGAAGACAACGGCACGGGGTTTGACCACGAAGCCGTTGTGGCGGCTCAGGACACGGAGCGGCGGCTGGGACTGTTCGGGATGAAAGAGCGGGCCGAGTCGCTCGGCGGTAACCTCCAGGTCGAGACGGCCCCCGGCGCCGGCACCACCCTCTTCGTCCGGCTACCGCTGCCCGCGGAAGGGGAGTGACCAGCCATGACAAAGCTGCGCGTGCTGCTCGTCGACGACCACGCCGTCGTTCGCGAGGGACTGAAAGCCCTGATCAACGCCCAACCCGAGCTGGAAGTCGTCGGTGAGGCGGCCGACGGCCCCGCCGGCGTGCACCTGGCCGAATCGGTCCAGCCGGATGTCGTGGTCATGGACTTCACGATGCCCGGAATGAGCGGCGCTGAGGCCACGGCCCGGCTCAAGGCCGCGTGCCCGAACGTCAAGATCCTCGCCCTGACCGTCCATGAGGACCAGGGCTACTTCCGCCGGTTCTTCGAGGCCGGCGCAACCGGCTACATCCTCAAGCAGGCGCCGGCGGCAGAGGTCTTCAAGGCTATCCAGGTCGTCGCCGGGGGTGGCGTCTACCTCGACCCCGCGGTGGCCGGGAAGGCCGTCGGCAAGCTCTTTCGCAACGATTCGGTCAAGACGTCGCTCCAAGGCGATACCTTGAGCGAACGCGAGTCCGAAGTCGCCCGCCTCATCGCCCGTGGCCTCTCCAACAAGGAGATCGCCGCGCGCCTGTCCATTAACGCGAAGACGGTTGAGACTTATAAGGCTCGCTCGCTCACCAAGCTCGGCCTGCGCAGCCGTGCCGATCTCGTCCGTTACGCGCTCCAGCGAGGCTGGCTGGAAGACCTGTAGTCGTCTCAGAGAGCCGCATCGTGGACTTCGGACGTGTGGGGAGACGGACGACGCGCGTCAGCAAATTCCTACAACCGAATTGGCCGCCTTCTCTTTCCGCCGCGTCCCGCCAACGTTTATCTTAGTAGGGTACGTTGGATCGACCCATGGTGAGGCGACGTTCCTCTCGACGGTACGATCCGAGAGCAAGCACCTTCGAAGGAAGAGGATCACGCGATGTCCGAAGCCGTGACGACTGAAGGGGCGAGCACCGCCGATCCGCTGAAGACGGCCGCCGACGCCATGGCGCTCGCGGTGCAGGCCGCGAAGGACGGAGCGGCGGACGCCCGGGCCAAGGCGAACGAGGTCATGCCGGCCGTCGGCCTCTTCTTCAGCCGCCTGACGTACACGACGTCCTACGCGCTCTCGTATGGCGTAGTCTTCCCCGCGCTGTTCCTGGCGCGGGCGATTCCGAAGGAAAACGCCATCGTGCACGGCCTGATCGACGGCGGGGCCGCGGCCCGCGACGCCGTGGCCGCGCTCGGTAAGGCGAACGAGACCCCGGTCGCCGAAGCGGCCCCGCAACCGGCTTGACCGGAAGCCGCTAAACCGCCGACGCGCGGGGCGGAATCCTCCGACGCACCGAATTCCTCGCGGGCGTGCAATGGCCAGCGCCCCCTTTTTTCTGGCCTGCCGCCGGTTCTCGAAAAGGTAGGACGAAAAACATGCCCGTCACCAGGTCCGAGCTGCTCTTCCTCGCCGGAGGGGCCATTGCCGGGGCCGCCGCGGCCAAGAACTTCGACCGTCTGAAAGAAAAGGTGGGCCCCTGGGTAGCCACCGCCGGCGATGCCTTCGGCGACGCCTATTCCGCCGCCGCACGCCGGGTGGGCGAGAAGGTCGAGTCAATCCAGGACGCAATGGCGGAGATGCGCCAGGCCCCCGCCGCAGGCGACGCGTCGGCCACCACGTCGTAACGCGAGTCCCCTCGACTCGCTCCCTTTTGACGGATCCGCGATGACCTTCGACCGGCAGGCACCAGCAGAACGCTGGAGCTGACGCGTCTACGTCGGCGGTGCGCCCTCGGGCGCGTTGGCTTCGCCTCCAGGATGGCGGCAAGTGCTTACCGAACTGAAGCCCTGAAGATCCTATCCCGCCGCAGGCGCCGGCGCCCGACTCCGAGGCATTTTTCCATGGACATCTCGGTCTCCTTTCCCGCCGAAGGCCGCATCCAACTCCGCAGCCGGTTCCTGTTCGCCGACCCTTCGGGCGAACACTGCCGGCGTTTCGTCGAGCGGGTTCGGATTACGGAAGGGGTGAACAGCGTCACCGTAAAGGGGGCTGGGGGCCTCCTGGGAGCCAACCTGGCCGAGATCCGCTATTGCCCGAAGACCTATTCCCGCGATGCGGCCATCGCGGCGATCTACGCACGCCTGACGCGAACCGAAGCCTCGCACGGGCACACGAATGGGAATGGCAAGCCGCACGCGAACGGCCATGTCAGCGTCCACGGACATACGGCCGAAGCCAACGGACGACAGGCCACCGCCGGCCACAAGCGCCGGCGCGGCTTCTCCGTGCCGCGGTTCTGGCGGAGCGCGAGCACGACGTCACCTGCCGCCGGAACAGCCGCCGGAAACTGGGCCGTGCTCCACGAGATGCCTGGCCGCCTGCGACTGCACAACGAGCGATTGCACCGCAAGAAGGATCTCTGCCAGGCGATCGAACGCGAGCTCATGAGCGTGCTCGGGGTCGACAACTACAAGACCAACGCGCTGACCGGCACCGTTCTGGTCCTCTATGATCGCAAGCAGCTCAAACGCGAGCAGATCATCGAGATACTTGACTCAGCCCTCGAGAACGCCGAAGAGCCCGCCCAGAAGGACAAGGCGGACCTGTCCTTGCCGCTCTGCACCGTGGCGTTGCCGTTCGCCGCAACCGCACAGTTCTTGTTTCCGCCGCTGCTCCCCGCCGCCGCCGCGCTCTTCATCTACAACTCGATTCCAACGTTTAAAGGAGCACGCGAAGTCCTCGTCGACGAGAAACGGCTGGGTGTTGACGTGCTCGACGCCATCGTCGTGGTCGGCTGCCTCGGCACGATGCAGATTTTCCCGGGGGCGGTCCTCTGCTGGTGCCTCGGTTTCGGCCGGGTGCTGGTGAAGAAGACGCAGGACGACTCCAAGAAGCTGCTCATGAACGCGTTCGGCAAACAACCGCGCTACGTTTGGTTGTACAAGGACGGGGCCGAGGTGCAGTTCCCGCTCGACCGGCTCGAGGCCGGCGACGTGATCGTCGTCAACACCGGCGAGGTCGTCCCGGTCGACGGGTTCGTCAAAGAAGGCATGGCCATGATCGACCAGCATGCCTTGACGGGCGAGTCGACGCCCGCCGAGAAGGGCGTAGGTGATCGGGTATTCGCCTCCACGGTGATGGTCGCGGGCAAGATGTTCGTCGAGGTGGACAAGGCCGGCAGCGAGACCGCCTCGGCCAAGATCAGCCAGATCCTCGCTGATACCGCCGGGTACAAGCTGACGTCGCAGCACAAGGGAGAGATCCTCGCCGACAAGGCCGTGATCCCCACCCTCGCGCTGGGTGCGCTGGGCATGGCGACCATGGGTCCCGCCGGGGCGGTCGCGATCCTGAACAGCGACTTCGGCACGGGCATCCGCATGGCCGCGCCCCTGGCGATGCTCACTTCACTCACGCTCTGCGCCCACAAGGGAATCCTGGTCAAGGACGGCCGGGCGCTCGAGTTGATGAACGAGATCGACACCGTGCTGTTCGACAAGACCGGCACGCTCACCCGCGAACGCCCCGAGGTCGGCCGGGTCATCGCGTCCGACGGCTTCTCTGCCGACCAGGTGCTGCGCTACGCCGCCGCGGCCGAGAAGAAGTTCGCCCACCCGATCGCCAAGGCGATCCTCCACGAAGCCGAAGCGCGCGGGCTCGACCTGCCGCCGATCGACGACTCGAGGTACTCGGTGGGCTACGGAATCACCGTGCATGTCGAGGGCCATACCGTCCGCGTCGGCAGCGCTCGTTTCATGGAGATGGAGGGAATCGCGCTCACCCCCGCCGTGCGCGACGCGCTTGACGCCGCTCACGACGAAGGCAACACGCTCGTGATGGTCGGGATCGACGGCGGCCTCGGCGGGGCACTCGAGCTCCAGGCCGCCGTCCGGCCGGAGGTCCGGTCGATCATCGACGGCCTGCGCAAGCGGGGGATCAAGCACATCGCGATCATCTCCGGCGACCACGACGCCCCCACCCGCAAGCTCGCCGAGAGCCTGGGCATGGACCGCTACTTCGCGCAGGTCCTGCCGGCGGACAAGGCGCAGTACGTCGAGCAGCTCCAGAAAGAAGGGGGGAAAGTCTGCTTCGTCGGAGACGGCATCAACGATTCGATTGCACTCAAGAAAGCCAACGTGTCCATCTCCCTGCGTGGGGCGACGTCAATCGCCACCGACACCGCGCACATCGTGTTCATGGAGGAGGGGCTCGGTAAGCTCTGCGACCTCCGCGACATCGCCCGGGACCTCGACCGCAACGTCAAGCGAAGCTGGAACCTGATCCTCGCGCCGAACGGCCTCTGCATCCTCGGCGCGTTCACGATGGGCTTCGGCATCATGATGTCGGTCGTGACCAACAACGTGGCCGCCCTGGCCGCCCTGGCCAACGGCATGCTGCCCCTGCGCAAGATCGCCCAGGCCCAGGCCGAAAGCCAGCGCGAGCAGGAACAGCGTCTCGCCGCGCTCTCGGCGTCGTTGGCGCCGGCGACGGTGGTCGTCGAGAGCGTAACCGAAGTCGAGGCGGTCCGTGTGGACGAACCCTTCGTGATCACCCCGCCTCCCGCTCGTCCCACATATGAGTCGCGGCCGCAGCAAGGCGAGTGCCTACACGAGCGCCCGCTGCGCAGGCCGTTTGACGACTCGCTGCGCGACGCGATCCTGCACGAGGCGACCCGACGCCGGCGCGACATCCCGATGTCCGCCGAGTTCGAGTGGCACGCGACCGATCCCGTGCTCACGGTCAAGTCGCCGACGATGTCGATGACCGTCTCCTTCACGCCGGACCGCATGGCCGTGCACGCGAAAATGTCGCTCGCCGCGCGAGCGCTCGCGACCCGGGGAAACAAGCAAAAGGCTGTCCAGATGATCGAGGAGGTCGCCGGGAAATTCGGGCTTTAGTCGACGCGTTTGTGTGACGGACTATCCGGGACATCGTTTTTCAATGAGCCGTGCCAGGGTAAGGCGTCCGGTGCCCCGATTTCTGGGAGGGCAAGGTTCCTGCCGAGCCGAGCCCCGAAGGGGCGGGGCTCCCGAAGAAAAACGCGCTCCCGGCCTGAACGCGGGCTAACGTCGTTTTTGGCCCCATTCGGGGCACAGGCTCGCCGCGCCCCGGAAACGGTGTTGGTCCGTGAGAAGGCACTCAAGCGATACGACAGGCGGTTAGCTCATGCTGTGGTCGGCCGTGGCTCGGAACCGTCAGAACGCTCGCCCGGCGAGCGACCGGGAGCGGTCGCGCGTCACCTGGTCGGCGGGTGCGATCAGCCTGTGCGATCCAGCGCTCTTCGCTGACCCCGGCAGCTCGGCTTGCCGCCTGTTCCTGCAACGGATCTTTCGTCTCGACGAAGTACGCGCAGTGGAAGTCGACCGGTCCCGCGGCACGGCGCGAATCGACCACGAATCTCGCGGGCGCACGGTTGACGAAACGCTCGACCGGCTCGCCGTTGCCCTGCGCGGCGGCCAGACCAGTGCCGGCATCCCGATCGTGGGGGCCCTTCCGGCCCGAGAAGGCTCCTGGACAGCAGTGCGCGTCGTTCGGCGCGGGATGTCGCTGACAACCTGGGACGTCGTCCACGCATCCGCCGGACGCGTGCGCCTTCGAAACGAAGTCCTCCGCACCGACGAGGGGCTCGCACACCGGATCGTGCGCGAGCTGTCCGCCGTCCACGGCGTCGAGAGCTGTCATGTACGATGCCTGACCGCGAGCCTGCTCGTCCGGTTCGACCCAACGGATATCGACACACAACAGCTTGTGCAGATCCTCGATCATCTCCTCCAAGGATCCGCACAATTGCTGGGCCACGCGGGCGACCCGCCACCCACCTCATTCGCGCTCGCGAACACCGCCGTCGGCCTCGCTGCGCTCGGAGAGTTCGTGCTGCCGGCGCTGCTGCCCGCGAGCGCCTTGCTTCTGGTCGGCTCCAACCTAAAGACCTTCCGGGCGGCTTGGGACAAGCTACGTCGGCGCCAGCCCGGCCTGCCGCTGCTGTACACGACGATCGTCGTGGTTACACTCTCCTCGGGACAGTTCCTGGCCGCAGCGCTCATGGCCTGGATGGTCAAGTTTTGGCACCGGCAGCACCGCGATCGACTGCTGGCGACGCGCAGACGGCTGCTGCCCGGCATCGCGCAGCACCGCCGGCTCGCCCGGCTGGCGTCGGGGGAGGGGGCGGACGTCCTCCTGGAGGAGTTGCGGCCGGGCGACATGGTACAGATCTCGGCCGGCGCGGTGATCCCGGCCGACGGACGCGTCGTCGAGGGCTCGGCACTCGTCGACGAGGGCCTGCTTTGCGGGCGCGACGGGCTC
>JARLIH010000508.1 GCA_031291845.1 Isosphaeraceae bacterium | reverse complement strand
ATTACCAGTCTCCACCTTACGCCCGATCGATCCGTCTTCCAAGTCGCTCGATGAGCGGGCCACTTCGCCGAAACTCAGGAGTTTCGGTCCGGCCCGGTCAAACCGAAATAGTTGTGCCCACACTCGCCGTTACCGACAAGCCAGAAGACCTGCAAGTCCCGCTCATCACCCGAGCGAATGAACCGACTCATGTCCAGATCGGCGCCGGTCAGATCGGGCGTCGTATCGAATAGCTCGTCGAACTCGCGCCGCAGCAGAAGATGTGCGGGGGCGAACGGATAGAGCCTCGCTCGCCCCTCGGGGCTTAGCAATTCCTCGTGGGATTCGAGACTGGCAATACTAACATCCTGCAGCGCCTGGAGCGATTCCCAGGAGCTTTCGAGTTCGTCTGACAGATAAGGGGCAGCCGTCGCGTCGTCACGACCTCGATCGACCACGACGACTCGGCCATTTCCGCCATAGCGCGCACAGCGACCAATACGTTGGACGAGACTGGGCCATGGCGCCAGCTCGGTGATGAGGCACTCTGCCGAGATATCGACCCCGGCTTCGACAACCTGAGTCGCCACGATGATTCGGTCCGCGTCGGGTGTGCAGGCGGCGCGAGATAAGAATTGTTCTCGCCAACCTTCGCGTTCCGCCGGGCGAAAGCGGCTGTGAACCAACTCCAGTCCGTCAAGGCGCCCAGCGGCCCGGAGCGCGTCGTATGTCTGGCAAGCTCGATCCACCGTGTTGCAGACAACGAGCGCGATTCGCCCATAGTCACCGGCCGTTGTGGCGGCGTGCTGCTCCAGGATTCGCTGTGCGAACGCCGTGGCGTCGTCATGCTTGATCGACTCGACTGTCAGCGACTTCTTCGCGTCCCATAGACCATCGTATCGTTGGGTTGGTGGGACGACGCATGGATCTTGAGTCCACCTCTTGTGATATTCGTCTGTGTCTACACTCTTGAGCCACTCGGCTTGAAGCGTTGCGCTCATCCACCACGTGTGGCATGGCCGCAAGCTCTTGTGAGCGTCATTCTCACGGAACGCCTGAAGTTGTGCCGACGTCGCCAGCCCCACATCCATAAGCTGAACTTCATCCATGACCCATAAAGCATCGTGATTCAGGAGGCCGAATTCCATCGGCCACCGGGCCCGTCCGCTGGCATAGCCGCGGTTGAGCGCCCGGGACAGCAACATGTCCTGAGTACCGATGATGATCGCCGGGCATTCGGGGAAGAGAAACCATTCACCGACGTCCACGCCGCCCATAAGGACTTGGACCTTGGGGCGTTGATGTATTGGAATCCTCGATACCAGCTTGCTGGCAACTTGCTCCGTCTGCTCCACGAGCACCCGCATCGGCAGGCACCAGATTAGCCGGCGCGGCCAGCGGTCATCCGCCTGATGGACACGATGGAAGGTCCAGGCGGCCAACACGCCTTCCGTCTTGCCGAGACCAGTGGGAATGCGAATCAGCCGGTTGCGACAGGTTGCACCAGCCGCCAGCTCTTGCTGCCAAGAGCGGGGCGAGTCATGACCCGTGAGTTCGGCGAACCATGGGAGAAAGCCCGTATCGGTCGACACATTGAGACTCCTAGATACAGATTGGTGCAACTGACTCTTTCGATGGGTTCGGCATCGCAACCCACCGCTAGCTGAAACATCGCGTTCAGCTGTCCTTTCGATCTGTCATTCGTCTATTTTAAATATTCCAATTAACTCTTGATCGTCACATTCCTCGAATTTCCTGCCGCGGCGGATTTTCCAAGAGCCTCGGTCCAGCCGGTGCAATGCTGACATAGTGCAGTCGAAATATTACGAACTTTATTCAAACCTATCACGTCACAGAGACGGCTCTATAGTGCTACCATGTCCAGTGCTACCATGTCCATCGCCAATAGTCGACAAAAAAACAGTAAAATTCTGCCGGAGCCTAAGGGCTCGAAGGCACCGCGGCCTTGCTCCCTCCTGCCTCGCGGATTCGCGCGGCTGCGATACAATGAAAACCGAAGGAGTGGCATCACGATGACCATCCATTTACCCGAAGACCTCGAACGCTTTCTCCGAACCGCCCTCGACTGCGGACGGTTCACTTCGGAAGACGAGGCAATCGCCGAAGCTGTTCGCCTGCTCCGCGAGCGGGACCAATCCCCCGCGTCGGCTGTGGCCCGGCCGGTCACCGAGGAGGAATTTCGGCGGCACCTGCTCAAGATCGGCCTCATGAGCCAGGTCCCCGAGGGGGGCGACGGCGCAGAGGACGCGGACGATGAACCGATCGTGATCGAAGGAGAACCTCTCTCCGAAACCGTCATCCGCGAGCGGCGGTGAACGGTGGCGGCGTACTTCTTCGACACCAGCGCCATCGTCAAGCGGCATATCCAGGAAAAAGGCACCTCGTGGGTGCGGGCCTTGACTGGCGTTGGCACGCCGCACCAGATCTTTCTCGCCCGGATCACGGCGGTAGAGGTCTGCGCAGCGGTGACCCGTCGGCAGCGAAGCGGGAGCTTGGCGGCGAACCTGGCTGCGACGATCCTGACGCGTTTTCGACGTCATGTTTCTGCGCACCGCTATCACCTCCTGGAGGTCACGCCCGGCATGCTGATGAGCGCGATGACGCTCGCCGAGACACAGGGGCTGCGCGCCTACGACGCGGTCCAGCTTGCGGCCGCGGTCGAGCTGAACAGCCAGCGGCTCGCGCTGGGCATGAGCGCTGTCACGCTCATTTCGGCCGATCATGAGCTGAACGCGGCGGCCCTTGCGTGTGGTCTGCGCGTTGACGATCCAAACCTCCATCCTTGATCCTTCCGGGGACTGGTCCCCGTTTGCCCCCTCACCCTATCCCTCTCCTCGAAGACGGGGCGAGGGGACCAGAAGCCGCTCCCGCGGCGGGGGGGAAAGACGGTAACGAACCGTTCCACCGTCAGGCAGGGCACCACGGCCGGCAATGGCCGGCCCTACGAACGATCATCCGCGCCGGGGTGACGTGCGCCTGAACGACGCTGGACAACCCACGTTGTACTTTTTGTATCTCCAGGCCGGGTCACGTGATGGGACGGGCGCGAGGTGGGTGAAGGACCCACTTGGTGCAGCATATAAGGGTAGGGAGAGCGCTTCTGGCCGGGTTGGTGGTGGTGGTCGAGGGACAGCGGAGGTGATGTTGTGGATGGCCTTGCCCCGGGGTGCGCTGCGCACTTGTAGGGGCGGGTTTCAAACCCGCCGTTTTTGTTTCTCAGGACGCTCCGCCGTTCCAGTGGTAGGAAGGGTTGGATCGGCGAAGCTGGGCGGGTTTCAAACCCGCCCCTACGGGGCAGGGTAAGCAGCCAATTTAACAATTGCTCATCGGTGCGAAGCTGGGCGGGTTTCAAACCCGCCCCTACGGGGCAGGGTAAGCTGCCAATTTAACAATTGCTCATCGGTACGAAGCTGGGCGGGTTTGAAACCCGCCCCTACGGGGGCGCGGCTTGGTAACGCCACGAGTCTGGCGATGCGATGTGCCAAACGCGTACGGACGGCGACTGATTCGACCGCCGAGTCATGGCAGGCCCAATGTTTTAACGGCCCTGTATAAGGCCGATCCCGTGCGGAGGGCGCAAACAATGCAAGAAATACAGGAAATACGGAAGTCCTTTGGGACAAGGAACTACGGCGACGACACGAGACACAGGAAAAGGGGG
Source organism: Isosphaeraceae bacterium (assembly GCA_031291845.1). Lineage (GTDB taxonomy): Bacteria > Planctomycetota > Planctomycetia > Isosphaerales > Isosphaeraceae > DAIDJG01. The sequence continues at coordinate 33,608 of JARLIH010000508.1, read as the reverse complement.
AGAAAATCGCCGGCGGCCGGTGTTGTGGGTCGGCAGAGTGGGGGGAGGGTGCTCACGCTACAACGAGCACATGCCCGTCCGGCATTGGCCGGGTCCGCAGCCGAGGTCCTTGGGGCCGGCGTTGCAGACCGGGAGCGTTGCGCCGGGCTGTCCGGTGTGGGCGGCGGCGGGGACGCTGAACTGTTTGGTCAGCGAGTTGCCGCCGCAGTGGGGGCAGTGGGGGGCGTCCGCGGGGCGGCGGACGAGGGTCTCGAACGTGTGGTCGCAGGGCTCGCAGTGGTATTCGTAGATGGGCATGGGTGTCTCCCTTTCGGTGCGGGTCCGCTTCCCTGTATTTTGAGAGCGGGGGCCGGCCGTGTCAACGCGGGGTGAACCGGTCCAAACCGTGGGGAAACCTGGGATTGGGAGGACCGGGCCGTGCTGACTCTGCGTTCGATGTCGCGGGAAGAGGTGCGCGGGCTCGATGCCCGGGCGGTCGAGGAGCTTGGGCTGCCGACCTTGGCGTTGATGGAGAACGCCGGGCGGGGGGCGGCCGAGTGGCTGCGGGGCCGGGTGACGGGTTCCCGCCCGCGGATCGTCATCCTCTGCGGACCGGGGAACAACGGGGGGGACGGGGGGGTGGTCGCGCGGCACCTCGACGGCTGGGGGTGGGACGTGCGCGTGGTCTGGCTGGCTGCGCCGGAGCGGCTCCGTGGGGACGCGGCCGTTCAGTGGCATGTTCTCGAGCGCGCGGCGGTCCGGCAGGAGAGCTGGCCCGACGACCCGCTCGACGTGGTACGTTTCGACAGCCTGCTGACGCAGGCGGACTGGGTCGTCGATGGGTTGCTCGGCACGGGGCTGACGCGGGCGGTCGAAGGTCCGCTGCGGGGGGCGATCGAGGCCGTGAACCGGGCGGGGAAACCGGTGCTGGCGCTCGATCTGCCGTCGGGTTTGGACGCGGACACGGGCCAGGCGCTCGGGGTGGCGGTGCGGGCGGCGGCTACCGTCACGTTCGTGGCGCCCAAGCGGGGGTTTGGGGTGGCGGGAGCGAACGCGTACACGGGGGAGGTGGTGGTCGTGGATATTGGGTTACCGCGGAAGCTGCTGGAGGCGTATCGGACCTAAATTCCGTGGGGGTACAGGAAATGGACCGGTGCCTTTCATGCACCCTACGAGAATCCGTGCGGAAGGAGCGCCTGGGGGTGGGGTTTGTCCTAGGTTTGGGAGTGGTCTCATTGTGATTGTTCCCAACCCGGGCGACGGAGGCATCGCCGAGGATGAGCGAAACCGAAGGAGCCGCTCGCGACCGCGTGGCCGTCGCTCAGCGTACGAGCGTGTTGTACGAGCAGCACCGGCAGGAAGTGTTGCGCCGGACGGACCGGCTGTTCGCGGGCTTGCTCGGGTTCGAGTGGGCCGCGGTGGCGTTGCTGGCGAACCTGGTTGCGCCGAGGGCGTGGGCGGGGACGCCGGTCGCGGGGCAGCCGTTCTTCCAGGAGGCGCTTCAGTGGGGTGCGATGATCTCGTGCTTCCCCATGCTCCTGGCGCTGATGCAGCCGGGGCGAACGCTGACCCGGCACGTGATCGCGGTCTCGCAGATGCTGATGTCGGCCTTGCTCATTCACATGAGCGGGGGGCGGGTTGAGACGCACTTCCACATTTTCGGCTCGCTTGCGTTCCTGTCCTTCTACCGTGACTGGCGCGTGCTGGCGACGGCCTCGGCCGTGACCGCGCTCGACCACCTGGCGCTGGGGATGGCTTGGCCGTTGTCGGTCTATGGTCCGGGGGGCGTGAGCGCGTGGCAGTGGGTGGAGAACACGGGGTGGGTCGTCTTCGAGGACCTGTTCCTGATCCCCGCCTGCGTTCAAGGGGCGTGGGAAATGTGGGAGATCGCCGAGCGTCAGGCGCTGCTGGAAGAGACGCGCGAGCGGATCGAGGAGACGGTGCGCCAGCGGACCGAGCAGTGGCAGCGGGCGACCGAGGCGGCCGAAGCCGCCAGCCGGGCCAAGAGTGAGTTCCTGGCCAACGTCAGCCATGAGATCCGGACGCCGATGAACGGGATTATCGGGATGACGGAGCTGGCGCTCGACACGGAGCTGAAGCCCGAGCAGCGTGAGTACCTGGAGCTGGTGCAGTCGTCGGCCGACTCGCTGCTGACGGTCATCAACGACATCCTCGACTTCTCGAAGATCGAAGCGGGGAAGATCCACCTGGACCCTTTGCCGTTCGGGCTGCGCGACACGATCGGGGAGACGATGAAGACGCTGGCGCTGCGGGCGGCCCAGAAAGGGCTGGAGCTGGCGCATTGTGTCGCGTCGGACGTGCCCGATGCGCTGGTCGGCGACCCGATGCGGCTGCGCCAGGTGCTGGTGAACCTGGTCGGCAACGCGATCAAGTTCACCGAGCACGGCGAGGTGATCGTGCGGGTCGAGCGCGCGGGGAGTGGCGTCGAGGGGGAGCGCGTCGGCCTGCGGTTCGACGTTCAGGACACGGGCATCGGGATCCAGGCGGACAAGCAGACCGCGATCTTCTCGGCCTTCGAGCAGGCGGACGGCTCGACGACCCGGCGTTACGGGGGGACGGGCCTCGGGCTGACGATCTCGTCGCGCCTGGTGGAGATGATGGGGGGGCGGCTCGAGGTCGAGAGCGTGGTGGGGCAGGGGAGCACGTTCCACTTCACCGCCTGGTTCGATGTGCCGACGGAGCCCGCGCTCCGGAAGGAGCCGGAGACGCCGGCGGACCTGCACGGGCTGTCGGTGCTCGTCGTTGACGACAACGCGACGAACCGGCGTATCCTCGAAGAGATCCTCACGCATTGGCGGATGCGCCCGACGGCGGTCGACTCGGGGCGGACGGCCCTGGCCTGCATGCGGCAGGCGAAGGCGGCCGGCACGCCGTTCTCGCTCGTCCTGCTCGATGCGATGATGCCCGAGATGGATGGTTTCTCGTTCGCGGAGGCGATCCAGGACGACCCGGAGCTGGCCGGCTCGTTGATCATGATGCTCTCCTCGGCGGGCTCGCCGTCCGACGCCGCCCGCTGCCGCTCGCTGGGGATCGCGCACTACCTGAGCAAGCCGATCAAGCAGTCCGACCTGCTCCAGTCGATGCTGCGCGTGCTCCCCAACGCGCCTGGGCAGGGGCAAGGCTCGGGGCAGGTGCACGCGGAGGCCGGGCATGGCAAGCCCGCGCCTCACCTGAAGCCGGCCGGATCCGCGGAGCGCCGGCTGTCGATCTTGCTGGCCGAAGATAACCCGGTGAACCAGACGCTCGCCGTCCGTCTCCTGCAGAAACGGGGGCACTCGGTGTCCGTGGTCAGCGACGGCCAGCAGGCGCTCGATGCCCTGGAGGGGCGCAAAACCGAGTTCGACCTTGTCCTCATGGACGTGCAGATGCCGAACCTCGGCGGGATCGAGGCCACCGCACGGATCCGCGAGCGCGAGCAGGGACGGGGGCCGGGCCGACGCCTGCCGGTCATCGCGATGACCGCCCGGGCGATGAAAGGGGACCGTGAGGACTGTCTCCAGGCCGGTTTCGACGACTATATCTCGAAGCCGCTCCGGACTCAGGAGCTGTACGCGATCATCGACCGTCACGCCCCCGCGCCCGATGCGCCGACCCTTGATGCCGACGCCCTCCGCGACCTGCTCGAGGGGGACGAGGATCTCCTGCACGAGTTGATCGACCTGTTTTTACAAGGCTGCCCCGGGCTCCTGGACCGGATTGGCCGGGCGATCGACGAAAACGATGCCGACGCCCTCAACAGCGCTGCGCATGAGCTGAAGGGCTCGATGGGCTCGTTCGCCGCGCGGGCCGCGCTGGAGACCGCGCGCGATCTCGAAGCCATCGGCCGCTCCGGCGACCTCACGCACGCTCGCGAACTGTACCACCGGCTGCAAGGTGAAGTCAGCCGCCTCACGGCCGCTCTGGCCGTGCTGCGCGTGCCGGCGACTTGATTGTCGGGAGCACGAAATGCGCCAGCGCATTTCGTGCTCCCTACAGGATTTTCGGACGCGGACGCAGGGCCAAGACAGGACCGGCGCGGGCGCACAGGTCGTCCCAGATTGACCGGAGCACGGTGCGCGCGGTCTCGGGCCGGGCGGCGGCGACCCGCGCGGCGAGCTCGGCGCGAAGTTGCTCCATCTGGGGCCGGTCCAGCAGGTTCGCGCCGGTGAGCGTAACGAGCAGCTCGTGGGTCTGCCCGACGGCCGTGCGCCAGTCGTCCGGAGCCACCCCCTCGGGAACCATTTGCGCCAGCGGATCCACGGCCGGGGCGACCTCCCTCGCCCCGTAGGCCGCCCGGGCGAGCACGCGCGAGCGCCAGATGCGAAAGGTCTGGTAGAGACCTCCCCAGGCAACCAGCACCACCAGCACGCCGACCGTCACGAGCCGCCGGCCGGAGTGGCCACCAGCCGGTCCTTCAGGGGCGTTGACCTCGAACCGCAGCCGGCGCGCCTGCGGGCCGTTTGTGCTGGAATCGTCGTCCGGAGTCGTTGCCATGGAGCTTCAATTCAACACAAAAGGCCCGTGCCGTCTCGCTCCTTCGTCAGAGCGGGCCCCCGAACCTCACTTCTTGGCCGGAGCTGCTTCTTGATCCTTCGCCTCGTCCTTGGCCTTGTTCGCCGGTGCTTCTTTTTCCTCGGCCTTTGCCTTGGCGGGCTCGACGGTCTTGGTATTGCGGACGACCTGGATGTCTTCCGTCGCGACCGGGGTCAGGTTGTAGCGAGGTGTCCATTCGAGGGCCTTGTACTTGACCGTCCCCTCCAGGAACCGTGCGAGGATCGAAGTCGCCTTGGGCTCGAGCCGGAGCAGCTTGTAACCGTGCAGGGAGGAGGGGAACAGCTCGACCTTGTTCTTGCGGTCGCGCTCGATCAAGGGTTTGATGGCCAGCACGGGCTCGGCCGAGCTCGCGTCGCGCTGGCCGGCCATGACGAGCATTGGGAACCGCTGCGCGAGCTGCGAGGCGACCTCGCGGAGGAGGAACCCCTCGCCGTCGGCCAGCGGTGAAATCAGCACCACGGCCCCCAGATCGCTCACGCGCCCCTCGATCGACACCGCCCCGCCAGGGAGGGCGGCCCAGGCGGCAACCAGGTTTGCCCCTTCGCCCACGCCGATCACCCCAAGCTTCCCGAGGTTCAACTCACCCCGGTTCGTCCGGTCGACCAGGAACCGATAGGCCGCCTGGAGGTCTCCGGCCATCATCCGCCATTCCTTCGACGCCAGCGGCCGGCGCAGGTTCTCACCGTGCCCGCGCAGGTCGAACGACAGCACGGCGTACCCTTGGGCCTGCATGTGCTCGGCCAGGCCGACTCCCTTCAGGTCGGCGATCGGCTCCGTGAAGTCCTTGCGCGAGCGGTCCTTCTCATGAACCAGCAGCAGCACCGGAGCCGTCAATCCCAGGCGCGAGGGGTAATACGACGCGGCCAGCGGCGTCCGGTCATAGCTGATGATCTTGAACGTGTAATGAAACGTGCCGGGAGGCGGTGCCGTCTTGCCGGCCGCGGCGGCCAGCGGATCGAGCGCGTTCGGGGCCTTCTTGGCCACGGGCGTGTTCTTTCCCTTGGCGCGTGCGGCCTTGGTTTTCTCCTTCTCCTGCGCGTTCTGCGCTGAGGAGTCTCCCGCCGCCAGGGCTGCCAACACCGCGCCTACCACGACCGTGCAGGCCCATTTCGGTCGACCGCTCGGCAACGCCATGGATCGTTCTCCCGGGCGACGCCCCGGTAGGGGGCGCCTTTGTTCAATCCTAAAGTCGTTGACCGCACGCGACAAGCGACAACGCAGGCCGGAACAGGATCGTTTCATCTTGATAAGGAGAGCCGGCCCCCCCCCCACGAACGGGCGGCTTCCCGGCGGCTTCGAAACACCGACGCCCCCGGGCCGGAGCCCAAGGGCGTCGTGTGGGAGTTGGTATGGTCGAGCGCGTTTGCCCGGCCAATCAATAGCGGGAGCCTCGGAGCGGCGGGCCGATGCCGGTCACCGGCAGGTAATAGATGTCCGTCGGGATCCGGTCGCCGGGGCGGTAGTAGCCCAGGTCGTACTCGCACTCCCACGGGGGATCCATCACGAGGTTGTAGGGCAGGGCCACGATCTGAGCGGCGAACAGGCCGTAAGAGAAGATCCACTGCGTGAGCTGGTTCCGCTGGTTCGACTGCCTCGGGTCGTCGAGCGGGTACGTCAGATAGCGGCCGATCGGGCCGACGAACTGCTCGGTGCTATGCCCGTAGCGCTCGAGCGAGGCGTCCTGGAAGTAGAGCGGGTAGTGTGCGGTCGCCGCGGCGGCCCACATCTTACGGTTCGGGGCCCAGTCGCGCTTCGCCAACGGGACGAACTCCTCGGGAACTGGGATGGCGCGGAGCGGCCGGGCCTCGGTCGGGCTCGGCGCCCGCGTCAGCTCCAGCCGCGAGGCAGGACTGCCGGGCATGGGGCCCGATTCGGGCGAGGGTCGTACCTGCGGCTGCTGGGCCCGGCGCTTCGCCTCTTCTTCTTGTTGGAGAGCGATCTCGTCGACCTGCCGGCGCAGCTCGGGCCGGAGCCGCGCTGCGGGCAATGCGGAAGACTCAGCACCCGCCTCTGCCGGGGCTGTTTCGGCTGGAGCCGGGCCCGACGTGGGTTCGGCTGCGGCTGCCGGCGCCGCCGGTTGTGCGAAGCTCTCGGCCGGGGGTGCGGGAGTCGGCTCAATCGCCGGACCAGGCACTAAAGCCGGGGCGGGCGTCGGCTCAACGGACGGACCAGGCACGACCGTCGGCGCGGGCATCGGGGTCGACTCCGGGGCGGCCGCCGAGGCGGGAACGGGAACCGGCGTCGTGGCCGGTTCTGCGGCCGCCGCGGGTGCCTCGGGGGCCACGGCCACCTTCGGTGCCTCGGGGACCACCACCGGCGGCGAGGACACGTTGGGCGCGGGGGCCGCCTCGGGCGCGTTCGGCAAACTGTCCGGCAGCGGCGGCACCGGCTCCGGCACGGGGACCGGGGCGGGACGCTCGGTCGTCTGCGCAGTCTCCTGCACCTCACGGTCGGTCGTCGGAGGCGCGACCGGCGGGGCGGCGGGCAGGGCCGGCGAGTTGGAGAGCGGTGGCAGTAAGTCCGATCCGGATGCAGCGGGGAGAGCATCGCTCTCCGCCGGAGTCGAGGCCGGCTCGCGAAGGGTCAGCGGAATACTCGTCGCGGCTGGCTCCATCGTTGCGGCGGCCGGCGGCAGAGGGAGCGGATTCGGCGTCTCACCCGACAACGGAGGCAGCGCCACCGTAGCCGTATCGGCCGCCGCCGGCGGCAGCGGCGCTGGATCAGCCGCAGGGGTCGACGGAGCGCCCTCCGCTTGCACCGCGGCCACCTCGACCGCCCGCGCTGCCACCACTTGCGCCGGGGCCACCTCGACCGCAACGGCCGGCTGCTGGCTGGCAACCACGTCCGGTGCTACAGGCGCGCCCGCATAGCCGCCAGTCCGCTGCACCGCGCGGTCCACCGGCGTAGGGGCTGAGGACGAAGCCGCTACCGCGGTCGCCCTCGCCACCGGGGGCACGCTTGCGATGGACAGTTGACGCAGGCCGCGACGGGCCCCATCGATTCCCTCGAGCAGGCTCCGCTGCTCGTCGGGCGACAGGCTTTGTTTTTGCTTTTCGGCCTCGCGGAACAGTGCGAGCGCGCGATCGTATTGACGTAGCTTCAAGTAATCCCAGCCATTGCGCAGCACGTACCGTGCCCCTCGTCCCGCCGGCGCAGGGGAGGGGGTGGTGGTTACCGCCTGACCGGGAACGGTCGCGGACGCGGACGTCAGCACCCGCTGGGCCGAGAGCGTTGAGGCCGTCAAGGCGGTCCCGAGGATCGCCGTGGTCCAGGCCAAAGTTGGGCGACGCAAGCCACGCCTCCTTGCTTTCTTGGCTGACAGAGTCCGGGCCTACCGTCCATCCTGAACGCGGGCCCCTTCCGATCGCGATTCCCTTCGCTCGACTTCACTCAATCATCGGCAGAAAACTCACCACAAAGGCAGAAAGACAGAGAGAATCCCAAGGAAAATGTTAAAGAGGCCGACTTTCCATCGAAGCGCCGAAACGAGTTTTGCGCACGAATCGAGGCGACGATCGACAGAAGACCTCTCTGGAGTTTTCCACTGCGCCTTTCTGGTGAGGTTTTCCGTCGTTCAGACCGCTCCTCGACCGTTCTCACCATCGCTGGTAAAGCTGGAATAATTAGGCGCTTCCTGCGTGATGACGATGTCGTGCGGGTGACTTTCCTGGACGGATGCGCCGGTGACTTGAATGAAACGGGACTTGGTTCGGAGCTCGTCGATCGTGCGGGTCCCACAGTACCCCATCCCCGCCCGGAGACCACCGATGAGCTGGAAGACGTAGTCGGCGAGCGGTCCCTTGTACGGCACGCGCCCTTCGACCCCCTCGGGGACGAGCTTCGGCGCGGCGGTCTTCGTGTCCGACGTACTGGCCTTGGCCTCCTGCCGGTAGCGTTCGTGCGACCCCTTGGCCATCGCCCCCAGCGAGCCCATCCCGCGGTAGGTCTTGAAGCTGCGCCCGCGGTAGATGATCGTGTCGCCCGGGCTCTCGGCCAGGCCGGCGAACAGGCCACCGATCATCACACAGTGGGCCCCCGCCGCGAGCGCTTTCGTGATATCGCCCGAGTAACGGATGCCACCGTCGGCGATGATCGGCACCCTTCCGTCCGACGCCTTGGCTGCCTGATACACGGCGGTGATCTGGGGTACGCCCACGCCGGTCACGACCCGCGTCGTGCAGATCGACCCGGGGCCGATCCCCACCTTCACGGCGTCGGCCCCCGCCTCGATCAAGGCGCGCGTCCCATCGGCCGTCGCGACGTTGCCGGCGACGACCTCGATCGAGTACTCCTGCTTGATCCGCCGCACGGTCTCCACCACGTTCTGACTGTGTCCGTGTGCCGAATCAACGACCAGGACATCGACATCCGCGTCCAGCAGCGACCGGATCCGCTCGTAATCGTGCACGCCCACCGCCGCGCCGACGCGCAAGCGGCCGCGGGTGTCCTTGCACGCATGCGGATACCGGTGCAACTTGTCAATGTCCTTGATCGTGATCAATCCCTTCAGACGGTATTCATCGTCTACAAGGAGCAGCTTCTCCACTTTATTTTTCGTCAGGATCCGGTCGGCCGCCTCGAGCGTCGTGTTGGCGGGGGCCGTGACGAGGTTGTCCTTGGTCATGACCTCTTCGATCCGGAGGTTGTTCTCCTCCAGGAACCGCAGGTCGCGCCGGGTGAGGATGCCCCGGAGGATGCCGTTAATCGTGATCGGCACCCCCGAGATGTTGTGCCCGGCCATGATCTCGCGCGCTTCGCCCACGGTCGCCGTCGGCGGCAGCGTGATCGGGTCGACGATGATCCCGTTCTCGGATCGCTTGACCTTCTCGACCTCCCGGCTCTGCTCCGCGACCGACATGTTCTTGTGAATCACGCCGAGGCCCCCTTCCTGGGCCAGGGCGATCGCCAGCTCAGCCTCCGTCACACTGTCCATCGGGGCCGACAGAATCGGAATATTGAGCGCGATCTTCGCCGTCAGGTACGTGCGGGTATCCACGTGCCGGGGGAGCAGCTCGGAGTAGCCCGGTTCGAGCAGGACGTCGTCGAAGGTGATGCCTTGATAGGCGATGCGGTCTTGCATCGAGGAAAAGCCTCCGGACCCGGCGAGACGTGTGGGAAAGCGCCGCGCTTTTTAAGGATTCGCGCCGGGTCGGTTCTGGGTGCCTTTCCCTCCACATTACAACCGGCCGTCCGTTTGCTGGCAAGCCCAAGTGACGGCATACTCTGTACGGGTGAACCCATTCCCCCTGCGCCGTCTCAGCGCGCGATCACACGTCTACATGCCACCGAGAAGAAAATATGAAATCTCCGCTCGCACGAGTGTTATTCGTTGCCCGGTCCACCCGAATCACGTAAAATTGCACGGTTAGAGAAGGTTCGCGAGGGTGGGAACCTTCCCTACGCCGCGACAGAGCGCCAGGAAAGGACAAGCTGATGGAATCAGGACGCGGGTCCGTCCCGGGTGTCGAATGGGAATGGGATGGGGAACGGGTCACGTTGGGCCGGCACTTCCTGCGTGACCTGGAGAGCCTCTGGACCGGGGTGCTAAAGCTGGCGGCGATCGTCGAGGTCGCCCTCGACCAGAGCGTGCGCGCGCTGTGCGAGGGACGCGCCGACCTCGCGGACGAGGTAAGAGACGAGGACCTCACGGTCGACCAGTGGGAGGTGCGCCTGGAGCGCGACTGCCTGAAGGTGCTGGCCCTGCACCAGCCGGTCGCCTCCGACCTGAGACGCGTCGCGGTCGTCCTGAAGATGAACGGCGACCTCGAACGCATGGGGGATCTCGCCCGCCATATCGCCAAGCGCGTGAAGAAGCTGGCCGCCGACCCGCACGCCTTCCCCATCCCCGAGCCGCTCGAGGCGATGGCCATGGACGCCCTCGAACAGGTCCACCGGAGCCTCGACGCCGTCACCCAGTGTGACACCGAGCTCGCCCGGGCAGTGATCGCGGGGGACCGCCGCGTCGATCAGCACTACCGCCGGGTCCTGAAGGAGCTCAAGCAGCAGATCCGCCGGGACCCCGAGCGGGTCGACAACTGGCTCCGCCTGATCAACACCGCCCGCAACCTCGAGCGGATCGCCGACCACGCCACGAACATCGCCGAGGCCGTGATCTACCTCAAAGAAGGCGACATCATCCGCCACGTCGGCCCCCGCCAGTTCCGCGGCAAGTGACCCGGCGGCTGCCACGCCCACCCGCCGGATCGATACGGCCGCTTCCTGAACGCTCAGGAATGGCCCGACGAATCACCGCCAGCACCGTTCATCAGGCCAAGGCTCTGACCGCGCGCACGACCATAAGCGGTCGGTTCGGATTGGGGTGGTACGTCCGGAGTCCTCGATGCGGGTGGCGCACGTTCCTGGCGCCTCGACCACGCCCATCGAGGACTCCGGGCGTGCCACCCACCCAGAAAGGTGGAATCACAAGTCGAGGTTAAGCGAATACGTTCCCACGCGCCGGACCGTCAGACCGTTCAAAGGGCCGCGTTCCGCAACCTCAAGGCGTTGATGATGACGGAAACGGAGCTCAAAGTCATCGCGAGGCTCGCAATCATCGGGCTCAGGAGGAGTCCGAAGGCGGGATAGAGAACGCCCGCTGCGACCGGTATCCCGACAACGTTATACAAGAAGGCGAAGAGCAGGTTCTGGCGGATGTTCTGCATCGTCGCCTTGCTGAGCTTCCTCGCCCGGGCGATCCCGCCGAGGTCTCCCTTGACGAGCGTCACGCCCGCGCTCTCCATCGCGACGTCGGTCCCGGTGCCCATGGCAATTCCGACGTCGGCGAGGGCCAGCGCCGGGGCATCGTTGATCCCGTCCCCCGCCATCGCCACCACCCGATCCTGTGACTTGAGCCGCTTGATCTCCTCGCCCTTCCCCTCGGGCAGGACTTGGGCCCGCACGTCGTCGAGGCCGAGGGCCTTCGCGACGGCCTCGGCGGTCGTTCGGCTGTCGCCGGTCAGCATGATGACCTTGAGCCCCTCGGCATGGAGGGCCTCGATGGCAGCGCCGGCCGACGCCTTGATCGGATCGGCGATACCCAGGAAGCCCGCCACCCGGCCGTCGATGGCCACGAAGACCGTCGTCTCCCCCACTTGGCGATGCCGCTCGACCTCCTCGCCGAGCTTGCCCGCGTCGAGCCCTCGCTCGGCTAGAAGCTTCGAGTTTCCGATCGCGACCGACCGTCCCTCGACGGTGCCGACGACTCCGCGGCCCGTTAAGGACTCGAAGGCCGTCACCGGGACGAGTGTCAGCCCCTTTTCCTCCGCCGCCCGCACGACGGCCGACGCCAAGGGATGTTCGCTCGCCCGCTCGAGCGCTGCGGCGAGCCGGAGCAGCTCGTCGGCATCTTGCCCGGAAGTGACGACGGAGACCACCCGAGGCTTTCCCTCGGTGAGGGTACCGGTCTTGTCGACCACGACCGTATCGACCTTCCCCAGAACTTCGAGGGCCTCGGCCTTCTTGAAGAGAATGCCCGCCATCGCCCCCCGGCCGGTACCGACCATGATGGACATGGGTGTCGCCAGTCCCAGGGCGCAGGGACAGGCGATGATCAGGACCGCGACCGCATTGAGGAGCGCATAAGAGAGCCGCGGCTCGGGCCCGTAGACGGCCCACACGACGAAGGTCACCGCCGCGACCGCCAGGACGAGCGGAACGAAGTAGGACGCGACGACGTCCGCCAGGCGCTGGACCGGGGCCCTCGTCCTCTGGGCCTCGCCCACCATGCGGACGATCTGGGCGAGCATCGTCTCGGCGCCCACCCGCTCGGCCCTCATGACGAGGGCCCCGGTGCCGTTGACCGTGCCGCCGATGAGCGTCTCCCCGATCGACTTCGCGACGGGGACCGGCTCGCCGGTGACCAGTGACTCGTCGACGGCGCTTGTGCCTTCGAGGACCACGCCGTCGGTCGGGACCTTCTCACCCGGACGGATGCGCAGCCGGTCGCCGACCTGCACCAGGTCGAGGGCCACATCCTCTTCGCTCCCGTCCTCACGGAGCCGGCGTGCCACCTTGGGAGCGAGGCCGAGGAGTGATTTGATAGCGCTCGACGTCCGGCTTCGCGCCTTCAATTCGAGCACCTGGCCGAGGAGGACGAGAGTCGTGATGCTCGCCGCCGCCTCGAAGTAAACCGGCACCACGCCGCCATGCCCTCGGAACGAGGCCGGGATGAGCCCCGGGAAGAGGGTCGCCAGGACGCTGTAGCCGTAGGCGATCCCCGTGCCCAGGGCGATGAGCGAGAACATGTTGAGGCTTCGGTTCACGACCGAGGCCCAACCGCGCACGAAGAACGGCCAGCCGCCCCAGAGGATGACTGGGGTCGCCAGCGCAAGCTGGACCCAGGGCGAGAGCCGCGCCGGTATGAGTTGACGCACGACCGGGACCATCTCGCCCATCGCGAGGACAAAGACCGGCAGCGTCAATACGAGGCTCGCCCAAAATCGGCGACTCATGTCGGCGAGTTCAGGATTGGCGTCGTCGCTCCCGGAGGGCTCCCGAGGCTCCAGGGCCATGCCGCAGATGGGGCAACTCCCCGGCCCCTCCCGGACGATCTCGGGATGCATCGGGCAGGTATAAACGACCCCCGCGGCGGGCTTGGGTTCGTGCCCGTGGCCATGCCCGTCCGACCGCGACGGTGCCCCCAGGAACGTCGCCGGCCCCGCGCGGAACTTCACGAGGCAGGCCTCGCTGCAAAAAAAGTAGGTCTCGCCCGCATGCTCGAAGGAGCCAGCGGCATTTGCAGGGTCGACGTCCATGCCGCAAACCGGATCCGTGACCCGTACCGCTCCCTCTCTCTTGTCAGAGCGGCCGCCGTGGTGCCGGCTTTCATTCGTGGTGTTCATCACAAGTCTCCCTCCAGGTGGTGCAATATGGGGCACTCAGACATCGGGCCCTGTCCCGAGCACGCGTCGGTGAGCTTCTTCAAAGCCTCCTCCATGACCCTCAAGCTAGCGATTCTCCGGCGGATATCCGCCAGCTTCTCCTCAGCGTGGACCTTGACCTCGGCCGGCATTGTGCCGGGGCGGACCCACAGGGCGAGGAGTTCCTTGATCTCGACGAGGGAGAATCCCAGTTCCTGGGCTCGCTTGATGAAGCGAACGCGCTGGACGTCCTCAGTCGGGTACTCGCGGTAACCGGAGGGTTTTCGGGGTGGCTTCGGGAGGAGCCCCTTCCGCTCATAAAACCGGAGCGTCTCGACGTTCACCCCGGCCGCTTTGGCCAGGGCCCCCGTCGTCAGGTTCTGCGCGACAACCGTCTTCTGCATGGCTCTTCCTCCCAATAGTGGCATCTTACCGCCTGTACCTTGGTACGGAGTCAAGTGACGGTGTCGGCGAAATTCTGAGACTTCTCGTTGATCTTCGCCGGTTATCCCTCACACGAAGCCGGGGGTCAGGGTTCCATGCCCACGTCTTCGTGGGCATGCGTCGTGGGCCGAGCCGGCGGAGGGGCGCAGGCCCACGAAGACGTGGGCATGGAACCCAACACCGTCCCTGCTCAGCCGTTTGAGCCGAAACCGCGAGTCGCGGTGGAGTTCAGCGAGGAGTGTCGAAATTCCCAGCGGGAAGCAACCAAGCGACCGGCAGCGCGCCAGGAAGCTCGCGGAACGTGACGGGGAGGTAGCGACAACGAGCAACCAGGGCAGCTTGCTACCCGGTGCTCCCCTTCGTACGGTGCATGAAATGCACCACTCCCTTTCGTGCCAAGAACTTGGTACATTTCATGCATTACAAAAGCGGCAGAGAAGGGGAACGATTTGTCAGTGAGAAATCGGCACGAATCGGCCTCAGTTCCGTGCTTAGATCCCCAATCAGAGACGATGTTTGTTCTGATTACCCGTCACAAACCAACATCACGAACTTTTTCTGCCGGATGTCAATAAATGCAGGCGCCGACTCTTGTCTTGGTGAGCTCGATCACAGCCCGAGGCGAACTCGATTCGTACTCGGAGGACTTCGCCCAGGTCAAGCTCTCGGAAAGCCTTGCCCTGGGATACCTGAAGGCCTATTTCTCGGCGAACCACCCCGAATGGCGTGTCATCACAATCAATCCAATGGTTCCGCCGATCACCATCGACGAGGTTGCCCGATTGGCGCTGGGCCACCAACCGGTCCTAGTCGGCATCTCGCTCGTCCATCAGTGGCACCGCAATTTCGCCCTCGGTCTCGCACGGCGTATCAGGTCGCTTGACAATTCCATTCATATCACGATTGGCGGAGTTTATCCCACGTCCGATTGGGCCGGGATGCTGCGTCTCGGCTCGGGGTTGTTCGACAGTGTGTGCCGCGGCGAAGGCGAGGAGACATTGCATGAACTTGCACTGGCCCTACTGTCAAACAGCAACTGGAGGAACGTTCCGGGGATCGCTTACATGAAAGAGGGAACGCCTTGCTTCCCAAATACTCGCCGCCGGATACAAGACCTCACGACACTGCCATTTCCCGATCGAAGCCAGCTCGACGGCGTGGTTTCTGCCGGCGGTGTTATCCAGGTCGAAGGCAGTCGCGGATGCAACGCGGCTTGCATCTTCTGTGATATGAGGCAAACCGGGTGGATAGCCCGGCCGGCAGACCACATCGCTCGCGAACTGGAGGTCCTTACGAAGAGTCACCCCGGAAGCCCTGTCTGGTTCATCGATAACATGTTCATCGGATTTGGTCCTGATAAAATAGATCGTATCAAGTCGCTTATCTGTGAAATCAAGAAACGCGATATCAAGATCCAGTTTTCATTTCAGGATCGTGCAGAGAATATCGACGAATCTCTATTGCGCGAACTCAAAAAATCGGGTCTAAACACGATTTACGTCGGTATTGAGTCGTTTTCGGATCGTGCTCTTCGCCGGTGGAAAAAGGGAGTGTCTGCGGATACGAACAAGCGAGCGCTGGCCGTGCTGAAGAAGCTACGCATTTTTGCGCAAATCGGCTTTATCGCTTTCGATAGGAGCACCAGTCTTGAGGAACTGAGCGAGAACCTGGACGGCTTGAAGCAGGCAGCGAGTAACAACCCTTTTCTGCATTTATACAACATGAACGAACTAATTCCTTACTCCGGAACCTTCCTGGCGGAGACCTACCAGGAACCTTCGGAGCGAGAGCTCCAGGAGTCGCCTGCCGGCAAGGAATCTTTCGCAGATCGCGCGATCAGCCGCTTTAAAGATCGCTCCTGGAGCTATCTGACGTGGCTGTGGCCCGTTACCAGGACTATCTTCGCACACTTCGACCAGAGAGAGTTTCAACGTATGGTTTCGCCGGTGATTCGGGCGAAAAATCAGCAGCTCATTAAAACCCTCGAAGTGCTTTTCTCGGAAACATTGGCACACTCGTCGGATGCTGGACTCGAGGAGACGTACCGACGGTGTCGCCGCGAAACACGCAACGCCCTGCGCTCGAGCATGAGGCGCCTGGGTTCGTCGACTGGTGCCGAAGCGCTCTCCGCTGCGATCGAGAGTCTGGAGTAAGAGTAAGGAGACGCGCCCCCTTGATGTATCCAGGCCTCCTTTGCGCCTGGTCGATTTCTCTGTTTTTAGTTGACAAGGGTTCGGCGGACTGTTGGACTGATTCCGCTGGGTGCCCTCATGAGCCTCACAGCCCAACCGCCGTGCTGTCGGAAAACCGCCGATAGGATTCAACGCGTACCACGTTCGCTTCGCGGAGCTGGTCGCTTTGAACGGAGGTTTGCGGATTCGAAGATCGCCCGTCCCGCTAGTGGCGTGTCTGGCAGCAAGTGTCGCGCCAATCAGGCACTTGGTTCGTGAGCGCACCCAAGCCCTGTTGCCCGGTCTTAGCCCTTTGAAGTCTCGGTAGTCGTCACGAGGACTTGAAAATGCGTCGAACCTTCGCTCTCGGAATCGCTGCGCTAAGTTACGCGATGCTCGCTGCTCCGGCGGCGGAAAACGCGAGTCCCAATCAGGGCGCGGAGAGAAAGGATGCACCCGAAAAAAAGGCCGCGCAGAGCGCACCGGTGATGATCTGGCGAGGCAAAATCCATCTCGGTGACGACCCGGGAATCTATGGCGATGCCCAATATTCGGGAATTTGCGCCGAGCTCCCAATCAGGGTCGTCCGCTTCGACCCGTCCAACACCGACGAGGCCAAGGTCTCGCTCGTTTTGGAGACCGAGGGTCTCGAGACTTTTGGAGGTTACAACGGGCATGTGATCACGGTCATCGCATACGAGCCGGACCCCAACCAACCGTTTCACTCAATCGAAAGAGAACTGGCGCGGGCGTACTTCACGACAGCAGATAAGAATCGAAAGGTAATCGACGTGACACCGGGAAAGGGGAGCGGCCCCTTCTACCTTTCCGTCAGGCTTCGCTCGGACACAACCGTCAATCCCGGCCTCTATAATGACTTCCTTTGGAAGCGGCTCTCTTATTCTTCTGATAATGTCTATGTCAAGTTCGGCTTCAATTGAGTGTTGTGAATTTCGGCGGTGCTCTCAGCCGCCGGTCGCCAGAAATCGGCGTCAGTTCAATTTGCCGCTGGCAAATTGAGCTGACGCCGACTCGTTTTAGGGAGACTTCTCGTTGATCTCCGCCCCGGCTGAGCAGGAACCGCGAGTCGTGGTGGAGATCGGCGGGGTTTGTCGCGCTTGGCTTCCGCTTTATCTCTATTCCGTCGAGCTCCCCACGGACATGAAGCTCATCCAATACGAGGACGTGCGCGAGGGCGACCGGATGAAGATCGCCAAGTCAGCAGAGAGGTTGCTCGAGCCACTGTGAATACGGTGACAGTGACGGAGAGGACATCCCCGGCTCCGTGCTCGGCACGCGTCCATCGTGTGAGAGATACCAGGGAGCAAAACGGGGACGCTGCGAGAGTCGAGATCGAGCGGCGTCGCCGCTTCACTTCCACAGGGCCAAGGTGGCACTCAGCCCTTGTGATTCTCCGGCGGGATTCGGATTGACACGGCCAAGGGACATCATACCCTACACTGGACTGCTTTGGGCCCATCGTCGCCGGCAGAGGGACTTGCCATGTGCCAACGTCACCGATCGCGGGGAAAACGGGCCTTCACCTTGATCGAGGTGCTGGCGGTCATCGTCATCGTCGGGCTCGTGATCGGCCTACTCCTGCCCGCCGTGCAAGCAGCGCGCGAAGCGGGGCGCCGGATGCAGTGCCAGAACAACCTGAGGCAGATCGGCCTGGCCATACACGGATATCATGATGTATGGCACAGCTTCCCGCCGGCCTATCTGGCCCCGGATGTCCTGCCCGATCTCGAACTCGGCGCGGGCTGGGCATGGGGAGCGCTCATCCTACCCTACTTGGAACAGAGGCCCGTGTACGACGCCGCGAACTTCGACCTGGGCTACGGTGAGCCGGTGGTGGGGAGCCGCGGTATGCTTGGCCTGAAAGCAAACAGGACCGTGATGCAGGTCAGCATGTCGATATTTCTCTGCCCGAGCGCAGGCGGCGGTGAGGGGCCGATTCGCCTGGGGTATGATTCGGCTCTTCTCTTTGGCTCTCCCGGCCACTATATCGCCTCGGCAGGATGGATGGACTCCTCTCAGTCGCCGATCGACGGCACCGGCGTACTTTACCCGAACAGCCGGGTCGCCATCGGTGATGTTAGCGACGGGACGGGTACGACCTTGTTGATCGGCGAGCGTTCGCGCAACCTCGCCGACGCTGCCTGGTCCGGGGTCTTCGGGAGCCATTCAACACCCGCCCCCCTTTGCACCGAAGCAGGGTGGCCCGTGAAATCTTGCGTCGGGCTCATGTTCCTCGTCATGGGCAGAACCGGCCCTTCATCCGACATCGTGAGCGGGGATATCCCCAGCGGGAATAGCCCGAATCACCAGGGAGCGGATGGCTTCGCGAGTCTGCACGCTGGCGGGTGCCAATTCCTGGTCTGCGACGGCTCGGTCCGGTTCGTCAGGGAAACGCTGGCCCCGCAAGTCTTCCAGGCATTGGCAACGCGAGCTGGCGGCGAGATCGTCGGGGCGGACCAGTACTAACCCTGAACAGACTGTAAAGTCGGCTCTCCAAGGACTCGGAGTCGGGAACGATCGACGCGTCACGGAGGGGAGCGAAACAGGGACGCAGCAAGTTCCCTAGCTGCGTCCCTGTCTCGTTCCCCATATTCGAGGGTACTGGCGCAGAGGAGGGGCGGGGGGTCGACGATCGTACGGCAAGCTCGGCGGGTGATCGCTACGTCAGGTGCCAGGGGGGCGGGGGGGCGCCAGCGGGGCGCCCGGCTTGCGAGGCGCTGAGGCCTTGGCCTTGATGGTCTTCGACATGTCCTGAATCTGGGTCTTCATCTGATCCGAATTCGCGGGGACCGGGGGAGTTGCGGGCAGGGCCTTCGCAGTCGCCGTCAGGTCGCTGCCCCCGCACCCGGAGAAGACCCCAACCATGAACAAAGGGATGACTCCAGCCTGGAACTTTCGCATCGGTGGTCCTTTGGCCGTTGCCGGAGGGTGAAAGCCGCGTCTGCCGTCGACGCGCTCGGTTCGTGGGATCCGCCTGGGCCGGTTCAATAGGAGTCGGAACTGATCGCTTCGCCGAGGTTCCGGCTGCCGAGTGCCCACCACGTCTGGATGTTGACCGTGTCCTTGATGAATTTGACCGAGCCGTCGGTGAAGCCCACGTTGACGCCGCCCGAGTGGTTGCTGTTGGCGGAGGCACCCCCGTTCGGACTGATGAACTGATAGAAGGGGGAGGGGTCGGCCGGATTGGCGCAATGAATGCTGTTCGGCGGCAGGACGTGATGGTAGTTGGTCAGGACGACGTGCGGCGGAAACCCGTAGAACCAGTTGTAGCCGATCCAGTACGTGTCCGTGGACATCGTCGTGTTGGGGATGGCCTTGCATCCCTGGACGAAGGCCAGGGCCTGCGCACCGCCCGACAGCGGCGTCGCCGTCGAGATCGTGCCGGCGAAAATACCGCGCTTCGCGTTGTTCGAGCTCACAGTGAACGACGGGTTCGACCCGATGCCGATAAGCCGCTCGCTGAAGAGCGCGGTGTTCGAGGTCCCGTCGGTAATCCCCTGCACGCCGACGGGCCCGACGGAGCCTCCCCACGAGCCGTAGTCGATCGTGGGCACGATCGTGCCGGAGTAGGGGGCGAGCATTCCCGGGCCGCCATAGTTGCCCACGTAGTTCGAGGTGCCCCAGGGAAACCCTGGACGTTGCGACACGCTTTCCGAGGGACAGACCAAGGTGCTAATTTGATTATATCCCGCGGACGTGTTCTGAGCACCGTCGGGCGCGGGGCCAAAATTGATCGCGTTGTAGATGACCTGCTGCTCCATCTGCGGCAGGATCGAGGCATACCAGCTCCAGCAGAAGCCGGAACCGAAGGCCGTCGAGGTCGGATAATTAGACTGGGGCGGAAGGACGTTGTTGCTCGAGAGGTAATTGTGGACAGCCAGCCCCAACTGCTTGAGGTTGTTGACGCACTGAGCCCGGCGCGCAGCCTCACGCGCCGCCTGCACGGCGGGCAGGAGCAGCGCGATCAGGACCGCAATGATGGCGATCACCACCAGCAACTCGATCAGCGTGAAACCGCGTCGCTGCCTCATGGGCGAACTCCAATCTCTTGAAGAATGATAGAAGTCAGAGATCGATAAGCCACTTACCATCCTTGGGGGGTGAGTCGTATCGGGAGGGCGGTCTATCGCGGCTGGGATTGTGCGGGTGCTCCGCCAGGTGAGTCATACAGGAGAGGCGGTCTATGGCGGCTGGGATTGCGCGGGTGCCCCACCGTCGGCCCTGAGAGACGAGCCGATTGCCCTCGGACGCAGCTTCTTCCTTCGTCCGGGTGGCGGAGTCGTTCGCTCCCCCTTACTCACACGTCGTGCCAACCGCGGTTTTCGAACCCCGCTGGCGTTGGATCGAGTGCAATGCCCAGGGTCTTGGCCGACGCCTTCGAAGGCTGCGATCAGCGCGACTGCACCCATCTGGGCCCCTGACTGTCCTGTTACCGATCTGCTTTGGAAGAGAGCGTTTGCGTTGTGAATATAGAATATAATAGACGTATTATATTATGAAAGTGATCGGCTCAAGACGAACGGAAATGAACAGCCTCGCGGGGCGCGAACAGGCAGGGAACGAATTCGTTGCGAGGTCGGTGGGTTGCCAGTAAATCGCGCAAGGGTTCCTCGGAAAGCGGCAGATTGCTCGCATGATCCCAAACGAGTTGTCGGGGCGGACCGATTGGCGGAATATTGTGTTCGATCGTTCGGCGGGCTAATAATCGATAGGCCTCCGCGGATAGGAGGAACGGACCAAAATCGTCTCGTGGGCCGCCCATCGAAGATCGACGGCCGACCAGGCACGAGAGACGCGATCCTTTGGACCATCCGCATGGGGTCGGAAAACGGTTGGTGCTTGATCCGAGGCGGTGGCTCGTCATTGGGTGCCTGGCCGCCGGTTCGCTCGCGCTGGCCTGGGGTACGTGGCGATTCGTCGCGATGTGGCGGTTCGAAGCAGGTCTGGACTGGGCGAGGCAGGAGGCGGCCTCGGGCCGCTACGAGGCGCCGAGGCGTTGGCTGGCGGGGCTCTCGCCGCAGTGGTCGGCCGACCCCGAGGCCGCTTACTGGCTCGGCGTCTGCTCGCGGGCGGAGGGGTATCACGAGCAGGCGGTTGCCGCCTGGGCACGCGTGGCCCCGGGTGCGCCCAAGGGGACCGTCGCGGCGCTGGAACGCGCGCGCACGCTCATGAGCGACCTGGGGCGGTTCGCCGAGGCGGAAGTGATCCTGGAACGGTTGGTCGGCCGGCCCGGCGCGGCGATCGCCGAGGCGCGCCAGGCGCTCGCGCAGCTCTACTTCTGGCAGGGTCGGCGCGAGGCGATGCGGCGGCTGATCGAGGCGGGGTGGGCCCCTGCGCAACCCCGTGCGGCCACGCTCCGCGACCTCTGGATGATCGACAGCACGCCCCCGCGCGTCGAGATGGTTCGGACGCTGGTCAATTGGGCATCGCGCCAGGCGCCGGACGACGACCGGGTCTGGTTGGCGCGTGCGAACCTGGCGATCCAGGAGGGTCGGTTCGACGCGGCGGCGCGCGACCTCGACGCTTGCCTGACGCGACGGCCCGACGATGCCGCGGTCTGGCGCGCCCGGCTTGAGTGGGCGCGCGCCTCGGGCAGCGTCGGGGAGACCAGGCTCGCCTTGCACCGCATGCCGGCCAATGAGCTGACCGAGGTCGAGGCTCTGGCCCTGCGCGCGTGGCTAGCTGCACGCGAGGGGGACCCGCGGGGTGAGGGTCTCGCCTGGGAGGAAGTGATCGAACGGTCTCCTTACGACTCGCACGCATTGGACCGACTCGCGGCGCTGGCCTGGGAGGAGGGCCAACGGGACCGCGCAGCCGAGCTCCGCCGCCGCAAGGCCGACACCGACCGCGCCAGGGAGCGTTATCGCTGGAGGCTGAAGGACCAGGTGCCCACCGGCTCGTACGACGAGCTGGCCGGGCTGGCCGAGTCGCTCGGGCGCTGGTTCGAGGCCGATGGCTGGTGGTCCTTGGCAATGCGCCAGGCGCCGGGGGATCCGGTCATCGCCGAGGCGAGGGGGCGGCTCCGGCCTCGGCCCAAGGAACCCCGGCGCGTGGCCGGGGAGACGCTCGCCAAACGCTTTTTCGGACCCGGCGGCGCGGACGCGGTTGCCGCAACGGTCGCGACGTCGCCACCAGTCGTCCGTCCCGACTTCTTCGACGACGCAGAAGCGGCTGGCTTGCAGTTCGTCTTCGACAGCGGCCAGTCTCCGCTCCGGCAGCTTCCCGAGACGATGAGCGGCGGCGTAGGTCTGCTCGACTACGACGGCGACGGCTGGCTCGACGTGTACGTCGTCCAGGGGGGGACGTTTCCCCCGGTCGCCGACCGTCCCGGGGCGGGGGACCGGCTCTATCGCAACAAAGGGGATGGTACGTTCGAGGACGCCACGGCCCGATCGGGTCTCGCCGCGCTGCGCCGGGGCTATGGTCATGGGGTGGCCGTCGGCGATATCGACAATGACGGGCATCCCGACGTGTTCGTGACCCGCTGGCGGTCTTATGCCCTCTACCGCAACAAGGGGGACGGCACCTTCGCCGACGTGACCTCAAGCGCGGGCCTCGGGGGCGAGCGCGACTGGCCGACGTCCGCGGCCTTCGCCGACCTCGACGGCGACGGCGACCTCGACCTCTACGTCTGTCACTACCTCGACTGGGACGCCGAGCACCCCAAGGTCTGCGGGCGAGCCCCCGCGCTGGGAGGCCAGGGCGACGCCAGCCAGCGGCCGAGCTACTGCATGCCCCACCTGTTCGCCTCACTCCCCGACCACCTGTTCCGCAACGACGGAGGGCGGTTCGTGGACGTAACGGCCGACGCGGGGGTAGTCGACCACGAAGGCCGCGGGCTGGGAGTCGTCGCCGCCGACCTCGACGACGACGGCAAGGTCGACCTGTTCGTCGCCAACGACGCGACGGCCAATGCCCTGTACCACAATCTCGGCGGCCTCAAGTTCGAGGAAGTCGGGATCGCCTCCGGCGCCGGCTGCAACGCCGAGGGCGCGTTCCAGGCGGGTATGGGGGTCGCCGCGGGAGACCTGGACGGCGACGGCCGGCTCGACCTGGCGGTCACCAACTTCTACGGCGAGTCGACGACCTTCTTCCGAAACCTGGGGCGCGGGATGTTCGACGACCAGACCGATTCCGTCGGGCTGGCGGCGCCGAGCCGGTTCCTGCTCGGGTTCGGAGCCGCCCTGCTTGACGTCAACGATGACGGCCGGCTCGACCTGGCGACCGCCAACGGTCACGTCCTCGACGAGCGGCCCGACTTCCCCTACGCGATGCCGGCCCAGTTGCTGATCGGCGTCGAGGGGGGCCGGCTGAAGGACGTCAGCGCCGGGGCGGGTTCGCCGTGGACCGTCCCCCGAGTCGGCCGTGGCCTGGCCGCCGGTGACCTCGACAACGACGGCCGCGTCGACCTGCTAATCCTATCCCAGAACGGGCCGCTCGCATTCATCCACAACCGGACCGCCGGAGGCCATTCGGTGATGCTCCGGCTCGAAGGGACGGCCTCCAACCGGGACGCCGTCGGGGCCCGCGTCACCCTCAACAGCGGCGGCCGACGCCAGGTAGCCCAGCGCGTCGGTGGCGGCAGCTACCAGTCCGCCGGCGACCCAAGGCTCCACTTCGGCCTCGGCGCCCTCAAGCGGGTCGACTCGATCGAGGTGCGCTGGCCGTCCGGCCGGGTTGACACCTACCGAGACCTTGAGGCCGACCGAGGGTACTTCCTTCGCGAGGGGGAGGCGGCGCCCAGGGTCCTCGCCCCCTTCGGAAGATCCAAGTAGTGCATTTGGCCCACACCGTCCGGCGGTTAGAGCAAGCATCGTTAAGATTATAAGACGTTTTGTTTTACGCATTATAAGACTACATTATTGTATTTCTGATTGCGCGTAAGCGGGCTCAACTGACCGGTCGATGAGCGCCTGAAACATCTTACTGCCCGTTCTTGCAGATGCAACACCTTACGACATCGATGCCAAAGGGGAAGATCGGGAGCCCGGGCACTGCTTTGTCAGCGGGCACGAAGGAGCCGTCAAGGGTCCTGGCACACCTCATTTCCGGAAAGATTCGCGGAACCGGAATCCACTCCCAAACGTGTCACCTTTTCTATGTTGACTTTGTTCCGACACGCCGTCGATTTCACTACGAATCATCTTGAACCCGCGAGGGCCCCGGGTTGGGCCCTTACAAGATGACTTGCTCGGCTTGTTGAACGGAGTCAACCCCCATGGTGAAGCGTACGGTCCGTCGTCGGTTCGAATTTGAACGCTTGGAGCAGCGCGAGACGCCGAGCGCCGGGCTGGGTGGAAGCGCGATCCACGACCTGGCCAAGCATGCAAAAACGGTCGCCCTGCACGGCGGTGGTACGGCCACCTACAGTTCCCGGTCAGCCGCAACTGTCACGGGCAACTCGACGATCCTGGGCAACTTCACCGGCACGATCACGATCCCATCCTCGGGCCAGGCGGTCGTGGTCCTCCATTCCGGCAGCAATACGCTCGACCTGGCCGTCAAAGGGAGTTCCACCCAGGGCAAGGTGTCCCATTTCAAAGGGACGTTCACCATTACCGGCGGCACGAACCAGTTCATGGGGTTCACTGGCAACGGAACCATTACGAGCACTCAGGCGTTGAATGCGCCGGCCTTCAGCTTCAGCATCAACGGCAAGGTCACCGAGTAACCGGCCCGCAAACGGTATTCAATGTCAATGGCGCGGGGGCGTTGCGGGCCGTTACTGACGGTCCCGCACACCTTCTTGGGGGCCGGACTTCGTGCAGTCGAAAGGCGTTGGGGTTAGAGCGTGTCGAACTCGCCTATCGTCTCGCCGTTCCGATCGACCACAATAATGCGGAAGACGCCGTTCGACATGCGGCACCGAACTGCTGCCAGCTCTTTGTTCGGTGACGGGAAAAAGTCGGCGTCCTGGACTCCGCTCGCAAGCACTTTCCAACCGGACTGAGGCTTGCAAACGGCGACCTCTGCACTGCGCAGGGCGATGGTCACCTGGCCGTCCCCGAGGGGCACCATTGCGTCAACGCGAGAGCGCTCGGCCCAGTCCCAAAGGCGAGCGGCAGCGGGGTCGTCCCGGTAAGTAACGGTCAGGTCCTTGGGGTCGATCACCACGTTGCCCCGCCGGTACGGGACGATTCCGATCCCATCCTGCCAGGAGCCTCGCCGCCGGAAGTAGGGGTTACGCCTCGTCCCCTTCAAGAACGCTTGCTCATTCTCTTTCTCGAGTTTTGAGAGCGTCGCGGCCAACTCCGGGTCAAGCCGGAGCGTGCGCTTTTCGCCCTCCCACCTGACTGCAACCAGGTTTCTCAGCATCGACACATATCCTGGTTCGCCCGGTGGGGCATCCCAGGGAAAGACTGCCAGGAAGCCGCTGCCGTCGGGAAGAAGCGGGTCAATTGGAAGGAGCGGGTTATCCGAGGTGTCGTATTCCCGAAAAGTGTGGTTCTTGAAATCGTATTGCGCTTGGCCCCCCGAGTGGCTGACAAGAAGGCGCCGGCCGTCGCGTGTCCACGCGACGGCGGCCTCCTGGACCTGGAATGATCCGTGGCGATTCTCTTTTTTTCGCGGATCCTCGCCCCAGCCGAAGATGGGATTCGTAATCCTGTAGGGCTCGGACCAGACGTCCACCTTACCGCCGAGGTCGACGGTGTGCACGTGCACGAAGAGGTCGTCGCCCCGAGTCCAAAGTTGCGCCACGGCAATGCGTTGACCGTCGAGACGAACTCCGGGCCGGGTTGTTCTATGCATTGCGCCCGGGGGGATAACGACGTGTAACGTCTTCTTATTCACATCGTAGTGGAAGACGCTTTGGATCTCGGCGCCGTCGGATGAGCCGGAGGATCTCGGGCTTGAAAAGACGAAGCCGCCGGAGTCCTGGAGCCAGACGATGTCGTCAGGGAGACACCCGCAGAGAACGACCGAAGAAAGGAGGATGAGCCGTTCGCGCCACCGACACGGGTGCCACATACTTCCACCTCCTGGCAGGCAACAAGGTGTCAACCATCGAAGGGCAGTCTAGCGGTGGCCGATCACGCTGTGCAAGAGGCGCAATAGGCCAAGACCGGGGCGGAAAGAGACCAGTTCACCATGGAGAAGTCGGCTGCGAAACCCTGCAAATTCGCATGTTGTCAGGAACGCGAAGCGAAGGCCCGCAACTCGATTGATTGGGATTGGGACAGGCAGTGGGCTCTCAGCTCCCATCGTGCGGGTTGACGAACGGGGGTCGGTCCTGGCACGGACCTTGACGCCGGCCCGGGGCACAGACGCGTTATTGCGCCGCGGAGATTGTCGGTTGACCAGTCGCGCCGTGAAGGAGCCGTTTGCTCGCAGACAGAGCAGGGGGAGGCATGTTGTCGTCGTTTTGGGCCAGGACCAAGAACGCGGGCCCATTCAGCGTGCCGGGCAACTTGCGAGGTTCGTAAGGTGGTGCACACCAAACTGATCGGCGACGTCCCTGAGGCGACTTGCGGCTTCATTGGGTCAAGGCTTAACGGCGCTTGGCCTTGGCATTGCCTTTCCCTTCCGTGAACTGGAAATCCTCAAACCGGATGGTGACCGGGTCGGTGCATCCGTTGATCGCGTACAGGCCGACCTTGAGCGTCGCCGGATAGCTCGTCTCCATCGGGTCGAGCCGCGACCAAGTCTTGCCGTCTTTGCTGGTGTAGCCAAGGATCCGGTTATTGCGCCGTTCGACGCGAAGAGAAATACCACCAGGATCGATTCCGCGGTTATTCAGGGCCCCTCGGGTGCCCCACTCGCGTTCTTCGAAGGCCGCGAACTCGCTGATTTTGCCGTTGCGGTTGATCGCCGCGCGTCCGAGAAAGATGTAATTGTCGGAATCCTGCCAGACGACGATCCCGCCGCCGATGTAGGAAACGGCCTTGGGATTGGTCGACTTGGCGCTCGGCTTGAAAGCGCCTCCCACTTTCACTGTGATGCTGAAGTCGCCCGTCACTTCGCGCATAACGCGCGGGGAGTTGAGCTTGTTGTTGTCGGCATTCAGGTCGTGGTGCGTGTTAGGGATTTCGATCTCGAGCACGTCCCCCTTATCGTTGAGCTTGCAGTCGCTGTCCGGGTCGATCGCGAGCCCCCAGTCGCCGAGCGGTTTGCCCGCCGGCTCGGGTTGCGGGCCGACTTTCTTCGTGCGGGTCGTCCCGGGGCTGAACGACGCGAAGAAGTGACCGACGTCGTCGGGCAGTTCGCGATCCGCCGCGGTCACGGCGACGAGCCTGTAAAGCACCTTCTGCGAGAGGTACTCGCGGACCCGGATTGTGGCCAGCCCCTGCTTTTCGACCGGCCGTCCTTCGACGGTAAAGTCCCGCCCGTACGCCCCCGAGTCGAGCCGGAGTTTCTTCTGGGTCACGACCTTGCCGTTGAAATCATTGGCGAGGTCGTCGCGCCAGTAGTCGAGAATAGCTTCAAGGTCGGCCGGCTTGAGCCCCGCCGGGAAGGGGATCTCGATCCGCTCCGCGGTGTACAGCACGTCCGGCGTGTTGCACTGGACGATGACCAATCGGACCTGACCCGATCGCGATCGCACCTGCCGCGTGAAAGTCTTCGTCGGCTTTCCCGGAAAATCGACCACGAAGTTCCCGTCCCGCGACGTGTGCGCCACCCACCGGTTCGCATTGTCCGCGGCATCCGCGAAGCCCGCCGCCAGCACAAGGACCAACCCCTGGACAATCATTACCGTAACTCTCCCCGTATATGATTTTGATTGCCGACCCGTACGAGCCTTATACCCTTAATCGCCGTGGAGGGCGAAATCAACAACCAAGTAACTGCTTCGCGGATATTTTACCGAGAGCGTCGTCAGCGCTTCTCGGCGGGCGCCTGGTCTCTCACTTTGGTCAGCGCATAGCCCTGGAAGCGAACCGACATCGAGTCGCCGCACGAGTTGATGACGTCGGTGCCAACTTTGAGCCTGGCGGGCCACTCGACTTCCATCGGCTCGAGCTTGTCCCACGTGCTTCCGTCCTGGCTCAGCGACCCCACGACGGAATTGCCCCGGCGCTCGAGGCGCAGCCACAGGTCCTGGCGCGGGTCGAGCCCCCCTTTATTGTGGACCTTGGCGCGCGTCCCTTGCTCGCGGCTTTCAAAGGCAAGAAAGCCGACGACGCGGTTATTGCGGTACATTGCAGCACGCTCGAGCCGGATATAGTTACCCTCATCCCACCAAAGAAGCAGTCCGCCGCCGTTGTACGGAACGCTCTTGGGCCCGGTCCGAACCGGGCCGGGCTCGAAGCTCCCCGTGACCTTGACCAGGGCGGTGAAGTCCCCATCGACTTCCTGCACGACGCGCGGGCCGTTGTTGCTGCCCACATCGACGTTGAGGTCGTGCAACGTCCCCGGCACTTCGTAGACGAGATCGCCGTCTTGCAGCTTCAGAGCGCAGTCGCCATCGGGGTCGACCACCTCGCCCCAGAACGTCGTGCCGGCCGGCCGGTTCGCGCCGTTCCCGCGCGGTCTGGCCGCGCTGACGAGGTAGCGGCTGGGCTTCGCGTGGATCGTCGTGCCGGAGCCGTCGACGAACGAGGCTTGGCACCACAGCACAATGTCAGCACCCGTGACAGGGACCTTGAGCGTGGCGGCGGCCCGGAGGTTGTCGATGCTCAGCGGAACTGTTTGCGCGTGTTCGACCGGGCCGAAGACGAAATCCGATTCAACACTCCGCGTCGAGCGCGCGAACGGACCGTCTTCATCGAGATCCGCCCCCTCCGGGGCGGGTTTCGGGCGCTTCTTACGCGAGAACTTCGCGTCGCCCTGCGTGTAGAGCAACCAGACGGACTTGAGCCTGGCGAGCGGGTCGAGGAGCGACACCTCGACTTTGGCCTGGAGAACGCCGTCTTCAAGAGCCTCGAAGGCGAGGGCCGCCCCGTCGACCCGACCGTTGAGCTCGGCGAGGAGCTCGGGAACGGCAATGGCGAAGCCGATGTTGGCGCCCCGGATCGTCGCCCTTGCGACACCCACGAGCCGCCCCTGGCTATCGACCACCGGCCCGCCGCTGTTCCCTGGGTTGAGTGCGCCGTCGAGTAGGATCGATGTGACCCGATCGTCATCGTTCTTACGGATGCTCGAGACCTGACCCCGGCCCACGTTCACCGGCGGGTTCCGCTTTCCAATCGCCAGCTTTTCACCGAACGGAAAGCCGAAGATGTAGACTGTCATCGTCTCAAAGGGCTCGGTGTCGGCGTTCAGCGCGATCGGCCTGGGAAGGTCCGCGACGTTCGTGACCTTGAGGAGCGCCAAATCGCGTTCGGGCGCGTTGGCGACGACCTCGGCCACGGCCCTGGACTCCGACTTCATGCCGCTCCGGAAGTAGACCTTCGTCGTCGGCCGTGATGCAAACGTTGGCTTGCCGGCTGAAGGCGTGAGGACATGCGCGTTCGTGACGATGTAGCCGGTCGTACCATCGGTCCGGACCAGGAAACCGGAGCCCGACAAGACGGGCCCGTCGGCGTCGGAATCGACGCTGGTCCGAATAAACGTCGTGGCTTCCTTAATCAACGCCACGGTCTTGACCGGCATGGCCTCCTGCGCACGGATGACCGTCGACGCCAGACCGAGCACGATGATAATCCCCAGCGCACGCATGGTCGTTCTTGCCTCCCACAGGCGCCTGGAGGACGGCTTCCAAACGTCCTTCCTCCGTGGCAGGACACCGCAGGTTGCTCAGTATACGACGACGTGTGGCCCATATCCATCTTGCGGATCGCCAGCGTCTCACTTACGCATCGAATTATGTTCGTCAGACACTACCCGCGCCACGTTCGACAAATCCCGGGGCTAGTCCTGGAAGACTGCGCGGACTGACGACAGGCACGATCCGTGGAGGGTCCGGAAACGCGTCGGGACTCTTTATCTGGTTCTTGCTTCGGTGTGTCGGACCGACTGTCCCGTCGACCCCGCAGATCGCCGGCGTTTGGGTCGTGGTATCGAGGCCAAAACTGCCATCGTCGGCCTCTGGACGACTTGGGCGTCCGGCGTTGACGTTGACGCAACCCCGTCGACGGAGCCGGTTTGTGCGTGTCGTCTCGATCTTTTTTTGTTTTTTCGGGGATACTCGTCGATTGGCATTCTTCTGGATCGACTAGAGAGTGGTGGAGAGGAGTCTCGCCTCTCACGGGTACGCTCAGACACAGGAGAAGGCCGTGCCGAGCCAAAAGATTACGCCCTTTTTGTGGTTCGATCACCAGGCGGAGGAGGCGGCGGCCTTTTACACGTCGATTTTTCCGGACTCGAAGGTTCTCAAGGTGGTCCGCTACGGCGAGGCTGGTCCCGGTCCGGCTGGCTCAGCGATGACCGTGGAGTTTCAGCTCCAGGGGCAAGTGTTCGTGGCCCTCAACGGAGGACCGCACTTCAAGTTCACGGAGGCCATCTCATTTGTCGTGAACTGTCAGACGCAGGAGGAAGTGGATGTATACTGGGAAAAGCTGGCCGCGGGAGGCAGCGAGGTCCAGTGCGGCTGGTTGAAGGACAAGTTCGGTTTGTCGTGGCAGATCGTTCCAACCTTGCTGCCCGAGTTGCTGAACGATCCTGATCCGGAAAAATCGGGGCGCGTCATGAAGGCGCTGTTGACCATGAAGAAACTCGATATCCGCGCGCTCAAGCAGGCCTACGACCAATCGTGACGGGAACTCGCCGGCTGCCGAGGACGGTGATTCGGACCGAGCAATAGCAAGGTTGTTTTTGTTCAACGACTCTCAAATCGATTTTCAAGGAGATGGCCATGAGCAAGTCCACCCAACCGATTCCCGCCGGGCATGAGAACTTGATTCCGCACCTGGTGTGCGAGCGCTGCTCCGAGGCGATCGAGTTCTACAAGAAGGCCTTCGGAGCCGAGGAAATCCACCGTATGCCGGCGCCCGACGGCCACAGGATCATGCACGCGGCGATTCGCATCGGTCACAGTTTCGTGTTCCTCGTCGATGATTTCCCGGAATTCTGCGGCGGCAAGTCGTCGTCTCCCACGGGCCTGAAAGGCACGCCGGTCACAATCCACCACTATGTCGAAAACGTCGACGCCGCGATCAAGCAGGCCGAGGATGCCGGCGCCACGGTCGTGATGCCGGCGCAGGACATGTTCTGGGGCGACCGCTACGGCATCGTGACTGATCCATACGGTCACAAATGGTCGCTCGCGACGCACATCAAGGACCTCACGCCCGACGAGATGCGGGAGGGGATGAAGGCCGCTTTCGCACCGGCGAAGTAGTGCGCTGCGGATCGGCGCGAACGATGCACTCGCAGGGTGCCCGCTTCAGCGGCGACCGGCGTTACCGCTACGCGCTCTGGCGCACGTGGGGTGCTGGTCGACCGCTGTGTAACTTCGTGATGCTTAACCCCTCCACGGCCGACGAGACCCGCGATGATGCCACGATCGCGCGCTGTCGCCGGCGCACTTTGCGGTGGGGGTTCGACGGCTTGATCGTCACCAACCTGTTCGCGCTGTGCGCCACGGAACCGGCCAGCGTGGTGACGGACGACGAACCGGTGGGTCTCTCCAACGACGAAGCGATCGCTGTCGCCGCCCGCCAGGCGGCGCTCGTCGTCTGCGCCTGGGGCAATCACGGAGTGCACCAGGACCGGGGGGAGACTGTTCTGCAGATCCTTCGGAGCCTCGGCGTGACTCCATTCTGCCTGAGGTTGACGAGGTTGGGAGAGCCGAGCCACCCGCTTTACCTCCCGTACGACTTGGCCGCGGTGCCAATGGCGCTCGACGCCGTTGCACAGCGGCCTGGCTCGTCATCGGAAGGAATCGGATCGAGTCGGTTCCCCCTCACGGTCTCCTAGCCGTTCTCGCTGACCAATTGTAAGGTGGGAGGTATGTAGCTCTCGGGCAAACGTGTGGACCCAGCCTTGTACGGAAGGATGGAGGGCGGCTCGTTTCCCGGCGTCGGGTAGTACATGCGAAGAATGACCTGCAAGGCCGTGCTGACCGTCTCGTTCGGGTAGATGGTGTTGAAGTAGGCGGTGGAGGGTGTGGGAATCCAGTTCGACGCGGGAGCGCCCTGCGGCAGTGATGGCCCGATCCACAACGTGAGCGACCCGTCCGCGTTCTTGGCCAACTGGCCGGCGGACAGTTGTTCGGATCCAAGCTGCGAGACCGGCTTGACCATGCCATAGGTGAGCGGGCCGGCCCCCGCCTGCGGGAGAAGCGCGGCGATGGGCCCGGGACTACCGGAGTACTGGATCGGGACATTCGCGGACGACAGCGTCTGAATCCATTGCCGAGAGATCTGGAAGGAGTAAGGGCGCGGGCAAAAATAAAGTCGTCAAGTTCATCTTTACGGTGGGGCTAAGAGTGTTATGCTCTGGGACCATGCAGGATGCAACTGTTATTGAACGGATCCGCGTGAAGTATCTGGCGCTCGATGCTGTTCTGGATGAGCGGTCGAGACGACAGTGGGCAGCGGCGGAGGCGCGGGACTACGGGTACGGAGGCGTTACGGCAGTCGCCACGGCCACGGGTTTGGCGCGAGACACCATCGCCGCGGGACTCCGAGAACTGGAATATCGTGAGAGCCACCCGGACGAGCCGGTGACAACTCGTTTGCGACACGTCGGGGCGGGACGCAAGCGATTGACAGAATCGGACGAGACGTTGCCCATCGCTTTGGAGTCGTTGTTGGAGCCTTTGACCCGGGGCGATCCGATGTCGCCATTGCGCTGGACGTGCAAGAGCACACGTCGTTTGGCGACGGAACTGACAAGCCAGGGGCATCGAGTCGGCTATCGCACGGTGGCATGGCTGCTCCATGAAGCCGGCTACAGCCTGCAAGCCAACCGGAAAACGCGCGAAGGCAACCAACATCCAGATCGCAATGCTCAGTTCGAGTTCATCAACAAGCAGGCGACGCGGTTCCAGAAGCGTCGGCAGCCGGTGATCTCGGTCGACACGAAAAAGAAGGAGTTAGTCGGGGATTTCAAAAACGGCGGTCGAGAATGGTGTCCCGAAGGCGAGCCGGAAAAGGTGCGTGTTCACGACTTCCCAGACAAGGAACTGGGCAAGGCGATTCCCTACGGCGTCTTTGACGTGACCAACAACCAAGGCTGGGTCAGCGTCGGCATCGATCATGACACGGCCTACTTCGCAACCGCCAGCATTCGCCGCTGGTGGCAAGAGATGGGAACACAGCGCTTCCCCGCTGCCGCCGAGTTGTTCATCACCGCCGATGGCGGGGGCAGCAATGGCTACCGCACGCGCCTGTGGAAAGTCGCATTGCAGGGCCTGGCCGATGAGATGGGCTTGAAACTGACGGTGAGTCACTTCCCTCCCGGGACCAGCAAGTGGAACAAGGTCGAACATCGCCTGTTCAGCTTCATCACACAGAACTGGCGCGGCAAGCCGCTAGTGAGTATTCAAGTGATCGTCAACCTGATTGCGGCCACTCGAACCGCCAAGGGGCTGATCGTCAAAGCCGCCATTGACCAAACCAAGTATGAGACCGGTATCTCAGTTACGGACGAGCAGATGGCCAAGCTCAATGTGAAGCCTGCCAAATTCCACGGTGAATGGAACTACACGATTACTCCACGCTCTCCCAAAACTTGACGAGTTTATTTTTGCCCGCGCCCT
>JARLIH010000507.1 GCA_031291845.1 Isosphaeraceae bacterium | reverse complement strand
GCGCCCACGGGACTGGCCTGGGTCTCCGTGGTGCTCAACGCGAGCGTACCGATCTCGAGGGGCGTGTCTCCGTTGACGAGTCCGGAGTAGGTGGCGGTGAAGTCGGGGTTGGGCTGACCGTAGACCTTGGACGCGTTGTCGGCGGTGACAGTGACGGGGGCCGGGGTGACCATCAGTGCGCCGGGGGCGTACGAGATCGTGTAGTTCGGGTCGCTCAGGCCGCCCGGCGTGACGTTGTAGCTGCCCACAGGGCTCGATTGAGTCGCGTCCGTGCTGAACGTGAGCGTTCCGAGCGCGGTAGTCGTATCGCTGTTGGTCAGGCCGCTAATCGTACCCGTGAACGCCGGATTCGGTTGCCCGTACACCCTCGCGCTGTTGTCGGTTTGGACGGTCAGGGGCGCGGGCGTGATCGTTAGTGTGGAGTCAACGTATGTTATGAAATAATTGGTTGACACGATGCCTGACGGCGTAATCCTGTAAGTGCCGACCGGGCTTGACTGCGTGGCGGGGCTGGTCAGCACCAGGCCGGTGAGGTCGGCCGGGGTATCGCCGTTGACGAGGCCGCAAAAACGGACGGTGAGGAGGGGGGCGGGTTGGCCGTAGACCTTGCTTTGACTCACGGCTTCCACCGTGAGGGGCGCCGGAGTCACGGTGAGAGTGCTTGCGACGTAGGTCGGCGCGTAATTTGGGTCGTTGAAACCGTAGGGGCTCAAGGAGTAATTGCCCGCGGGGCTGGAGGCGTTGGCCGCGGTGCTGAACTCCAGGCGGAATGTCGAGCTCAGATTTGCGGGGGTGTCTCCGTTGACCAGTCCGGCGTAGCTCGCGGTGAAGGAGGGTAGATTCTGCCCGTACGCTTTGGCGGCGGCGTTTGCGGTGATCGTCAGGGGAGCCGGGTTGATCATCTGGGGCAGAGCGGCCGAGTCACTTGCCTCGTCGAGCACGTCGCCGTTGTAGGTGGCGCTCATTTCCACGGTTCCCGCCGCAAGCGTGGTGGTGCTGAGCGTCGCGGTACCACCCGAAACGGTGCTGGTCCCGAGGACGACCGATCCGTCATAAAACGTGACGCTGCCGGTGGCGAACTGCACGAGCCCGAGCGGCCCGTTCACGGTGGCGGTGAAGGTCACCTTCTGCCCGTACGTCGAAATGGCCGTGGATGCCTGGAGCGTCGTGGTTGTCGCGATCAGTCCACCTGGGCTGGTGGCTGCGACCGCCGTTGCGAACTCCGACGTGCCGTCGGAGGGAGCCGTGGCCGTGCCGGTGACCGCGGAGCTCGCGCTGATTCCCTCGCCGGTCAGCGTTCCCGAGAAGGCGCCCTGGCTGCTGGAGGTGAGCACACCGATCAGAGTCCGCCCCTGCGATTGGCTGCCCCCGGCCGTACCGTCGAGGAGGTAGACCTCGATGCGATCGTTGGCGAAGCCGGCGCCCCCGGTGTTTGGCTGGCCGACGTAGCCGGATACGGTGAGGCTAGACCCGTTCCAGACGGCTGAGGAAAAGACGGGGACGTTCATGCCCTGATTCGGTTGCCCGGGGGTCAGTGCCCCGTCCGTGGAGGCGCCGGGGTTTTGCTCCAGGTCGATCCCCATGCCCGCGTTCGCTTGGAAGGAGTCAGCCAGAATGGCAATTCCGTTACCCCCTGTTACGGCGACGCCGTCCAACGCACTATTGGCGATCACGTTGCCCGCACCGGCGGCGGTCCCTCCGATCGTGTCGTTGGTCGCCCCCAGCGAGATCGTGATGCCATTGCCCCCGTTGGCGAGAGGCAGACCGCGGCCGGCGTTCGTACCAAGGAGGTTCCCCTCGATGAGGTTGCCGCTGGATCCGGCCGCTTCCACATCGATGCCGTCGGACGTATTGCCCGAGATCACGTTCCCCGCGACGGGCGTCGTGCCCCCAATCGTGTTGTTCGCGGAGCCGTTGATCTCGATGCCATATCCGTTGGCGATGGCCGTCGTCCCGCTTGGGTCAGTCCCGATCAGGTTGCCGAGAACGGCGTTCCCCGACGCACCCCCCTCGATGCGGATGCCTCCGCTGGTATTGCCGGCAATGACATTCGCGTTCGAGGTCGAGCTCCCACCGATGGTCGTGCCGGTCGCGCCTGAGAGCACGATGCCGGTGCCGTTGGACGGAGCGAGCGCACCATCGCCACGGAGCCCGATGAGGTTGCCTTTAATCGCCGTGAGACCCACTGCGTCGACCTTGATCCCGTTCCCCGAGAAGCCGTAGATCGAAAACCCCTCGACCGTGGTCGACGGGGCATTGACCTCGATGCCGTCGGCGCTAAACGGAAGCAGGGTGCCGTCGAGCTCGATCAAAGGCGTGCCGGCGTATCCGGGTTGCGAGGTGGCGTCCAGAACGACCGGGTTGGTAACGTGCGGAAGCGCTCCGCTCGGGATGATCGTCTGAATTCCGGCCCCGGGGATGTCGAAATCGATCGTGTCGAACCCCGGCGTGTTGTCGACCGCGAGGATCGCCTCGCGGAGCGAGATGAGGCCGTCAGGTCCCCGGTTCCGTAACAACGCAGTGATGGAGGCCGTATTACCGTCGTCTACATCGCTGGTGGTATCGACGACGATGGTCGAGCCCGCAGTCGCGGCGACGTCTTGCGCGAACTCGGAGGTGTTACCGCCTGCGTCGGTGGCCGTGGCGCTGATGGCCTGCCCCGGGGCGACGATCGCCTGAAGTTGAACGGCGATCGTCGCGTTTCCACTGGAGTCGGTCGTGACGTTGGCGAAGCCCAGGTACGTTTGCCCCTGGCCATGCCCCGACGGGTCGGCCACGGGGTTGGCAAAGAACTCGATTCGAAACGTCGTGTTCGGCGTGCTGTTGAGCGAGCCCGAAACCTGGAGGTGCGCGCCGTCCGTGACGGCCTGGGTCAGCACCGGGGAATTCTGGTCGTTGTTCGGACCGGAAACCGAGCCAACGTGGTTGGGGGTCACACCGTCCCAGTTGAGGTCGATGCCCAGACTGCTGTTCCCGTAAATCTGGTTGCCGAGGATTGCGTTGCCGACACCACCCCAGATGATGACACCTTCGCCGTTGTTCGCGATGACGTTCCCCTGACCGGGGACGGCGCCACCGATTTGATTGTCGGAGGCGCCGTTCATGGTCAGCACCCCTGCGTAGGCGTTCCCGAGCGGTGTCGAACCGTCCGCCCCCACACCGATGTCGTTGCCAATGATCGCGGTGTTCGTGACCGAAGCACCGTTGAGCGCGATCCCACCGTACTGGTTGGACGCGATGATGTTACGGTCAGCGGGCGCGACTCCACCGACTGTGTTGCCGCTGCCGGCGTCGATCATGTCGACGCCCCAGAGTCCGTTCGGCTCGGCGACATTGCCCGTGAAATCCGTTCCGAGGTAATCGCCGACGATCAAGTTGTTCGACGCGCCTGAATCGAGGTAGAGCGCACGATCCGAGAAGTGGTTGATCACGAGCCCCCGGATTGTGGAGCCCGACGACTGCAATTCGAGGCCGGCAATCGTTGTGCCGGAGAGGCTACCGTCGATGTCGATGATGGGAGTGCCGGCGAAGCCCGGTTGGGTGGTGCCGTCGATCGTGACTGGCTCTGTGATAGGCGGGAGAGCGCTGAGGGGCTGGATGGTTTGGAGGCCGGAACCGATCGCGAATTGAATCTCGCTGGGACCCGACGTGGAGTCCGCGTTCAAAATGGCAGCGCGGAGCGAGCCGGTGCCGGCGTCCGCAGTGTTTGTGACGAGAAACGTCGTGAGCAGCTCCCGGCGGTCGAGCTCTTCGAGCCAGCACGCGGCAGCCTCAGCACGGCGGAACTTACGGTTTCTCCCGCGGCATCGCACACCCGGGACGGCGTGGGCGGGAGGTCCGTGGGCATCGACGCTGTCCGCCTCGCCGGCGTCTGGGGGCCGAGACTTCCGCCCGCTGCCCTGGGCGGTGACGGTCGAGTTGGGGCTGCGCTCGACGGATATCATTTGTGAAAACGCCAATTACGTCCCGCGGCCCAGCCTGTTCCGTACCGGTATCAGGGAGCCGCAGCCAAGTATGCGATCGTTTAAGCGTACGTGTCGTTGCCCGAGCTCTCTGCCTGGGACGATTCCCGAACGGGCCACGCGCCATCAACCACTGCTCGGAAGCACAGGGGGGCCGGGCGCATCGTTTCTCCTTGCCAATCTTAGGACAGAAATGACAAGTTCATTGGATGAAATCGTTCTGGGCATTCCGATTTGCAAGCAGCTTCCGCGGCAAGGTGGGCCGGGCGTACGCCGAGATGCGGCGGCCAATGGCCGCCATGAGGTGGGTGACGGCACTCAACCGATGAATCGCTCAGAATTTGCGAGATTCGGTCTCGTTTTCATCAGCGAGGCGGAAGTCAAGGACCAGCGGCAGGTGATCGGAAGCCCGACGGGCTAAATGGCTGTGCACCACCCGGGCGCGGACAAGACGAATTGGGCCCCGCGCGAACGCCTTATCAAGCGAGACGATGGGATAGTACGCGGGGAAAGTCCGAAAATGCTCGCGAGGAGCCGTGACGTGGTGAAACCCGTGGTGTGCGAAAGGGCCGTGCGCCAGCGTGTTGCGCCAGTCGTTGGAGTCGCCGATGATCAGTGTCGGTAAATCGGCGGACGTTCCGAAGTCGGCGTGGCCCAGGAGGTGGCGCACCTGCCAATGGCGCTCGTGTTCGCCGAGCCCCAGGTGCCAGTTAACGAGGTGGAGTGGTCCTTCGGGTGTCTCGACTACCGCCAACTGAGCCCCTCTCGGCCAGTGCCAGGCCATGCGTAGAGAGATGAGACTGGTGTCGCGGAACGGCCAGCGTGAGAGCAATAGATTGCCGTAACATCCTTGGCGGAAGGTAACATTGGGTTGGAAAAGCACCCCCGCCGCACCGCATGCCTCGGCCAGGCGTGCGGGCTGGTCGTCGCGCCCCGAGCGCTTGAGGTTGCGGTCGACCTCTTGGAGGCAGATCAGGTCCGGTTCCTCTTCCTGAATCACCCGAACGACCCGCTCCAGCTCGTAGCGCTGGTCGCGGCCGCCGATGCCCCGGTGAATGTTGTAGGTCAGGACGCGCACGTCTGCTCGTTCCTTCGCGCGTTGTTGGAGTTCGCGACGGCCGCCGTTTGGTCGTGACGAAACGCCCGCCGAGTGAGTTTCCGCCCTGGCACGTGTGTGTCAAGAGGGGACCCTGGCGCTCGCGGTCACGCCCGGGCACAAAGCCCGGGGCCGTTCCCGGGTTCGTCGTCCACAGTAGCGGGTTCGCTCGCGCACGCTTCGGCGGAGTGGAACGTCGCCTGCACGTATCCGCGTTGCACCTTCCGCAGCCCAACCAGGATCAGTCCATGATGGAAGGCGCGGTAGATGAACCAGTAACCAATCAAGTTCGGTCCCGGCAGCGGTGCGAGGATGACCGTGATCGGCGATACCACGACGTTGAGCGCGAACCAAAGGCCGTGCCGCCACTGCCGCGAGGACAGATAGACTTTCCAGAGTTTGACCGCGTCATCGCTCGCCAGTGACTGGGGGTGGGCGATTTCGACGCCAGCAGCGGAGCGCAGGTGGGAAAGGAGCGGTTCGTCGTCGTACGTGCGGCGATGTAACCACTCCCAGATGCCGCGGAGGCCGCGGATCAGGGGGCCCTCCGCCGTGCGCCAAGATGTCTTGTAGTGGTTTGTCCAACGCTCGACCCAGCCGCGCAGGCCCTGGTGACTCAGGAGTGGAGCTTCCTCACGCTCCAAGTCTTCGAGCCTGAAGGACACTCGCGGCCGATTCTCTTCTAAGTGGATAAAGACTCTCACGCGACGCGATCAAACCCGCCTTTCGATTCCGCCAGCATTTGTGGAGGTCCGTTGGTGTCTCGTCGTAATCGTCCGAATGGGCGCGGGGGAACGGATCAAGTACCAAGGCGAGCCGCCCTTTGACTACGGACACCACATCACTGATTGTACGCTTTCGGTACCTCGGCGGTTCAGCCGGTTCCCCGCGCGAGCCTTCCTTAGACGTCGATGGAACCAGGATGCATTTTCGAGGCCGGCGCCCTTAGGTGCGAACGTAGTCTCGAAGTCTGGAAGCCGCCCGTTACCCGAAGAGCTGAGGTCGAACCATAACTTTGTTTCATTTTGGATGCATCCTATTGCGGTGCCGATTCGACCGTACTATGTTCGATAGCTGAGAAATCGTGGCGCCGGTACGGGACTTCTCATCCGACGTTTCTTGCTCAATGCGTAGATCCGGTCGGGTAGGATCGCATCTGGTCGCGTGAAGAAGGCGGTCGGCGCGAGGCGGCGCTGACGCGAATTCGGGTCGGCGGGGGGACTTGGCACGCGCCGACGCCGCTCCCTTTGCGCGACTCAGAAGGAGCCACGGCTTCTTACCACCCCTACGGGCTCGAGTGCGGTCGGCATAGTCCCGGACGGTAGCAACAGCGCCAGCACGGGGCGCACTCCTCTCAAGCAGCGGTGACGACCGTCGGTACGTGGTCTTCGTGAGCAACGCACCCGCTCTGGTCGCTAACGACAACGCCCCCAACAATCCAGATCACAAACAAAACATTCCTTGGTTCGCGAACTCGTCACGACCTCGCTGGTGAGCGTCGATGCCGCCGGTCCCGGCGTGGCAGCGTCCCCATGGATTTCGGCAACTCGGACGGCCCCGGCTGCAGCGTTCTCGGCCGCTACATCGCTTGGGACAGCCCCAGGCGCCATTGACCGAGATATCGAGTCGTCAGCTTCGGAACGTTCAGGCCGTCGAAGACCGACGTTCTTGGTCACGAATCATTTGCGTTTCGTGTGAGCACCGGCGGTTTTGAGCGGAACCAAAGAACAAGCCACCGGAACGAAGAAAGGGAGAAAGCCATGTTCGAGCGGCTGACGCGCCGTTGGGTCCACCGTCCCTATGGCCTGCCCCACCGTGATCTCTGCGCACGGGGGCGGAGGCGTGATTCGTGGGATTGTCTGGAACCACGCACATTGCTCACCGTCCCACCGATCTCATTGATCAGCGAGAACTACGCGGGGACCAACAGCGCTGCCATCGGCGCGCTCTTTCCCAGCATCAGTGCGAACGGACAGTACGTCACCTTCGAGAGCGGTTCGTTCCAGGGCAATATCACGCCCGCCCCGTCCGATCTGGTCCAGAGCCTCACGGTCGAGAACGACGCGCCGAACGTCTACTTCCGCAACCTCGCGACGAACACGACCATTTGCATCAGCGTCAATTACCAGACGGGCAACACGACGGGCAACAACGACTCGCGCTACCCAATCATCAGCGCCAACGGCAACACCGTCGTTTTCCTGAGCAATGCGACCGACCTGACGGCCAACGACAACCCGTCCAACAATTCCAACAACGACCAAAACGTCTTCGCTTGGAACCGTCTCACGGGCAAGGTGACCCTGGTGACGGTCAACTACGAAGGCACTGGCCCTGCCAACGACCCCAACCCGCAATACTTCGGCACCGCGGAAAACATCAGCGTCAGCGCCAACGGAGAATACGTCGCCTACGACAGCGAAGCGACCGACCTCGTCGCCGGCGTCACCAACAACAACTACACCGCGAACGTTTACGTGCGCGACCTCCTTACCAACACGACCATCCTCGTAAGCCGCAACGTCGCGGGGACCAACATCGGCGACGGCCCTTCGAACGAGCCGGTCATCAGCGCCGACGGGAGCACCGTCGCCTTTGACAGCCTGGCCAACAACCTCGATGCCCAGCACAACGGTGGTGCCCCGTTCGAGAACTACCAGGTCTACGCGAGCACCTTGAATTACACCAACGACACGGTGTCGACGACGAATCTGCTGAGCATAAGCCCCACCGGCACGAGCGTCGGCAATGGCACGTCGATCGCCCCAAGCCTCAGTGACAACGGGCGAATGGTTGCCTTCCAGAGCTCGTCGTCCAACCTCGTAAACACCCCCAACGGGGGTTCGTACAATGATGTCTACGTGCGCAACCTGGGGACGAGCACGACCCAGTTGGTCAGCATCAACGACACGAACACGGCCACCGGCAACTCCAGCTCCTTCGCCCCACAAATCAGCGGCGACGGCAACCACGTCCTTTTCTACAGTCTGGCCAACAACCTGACGACGAACGACACCGTCGGCTCCGGAATCGCGGACGAGGACGTCTTCGAGCGCAACCTGACGACGAATACGACCCAGTTGGTCAGCATCAACTCCGCGGGCACGAACAACGGCAACAATACCTCACGCCTGGCCAACCAGACGCTTGTCAACGCGTCCCAGCAGGCGACCGGGCAAATCAGCGACAACGGCCAGTACGTGATCTTCTACAGCGTCGCCACCGACCTCGTGCCGAATTTTGTCCAGAACAGCGGCGGCTCTCCCTTCGGGTATGACGTCTACCTGCGAGACACCGTGGCGGGGGCGACCACTCTCATCTCGCACGCCGTTGGTTTGGCCACGTCCGGCGGTACCGGCGAATCCGGCACGACCGCGATGACTCCCGACGGCCTGAACATCGTCTTCCAGAGCGCCTTCCCAAACGCGCCGGACAACCTTGTCTCCAACGACACCTACGGCCAGACCCAGCTCTTCCACGTTGACCTGGCGCCCCTCGTGGCGACGGCCATCACGGCGACAGCCGGGACGCCCCAGAGCGCGCTGGTCAACACTGCGTTCGCCACCGCGCTCCAGGCCAAGGTGACGGACCAGAACGGCAACCCGCTCAGCGGCGTGACCGTCACCTTCGCCGCCCCAACCACCGGCGTCAGCGGCAAATTTACCGGCGGCCTGACCACCGTGACGGCCTCGACCAACGCGAGCGGCTTGGCCACGGCCCCGACGTTCACCGCCAACGGCACCGCCGGCTCCTACAGCGTGACCGCCTCGGTCTCCGGCGTTGCCACGCCGGCGACCTTCAGCCTGACCAACACGGCCGCCGTTGTCCCGACGTCCATCACGGCCGTTTCGGGGACCGGCACCTACGGGGGCACCGCCACGCTGACGGCAACCCTGACCGCCAACAACACGCCCCTCGCCGGTAAGAGCATCGCATTCACGCTGCTTGTCGGCGGCACGACCACGCCCGTCGGCTCCGCCACAACGGGCGCGAACGGCGTCGCGACGCTGGCCGGGGTCAGTCTGACCGGCTTCAGCGCCGGCACCGCCAACGGCGCCGTCGGGGCGAGCTTCGCGGGGGACGCCGGTGACCAGCAGAGCAGCAGCAGCGGTAACCTGACCGTTAACCAGGCGACCCCGGTCATCACCTGGGGCAATCCTGCCGACATTACCTACGGCACCCCCCTCAGCACGACTCAGCTCGATGCGACCGCGTCGGTCCCAGGCCAGTTCGTGTACTCGCCCCTGTCGGGCACCGTCCTGAGCGGCGGAAACGGCCAGACCCTCTCCGTGACCTTCACGCCGACGGACCAAACCGACTACAAGGTCGGCACGGCGCAGGTGACGATCAACGTGGATCCGGCTACGCCCGCGTTCACGGCGCTGGCGTCCCCCACGATTAGCCCCGGCACGGCCTCGACCGTGCTGTCGGGTCAGATCACCGCCGGCACCTTGATCCCGACGGGAAACGTCTCGATCACCCTCAACGGCGTGACCGAACCGGCGCCGATCAACGCCGCGACCGGCGCTTTCTTCGCTTCCTTCTCAACGGCCGCGCTCGGGACCGTGGGGTCTCCGTACGCCATCACCTACGCCTACGCGGGCAACGCCAACTACTCCGCCGTCAACGGGAGCGGGACCTTGACTGTCTCGTCCCAGGTCGTCACGCCGACGACGCCTAACGCCCCCGTGCTCGCCGCGGCGAGCAATACCGGCGGCAACGGCCTCACGAAGGATAACGGCTCCGCGACCGCCCCACTTATGTTCAACGTCTCGGGCGTCGGCCCCGCGAATGGGTACGTTCAGCTCTACGACGACACGAATCCCTCGAGTCCCGTTCCTCTCGGCTTCCCGGTGCAGGCTAGCGGCGGCAACGCCACGGTCACGCTCGCCGGCGGAACGAACCTGCCCCTGCCCGATGGAGTCCGCGAGATCGCCGCCGCGTCGGAGGCCACCGACGGCGGGACACCGAGCGCGCTTTCCTCGACCACGAACATCACCGTTCAGTCAAGCGTGACGATCACCGCCAGCAACCCGGCCAATGGGGGTGTTGTGAGCGCCTTGCCGGGCGGGCAGGTCACGCTCACCTTCAGCCATCCGTTGGCCGGCTTGACCAACGGGGGGCCGGCGCTCGGCGCATCGGATCCGTACGGCATCTTCCTGCTGGCGCGCGGGCCGGCAGGCCAATTCAGTGCGCCGGGCACATCGGCCGGCATGCCGGGCTATTACACCGGTAATCTACCGCTGCACGCGACCACGACCTACGTGGTCAATGCCAACGGCACGTCCTCGATCGTGATCACCCCCACGGTGCCTCTTTCCACTGACGTCTACCTGATCAGCATCACGCTCAGCGATTTCTCCGACCTTGCCGGCAACACGCTGACCGACCCGGGCGGCGGGGGCTACCGTTCCTTCCTCCTCCAACTGCCCCCTTCAGGCGGTACGCCATTCGGCGTCACAAAAGTGACGATCAACAACGGCGCCACGACGGTTGCCAACAACGCGATCGCTCAGCCCGACACGCTGGCCATCGGCTTCAACCGGCCGCTTTATCCCCCCTCGGTGAACAGTAACAACGTGCAATTGCTCGCCAAGACGGGCTCGAGCTACACGGTGGTTCCCTCGGTGCCCGCCTACAGCCCGACGACCGACACGATCTACCTGACCCCCACCGCGACCTTGGTGCCGGGGACGGTCTACTTGATCCGCGTGGCGGGAAAAGACACGCCGACGACTCCTGCGGCGAACTACGTCAGCGACGACCAGGGATATGCCAGCCCGGGTTTCCCGCTCGGTGCGACGTTTTACGACACGTTCACGGTCAAGAACGCGTCGGTGGCGCCGGGCTCGGGGCCGCTCAAAGTGGCGACGGGGGCAGGGGGGGCGCCGGCGACGCTGCCGAGCTCGAACGTGATCTGGACGCAGCCGATGGGTTACGCGTCGATCGGTTTCACGGAGG
Source organism: Isosphaeraceae bacterium (assembly GCA_031291845.1). Classification (GTDB taxonomy): domain Bacteria; phylum Planctomycetota; class Planctomycetia; order Isosphaerales; family Isosphaeraceae; genus DAIDJG01. Next base: position 9,414 of record JARLIH010000507.1, on the reverse strand, counting down.
CGTTGAACCTGAGCACGGTGGGCCGCTACTCGGTGATGCTGGTGCCCGAGAGCCTGCCGCCGACGGTAGCGCCTTTGGCGCCGAATATTCCACTGAACACGAGCCTGGCGTTCAACCCGAACACGAACCAGTTGATCATTGTGCCGACGGCTCCGACGGGGAACAACCTGCTGTACGTGTACGTATTGCAGGGTTTTCAGGGGCACGACGGTTCGCCGCTGTTGAACAACGCGGGTCAGCCGGCGGGTGTAAGCGGGAACGCGCCGTACTTTCAGACGTTCGAGCTGGCGACAGGTGCCTCGTCGCACGCGGTGGTGCGTCCGAGCGTACAAGAAGGGTTCGTCGGGATCGCGTCGGCCGCCACGCCTGCCGTCTCAGCGAGCTCTCTCAGAAGCGTGCCCTCAGCGAACGCGGTTGCAGGCGCGGGTTCCCGGCCGCGTGAGCCGCTCGATGGTCCGCGCCGGACCTCGGCGGGCGGCGTGCTCGTTTCCCTGGACCTCGCGCGGGGCGGAAGAATCAGGTTTTCCACCTTGCGAAGGGAGAGCATTTCGTAGGGTGCATCTCATTCACCGGTGCATCTCATGCACCCTCTTACATTCGGAGGGCGCGCAGGCCAGGCGCAAAACGCTCTAGCGGGAACGGTAGCCATTGGTTAGGCTCGACTGTATATTGAGCGCCGCGCCGTCTCCAGGACAGCCGCGGCGCTCGTTTGTTGGGACACAAAACAAGACGTCCGGGGTAGGCACACCGCCATGATGATCAAGGCCACCGACATCCGCCGTGGGATGGTGATCACCATCGAAGGGGTTAACTTCGTCGTCGTGGACTTCGCTCACCACACGCCCGGCAACCTCCGCGCCATGGTCCAGACGAAGCTGCGCAACATGAACAGCGGGGCGCTCATCGACAAGCGGCTCCGTTCGGTCGATCAGATCGAGGTCCCCTACGTCGAGACCAAGCAGTTCGAGTACCTCTACTCTGCCGGCGACGAACACGTGTTCATGGACAGCGAGACCTTCGACCAGCTCAGCTTTCCGGACGAGATCCTCGGCACGGCGATGCAGTATTTGTTGCCGAATTCAAAAGTGACCGTGCAGTACGTCGGCGGAAAGCCGGTCTCCGTCGAGGTTCCCGCATCGATCGACCTGGTGGTGACCGAGACCCCGCCGTCGATCAAGGGGGCCACTGCGACCAACCAGTACAAGGAAGCCGTCCTCGAGACCGGCCTCAAGGTTCAGGTGCCACCGTTCGTCGGGCCGGGGGAGAAGATCCGGATCGATACCCGCACCGGCGAGTACATGGAACGCGTGAAGTAAGCACATGCGTGAGAGAGCGGACCGGCCCGAAACGCTGGAACGCAGCCGTCCTTCCTGACTTGCTACTGTCGACCGATCCCCACCGGAGCCGGACACCTTGGATGCCGTAACTCGGTTACTGTCGGACTTGGTGGCGATCCCGAGCGTCAATCCCATGGGACGACCGCTCGGGGGGCCGGGCGTCCTCGAGGGGAGGATGTCCGACTACCTCGTGGACTGGTTCCGGGACCTGGGCATCACTTGCGAACGGCAGCCGGTTTCGCCCGGGCGCGAGAACGTCCTGGCCCGTTACGAAGCACCGGGCGCCACCACGACCATCCTGTTCGACGCCCACCAGGACACCGTGCCGACGGACGGGATGACGATTCCGCCGTTCCTGCCGACCGTCGAAGGGGGACGTCTGCACGGCCGAGGCTCCTGCGACATCAAGGGGGGCATGGCCGCGATGCTCGTCGCCTTCGCCCGCCTGGTGCGCGAACGGCCTCGGGGATCGGCCTCGCTCCTGATGGCCTGCACGGTGGACGAGGAGTTTACGCACACCGGCGCGTCGCGGCTCGCCGCGCATTGGCACGGGGCGAGCTTGGCCGTAGTTGCCGAGCCGACCCTGCTCGACCTCGTCGACCGGCACAAGGGAGCGGTGCGCTGGAAGGCCCGGGCCCGCGGCATCGCGTGCCACAGCTCGACCCCGCACCTCGGCGCGAACGCAATCTACCGCATGGGGCGGGTCCTGCAGGTGCTGGCCGACTACGCACAGAGCCTACGCGACGCCACGCCCGATCCCGTCCTCGGTTCCCCCACGCTGTCAGTCGGTCGCATCGAGGGGGGGCAGAGCGTCAACGTTGTACCCGATTGGTGTGAGATCGAGATCGACCGCCGGCTTGTGCCGGGAGAGACCTTCGAGGACGCCTCCCAGCGCGTGTGGTCGGCACTCGAAGAGCGGCTTGGCAGCCTCGATTGGCTCGAATTCCTCCCCCCCTGGGTCAACATGCCGCCGCTGGCTCCAAACCGGGCCAGCTCGGAAATCTGGCTCCCCCGGCTGGTGAACGCCGTCTCGAAGGCAACGGGCCGCACGCCTCAAATCGCCGGTGTCCCGTACGGCACGGACGCCGGCCCGCTCGGCGCGACCGGGCTACCCTGTGTGGTGTTCGGCCCCGGCGACATCGCCCAGGCGCACACCAAGGACGAGTGGGTGGAGCTGGACCAGGTTCGCGCGGCGTCCGAAGCCTATTACCAGATGGTCTGCGACCTGGGAGACGCCGGCTAGGTCGCGCGCCCCGCGAACGAGGCGCGCTCCTGTGAGCAACCGGCCTATAGCTCAAAAGACGTCCAGGACGTAGTGGTAACCTTTGTAGAACTTCTTCTTGTTCCACTCGTGCCAGCCGTGCGGGTGCCGTTGCCCGAGGACCCGGTAGCCACCGTAGAAGTTGTGGTAGTACGGCCCCTGGATCTGCGGCACGATTCGCTGTTCTCGCGGGTAGAGATAGAACCCGTCGTACAGCGACTTGTACTCGAACCCGTTGCCCGGGGTTTGAGGGGGGACGTAGGGCCAGTGCAGGTAATCCGTCCAGTCCTGAGCTTGCGCCGAGCCGGCAACGCCGAATCCGAACAGCGCCGCCGCGAGGGCGCACGCCTTCAGCCATGAGGCACGCGTCACAATCCACCTCCGTGTAGGGAACAGATTCCCGAACCGTGGGGAATCATGACACACGCTTTGCGAGCGCGCCGGCGGCCGGCCGATTTTTTTTCGAGGTGGGAACGGATTGTCCGGATCCCGTAAACTGCGATGGCCTTCCTGGATCCCGTTACCAGAGGTCGGCCCTACCGGCCGCATCACCCATGAAAACACGGAAGTTCGCCGGAATCATCGCGCTCGCGCTCGCGACCCTGACGCCAGGATGGTCGGCCCAATCCAGGGCAGGCGCGCCCGAGCCCGAGGAATCGCGGCTCAAGTCGCTCGTCACCCGACTGGCCTCGCCCGAGTTCGAGGGACGACAGGGGCAGGGGGGGGAGAAAGCCGCCGACTACCTTGTCACACAGTTCCGCAAGCTCGGTGCGGGCCCGCTCTTCAAGGACTCGTTTCTCCAACCGATCCCCGCACGCGAGCCCGGCAAGGTCCAGGGGCGGAACGTCGGCGCCATGGTGCCCGGCGCAAGCCCCACGCTCAAGGACGAGTGGGTGATCGTATCCGCCCACTACGACCACCTCGGGGTTCGCCGGGGTACGCTCTACCCCGGCGCCGACGACAACGCGTCCGGCGTCGCCATGATGCTTGAAGTCGCGCGTTGCCTCGCGGATGGGACCGAAAAGCCGCAACGGAGCGTGATGTTCCTCGGCTTTGACCTCGAGGAGGTCGGCCTCTTCGGCTCGCGCTACTTCGTCGAGCATTCCCCGGTTCCGCTGGACCACGTCGCCCTGTTCATCACGGCCGACATGATCGGACGCTCCCTGGGCGGCGTCTGCGATCGCTACGTCTTCGTGATGGGCTCAGAACACGTCCCGGCGGTTCGCCCCTGGATCGAGGAGGCGGCCAGCCGCCATCCCCGGCTGAAAGCGGGCCTTCTCGGGTCGGACCTGCTCCTCCTGAACCGGAGCGACTACGGTCCGTTCCGCGCGCGAAAGGTCCCTTACCTGTTCTTTTCGACCGGCGAGAACCCGTGCTACCACACGCCCCAGGACGTGCCGGAAACCATCGATTACCCGAAGCTCGAATCGATCTCCCGCGTCATCTGTGACGTCGCACGTCGCGCGACGGGGGACGTCGCCGTGCCCCGTTGGTCGTCGTCTCCGGATAATCCCCTGGCCGAGGCCGTCACGATCCGGGACGCGATGAAGTCCCTCTACGACAACCGCGAAACGCTTCAGATCGGCCCGACGCAAGTCGTTCTGATGTCCAACACCTTGCGCACCCTGAACGCAATCATCGACCGCGGGGCCATCACCGCGAGCGAGCGGGCCGGCGTCGTCAGCGTCGCGAGAATCATCCTGGCGTCTGTGCTCTGACGGGCGACAGCCATAGCGGACTAACGGACGCCACCCCGGGGTGCTCGCGGCGGCGCAGGTGGTTGCGGCGGGGGCGCGATCATTCCCCCTGGCGGCAGGACGAGGTCGGGCCCCGCCTCCAGTCTCGGCACTTGCCCCGGCGGCACGAACGGGAACGCGCGCGGTCGGCGCGGGACGAGGGGTGCCTCGAAGAGGGCCCCCTCCGCGGCGTCCAGGTTTCGGTTGCCGAACGGATTGGCCGGGTTCTCTTCCTCGGCCAACGGTTTCTGAACGGCCCTCAAGTACGCCTCCGACCGTTCCGACAGATATTGCGGCCAGCTCCTTCCGGGATCGGGAACGGTCCGCAACTCGGGGCCCAGCGGCGTGTCCTCGATCGAGCCGGCCTGCCCCCGATCGCACCCTCGTAGGTACTCGATCGTTTCGCGGGCTTGTTCCGCCCGTCCTTGCGCTACGTAGATCTGCGCTCGAACGCTGAGCAGCCGGAGCCGTGAGTCGGAGTCGGTCACGCGGGCCTCCCAGGCATCGAGCGACGCCAAGGCCGCATCATAATCCTGGCGCAGGTAGTCGAAGAACAACCGGCCTTCCTCGAGCAACTCCTGGACCGCCGGCTCCGCGGGCGACGCCCCTGCAGGGCGTTCGCAAATCGGCCGCCCGGCTCGCCCCAGCTTTCGCAGGCGAGCCAGCATCTCCTGCTGGGGCGCGATCTCACCGGCAAGAGGCAGGATCGACGCACGCTCCACCTCCAGTCCCTGCTTCAGCTTCGCCGGGGGCAGACTCACAAAAAGCAGCCGCCGCGCGGTCCGAATCAGGTTGACCACCCACTGGACACGCACTTCATCGTCGGGCACGAGCGCCGTCGGCGCCAGGTGGTCATCGCTCAAATCGACGACCGCGGGCAACGCCTCGCTTCCCAACCCTCCGGCCCGGAACGCAAGGAGCCGGTTCCTGGGCGCGACCGCAAGCGCTCCGCACGCGATCGTGAAATCGAACGGAGCAAACGGCTTGAGGATCTCGTTGTGGCGCGGCCGGCTCCAGACAATCTCATAAGGAGGGCTCAACGCAGCACGCGTGAAGAAAAGGTTCTCCCGGTCGCGGTCAAAGCTGAACGACGTCCCGCGAGGCACACCGCGGGCCTCGCCGGGATTGCCGTTGAGCGAGACAACCACCTGGACGGCGCCTGTTTCCAGCGAGACACGGATCAAGCTAAACTGATCGGACGGCGGCGCCATCCCTTTACGGCCCGACGTATGCGCCACGACGGCCAGCGAGCCGGCATCGAGCCAGAAGGGCGTCTGCGTCGTTTGGCCCAGTTCCACGAGCGTCCGGGGCGCTCCGAACGATCCGTCCACCCACTGGAGTGACTGTGGTTCCCGGCCTCGGACGAACGCGAGTGCCACGTTCTTCGCGTCGGGCGACCAGGCCGGGCGCGTCGAATCCTGGAAGACCTTCAAAACCCGCCCGTTATCCGCGCGCAGGACCGCAAGGTCGAGCGTCTGCTGCGGCAGCGCGACCGCCAGCAATCGACCGTCAGGGCTCCACGCGGGGGAGAGGGCGCTGAGCCCTTCGAGGTTCCCCTCCCGTCCGGTCAAGGGGCGGGACAAAATGACCCGCTGCCGGTCGGGTTCGTCCTGCAGGACCACTTCGTAGCGCGTCCGGTCCTTTCCGTCGGCGACGACGCGCGTGAACGCAAGCACCTTTCCGTCCGCGCTCCAACACGGCGCGCTGAGCACACTCCTCCCTCCGTCCAAAAGGAGGGAGTCCGACGAATCGACGCGCGTCGCCCAGAGCCTGAACGTCGCGGCAGGTCCTTCCTCACCGACGGCAGCCGGCGTCTCATCGTTCAACGATTCGGTTTGAAAGAACCAGCGCTTCGGCAGTCCGTGCCACGGCTCCCTCACCTTGACCGTGTACGCCATCCATTCGCCGTCGGGCGACCACGCCACGGGCGAGTCCGCGGGGCCCGGCAGCGCGAGCGCAACAAGTCCCAACGCCCCAATCCAGCCCAGCGCCATTGGCCCCGCCCTCAACGCGTGATACGGATCGGCCCGCGGCCCCGTCGCCACTGGCCCTTGTGGCATGCGAGCCCGCTCGATCGCCCACTCCCCGACCCCTAACAGTATAGAGTGCTGTCCCTGACTTGCCTACCCGCCCGAGCGAGGGCGGTTCACCAACGCGGACATCCCTACGACCACCCGCGGACCCAGCGGAGCTCCAGGGGCCCCCTCCGAATTTCTCGGGAATTTCCCGTGTTTCTGCATGAGTCATAACTCCTTACTTGGTTTCATATTGCCGATTTTCTTGTAATTCTTGCATTGTTTGCAGCCCATTCGCCTCCACCTCCCTCCGCTCCGTACCGCCAGTGGGTCGTCAATCTTCGAGCGGCGGAAGTTTCGACCTCGGATCTCTGCTTGCGCGGTGTGGAGGCGCAACCGTCCTCCCTACCCCTATCATGCTGCGCCAAGTGGGTACACAACCCACCTCGGTGCCGGTGCATCACATTGCCTCGGCACGAAATACGAAAAATGAAAGGTGGGTTGTTAGCCCAGGTCCCAATCCGCGACGATCCGCGCCGAGTGTGACCTTTGCTCGCGAACCACGCCGGTTGTTTCTCGGGCCCGGAAAATTCCTCTCCGAAAATCACGCAACGGAGCGCACAAATCTTGTTGATCCCGCGCGACCGCTTCTCTAGCTTAGGAACGCCACATCCGTTGTAGGGGTATCGATGACGCGGCGGAGGAGGCCCCCCATGGGCGCGGCGGCGAACGGCGAGCGCAAGCTGGCTTCGATCATCGTTCCTTGCTTCAACCAGCTCGAATTCACCCACCACTGCGTCCCCGCGTTAATGCGGTACACGCGCAAGCCCTGGGAGCTGATCGTCGTCGACAACGGCTCGACCGACGGCACCGCCCCGTACCTCGCCGGCGTCCGCGACGCCGCTCCTTTGCGCGTTGAGATCATCACGAACCCCGCCAACCGCGGCTTTCCCGCCGCCTGCAACCAGGGCCTGAAGGCCGCGCGCGGTGATGTCCTCGTGCTCCTCAACAACGATGCCGTCGTCACCCACGACTGGCTCGACCAGCTCGTCGCGCTGGCCGACTCCGACCCCAAGATCGGCCTCACCGGCCCGATGTCGAACTACGCCGCGCCCCCGCAGCTCGTTGAGCACGTCCCCTACGCCGACCTCGACGGCATGCACCGCTTCGCCGGTCACTGGCGCGAAGCGCACCGCGGCCAGTGGTTCACCACGGGCAAGCTCTCGGGCTTCTGCCTGCTCCTGAAACGCAAGGTGCTGGAAACACTCGGCGGCCTCGACGAGCGGTTCGGCCTCGGCTTTTTCGACGACGACGACCTCGCGCTCCGGGCCAAGGAGGCGGGCTTCTCGCTGGCCGTCGCGCACGACCTGTTCGTCCACCACTTCGGCAGCCGCACATTCGCCGGCGCACGGATCGACGCCGAGTCCCTCCTGGCCGAGAACCAGGCGAAGTTCCAGGCCAAGTGGGGCCTGCGCGAGCCCGCCGGCCGCCGCGTCACGCTCAGCCCTTGGTCCTCTCCCCCTCGCCTGGATCCGCCCCGCGTCCGGCGCTCGGGGGGCCGGCCCAAGGTCAGCCTGACGATGATCGTGCGCAACGAGGAGCAGAACCTCCCCGCCTGCCTCGCCTCGGCCGAAGGACTGTTCGACGAGCTCGTGATCGTCGACACCGGCTCGACCGACCGCACCGCCGAGATCGCCCGCACCTTCGGCGCCCGCGTGTTCGACTTCGTCTGGGTCGACGACTTCGCCGCCGCTCGCAACGCCGCCCTCGCCCGGGCCAGGGGGGACTACGCCTTCTGGCTCGACGCCGACGACGTGCTCGAGCCCCCCGAGCGCGACAAGCTCAAGGGCGTGCTGAGCCGCCTGGGCGAGACCGGCGAGACCGCCTACGTCGTCCGCTGCGCCTGCGACCCCGACTCGAGCGGCGGCGGTGGTGCCACCGTCGTGGACCACATCCGCCTCTTCCCCGTGCGCGAAGACGTGCGCTGGACGTATCGCGTGCACGAGCAGATCCTCCCCGCCTTGCGCGTGGCCGACGTGCCGGTGCGCTGGACCGACGTCGTGGTCCGCCACACGGGCTACGCCGACCGCGCCCTCCGCCGCCGCAAGCTCGGCCGCGACGAAGCAATCCTGCGCGGCGAGTTAGAGGAGCGGCCCGACGACCCATTCGTCCTGTTTAACCTGGGCTCGATCGCGATCGAGCTGCAAGATTGGCCGACGGCCCTGGGCCACCTGCAGCAAAGCCTCGCCGGCTCGGCCCCAACCGACTCGATCACGCGCAAGCTTTATGCATTAATTGCGCGCTGCTACCAGATGACGGGCGACCCCGGAAAGGCCCTGGAGACCTGCGCCGCGGGCCTGGCGGTGGACCCGGACGACGCCGAGCTCCACTTCCGCGAGGCCGTCGTCCGCCGCAACCACGGCGACGCCGCCGGCGCCGAGCGTTGCTGGCGGCGGATCCTGACGCTCTCTCGCCCCGAGCGCTTCGCCAGCGTCGACCCTGGCATCTACGGCCACCTGACCCGCCGCAACCTGGCCGCCCTCGCCGAAGACCGCGGCGACCCCGCCGAAGCCACGCGCCTCTGGAAAGCCGTCCTCGCCGAGTGCCCCGGCGACTCCGAGGCCCTGCGCAAGCTACGGCTCATGGAATGTCCATGATTTGTAGGGTTCACGAAATGCACCGGTGTATTTCATGCACCCTACAAGATTGAATGCGTTTCACGCACCCGCCGATCGTTGAGCGACGCCCATGTCTCTAAAGCGCTTACTCTTCGCCTCCGTCCACGGCTATGTCGACCCCTCCAGCGGCGCGGCGTTGGCCACGCGTGACATCCTGGAGCTGCTCGCCGGCCGGGGCGTCGACTGCCGTGCCATTTCCACCGGCGCGCTCGACTTCCAGGACGAGACCCCGCTCGAGGCCGTGCTCGACCCGCTCGATGTCCCGTACGAGCGCGTCGGCGCGCTGATCGGAGACCACGTCGTCGAGCTGGTCGACCTGATGCTGCACGGCGTGCGCGTCTCGCTCTTGCCCACCGCCTCCAGCCGCGCCGACCGGTCGCCCGACCG
>JARLIH010000506.1 GCA_031291845.1 Isosphaeraceae bacterium | reverse complement strand
GCTGTCGAGCCGGAAGTTCACCAGGTCCGATGGCTCGTACTCTCGCGAGAAGTAGCTGTAGTGCGAGACCAACGAGCCTTCCGTCTCCCGATACGGCAGGACGTACTGCGCCAACAGCGGCCACAGGTAAGGCGCCAGCACGCGCCCCCGCATCGGCTTCCCTTGCTCATCGCCCGGCAGCCAATGGGCACGACCGATGATGTCCAGGCAGAGCGACGTGTAACGGATCAGCCGGCTGTGATCCCAGTCCGGGTTCACCTCACCGATCAACGACAACAGCGGGTGCTCCGTCACCTCATCGATCTCATCCGCCCCCTTCAGGTGCCGCCCGTATTCCGGTTGCGAGCGCAGATAGACCTGGCTCGCGCGGGTCAGCGGCCGCCCCCGGAGGTAGCTCTTGGGACGGTGCTGTCCCAGCGCGGTTGAGACATACAGCCGGAGCGTCTGGCGGCTGACCGCGTTGGCGTTCAGTACCGAGCAGCCGAACGTGAGCTGGCGCCACGCCTCGACGAGGTCGAACGGCGTGGGAGCGCGCCGGGTGCGGTTCCAGTCGGTGAAGGCGGGACCGCTGTTCCAGCCGCCGGTGGCATAGGCCGGAGGCCCGCCCCGGGCGCGCTTCTCGGTCAGCTCGCCCCGTTCAGCGGCGCGGATCCAGCCTGCCGCCGCCTCGTCGAGGTAGCGATCGGTCGTGCGAGTCAACGTGCAAGGTCTCCGGGCACACGCCGGGGAGGCGGACGCCGGTCAAATGGAAGGGCGCGGGGTCCGCTGAGGGACCCGGGCCAGACAGGTCGCTAAGAAGTGAGGTTGTAGAGGTCAGGCCGTTCCGCCCGAACCTCCGAAGGCACGGCCCGCGGCGATCATGCCCGGGCGAAGGAAGGGACGAGCGGCAACGCGCGAAGTGCCCATCTCGATGAAGACGGCCCAGGGCGTTCCGGCTGAGATGCGCAAGGTTTGAGTCGCTCGGTCATATGAGAATTCCAAGCTCGCCTTCGTCCGGCCCGTCTTCACCGGGACCAGTTCCCGGGCGGCCTCGACGCCGGCCTCACCGGCCTGGGTCATCCGGGCTTCGACCAGCCTCTCGATAGACTTGCGGACCTCGTCGCCGCGCCATTCGAGCGATCCAGCGGGCATGGGTTTCTATTCCAAGACGTGTGCGATGACATCCGATTCACGAATCAGCAGTAACTCGACCGACCCGATCCGGACATCCGTCCCGGCTCGCGAACCGTAGAGGACGAGGTCCCCGGCGCGAAGCAGGGGAGGAACGTGCTGTCCCTCCTCGGTCCGCCGGCCCGGCCCGACCGCGAGCACGACCCCGCGCCGGGGCTGGTCACGGATCGCCATCGCGGGAAGGACCAGGCCGGCCGTCGTAGCGGCGTCGAGCGGCTTCAAGACGACGTGATCACCGAGGGGATCGATAGGAAGCATGATTTGCTCTGGAAAATCCAGGAAAGGCGCCTATTCACAGATGTCGCAGATTGACGTGGATCAAGAGAAGACGCTGATTTTCTGCAACTCTGCGTAGTCTTTTATCTGCGTTCATCTGCGACATCTGTGGATCACCTCTTAGCTCCACCAGATGGGGTTGTCCGCCCTGCGGTGTTCACGCTCGGCAGACTCAACAGCGTCCTGTTCGGCACGCTCACGGCGCTCGCGGGCCTCGTCGGATTCGACACCCGAGCCGCCGTGCTTGACGACTTCACTCGTCGCATAGGCGAGGCAGTCGACCAGGTCGTCGTGGGCGCCGCTGGGGAACGTGAGCAGTTCGTGCTCGAGGTCGATCAGCCAGGGCGCGTGGCGGAGGAAGAAAACCTGCTCAGCCTCCATGCGGATGCCGGCGGGGATGGCACGCGTGACCTTGTCTCGGTCGGGACGCAAGCTCTTGACGACGAGCCCGGCCCGCCGCGCTGCCTGGACGAGGAGGGTCTGACCCTGAACGTCCTCGATGCCGACGAACGCCAGCTCATGACGGGCGACCATGCGTTCGAGGGCCGGCAGGAGCTTCGGACCCTCGATCCGCTCGCGGAAGCAGTCGAGCAAGACCAGATCGCGGTCGGGCGTGACGGCCCACGCCTGGATGACGGTGAAGTCGGCCGTCGATCGGGTCGAGAATGCGAGGTCCATGATGCCGAAGCGCCGGCAGTCGGAGGCACGGACTAGTCGCGGGGTGTCGGCAAGCAGTCGGTAGTATTCGCCGCCGTTTTCGCTCGTCCAGTAGCGGAACCAATGCTGCTTGAAGACGCCCCCTTCGGCGGGGCTCGGGCGCTGTTGGTGCTGGCCCGCGTAGCCCGAGGAGCCGAGGTCTTTCTTGGCCTCGGCGAGGACTTCCGCGGGAAACAGCGTGGGAAAGAGCAGCGCGCTCGGTTCTCGGCGCGGGTCGCTCCAGCCGATGGACGTTGCGACGGTGCGCTCGGGCTCGTACTCCGAAGGGAGACACAGATGTTCGTAGCCTCCTTTTGCGAGCATGTGGCCGGAGAGGTCCTGCTCGTGCAGGCGCTGCATGATGATGACGCGAGCACCGGTGCGGGGGTCGTTCAAGCGGGACGACATCACGCCATCCCACCAGCGGAGGCATTCCTGACGGGCCAACTCGGAATACTGGTCCTTGGCATTGAGCGGGTCGTCGACGACGACCTTGTCGCCGCGGAAGCCGGTTGCCTTGCTGCCGACGGAAAGCGAGACGCGGAAGCCGGTCGCATCGTTTTCGAAGTAGGTCTTGATGTTCTGGTCGTTCTTGAAGTTCCAGCTCGGCGTGAAGGTTTCGCGATACCAAGCGGAGGCCAGCAGGTCGCGGCAGCGGACACTGTCGCGGGTGGCCAGCTCGAGGGCATAGGAGCTGAAGAGATTGCGGGTCTCGGGCCGGTTGACCCACTCCCAGGCGGGCCAGAAGACCGACACGAGCAGGCTCTTCATGTGACCCGGCGGCACGTTGATGATCAGACGGCGGATCCGGCCCGACGTGACTCCTTCCAGGTGGAGGCAGATCGCGTCGATGTGCCAGTTCCAGACCAGCGGTGTGCCGGGCTCGACGACGGGCCAGGCCTGCTGGACGAACTCGGCGAGGGACCGCCGGGCTTTCTCGGCCCGGACAAGCCGTTTCACTTCGTCAGGCTTCGCCAGTAAGCTTGCGGGTGATGGATTCGAGCGCATTCAATTCGTCCGTCGACAGCCGCGCGAGGAGGTCGGCCGGCAGGGGCGGCTTCGCCTCCTCCTCCGGAGGCGGTAGCGCGCGACTCTTGTCGCGATACGGGTGGGGCCGGTGAGCCTTGAGCAGAAACATGAGCAGGGTGTGCGACGCACGGTCGTCGGCCGAAAGCGCCCGCCGGCGCGCTTCGGCCTCCAGCCGGTCGACCGACTCCTCCTCCAGGTCGGCCCACCTCTGCCGGAAGTTCGAGAACTTCCGCCGATGCCGATAGGCCGTTGATGGGTCGACATGCGCCGCATGACACGCCTCGGTCACGTTCCGCGTCTGGGCGTAATGCTCCAGGAACGTCCAGCGCCAGTCGTTCCTGGTCGGCATGAGGTCCGTTCGAATCTTGAACACGCGTGCTGACCCGTCTGTGTACCGAATGAAAGGATTGCGAACCTATCAGGAGGGCCACTCGCTGGCGCCTCGTGCTCGTAAGAGCCCGCTTACATGCACGAAGTGCCAGCGAGCGATCCATCCATTCGACCTATTGGGCGGACGGCTCCCGCGAGTCGCGGGACGGATCTTTCTGCAACCGCTTGACCGTGGCCTCAACCTCCTCGAGGCGCAGTCGGTTCGACTCGATGGTGAGCTTGGCATCGTTGAGCTTGGTATTGAGCTCGTGGCGTCTCCAAAGTTCCTCGCGGTCGTTCCGTCGGTGCTCGGCCCAGATCCGCACGAGCGACGTCGTGACGGCACCGAGCGCGGTGATCATGCCGGTGGTCGCGACGATCAGGGCGACCCAGCCGTTGGGCTCCTCGGGAAGTGCGACCGCGGCCACGCAGCCGACCACGGTCGTGACGACCCCGAGCGCAAAATCGATGGTGCTGAAGCCAGTCGTGGCGTGCGTCATGACGGGGGAAGACTCGGGTGATCGGTTACGGGAGGAGGCGGCTCGGCCCCCTGGTGCCAGCGGCTGAGCGCTTCCCAGGCGCCGGCGAACAGGGCGGGGGCCACGGGCACGACCCAGGCCGTGAGGAAGTCCGCATCGTGCGCGGCGGCCTCGAGCGCAGCCCGAGAGAGGCCGTAGGTCGACACGAACTTCACCAGGACCTTCACTTTCTCGGCGTCGTTGAGCTGGCCCCGCAGACTGTCCGCCACCGGCCCGAACCAGCGGCAAAACGCACGGAGTAGAGGGGTCACGCGGGCCATTGCCAGGATCGCTCGCTCAGCTCGTGCTCTTGGAGATCGCGTGGCGAATGCCGACGGCCGCCAAGGCCGCCATGAACGACGTGTAGCCGCCGACGAAGTCGTCGGTCGAGACCTGGTAGAGCGCCAGGCCGAGCAGGCCCGCCGCGGCCAGGTACGTCTTGAAGCCATTGAGCGCGGGGATGGCCGATAACAGGTTGTCGATCACGCTGTTCAACCCGGGTGCCGGGGCAGGGCCGTTGTTGGATCCGGTGGACATCGAACGTCACTTCCTTTCGCTGGGGGCGGGGGCGGGAACAGACGGAGCGTCGGCACGAAAGTGGGGACGATGGTCGTGACCCCGTTCCCGACAGCCGACGTCGAACACGCAGCCAGGGAGCGCACAGAGGGCAAGGGCAGCGAGCGCAAGGCTAAGTCGTTTCACGGTCGTTCACCTCGTTCGGGAGGGTGGTTGCCAAACACGGGCGAGAGTTTCACAGCCGCCTGACCGCCGCTGAATTCGATGGCCAGCACGAGTGCGGCCAGCAGAAACGCCACGGCCAACCCGGCCAGCGCGGCCCGGCGGCTCAAACACGAATCGGCATCGTTCATGGAACAAGAGATTCCACGGAGGGAAGTGCGGGAGTTCATCACAAAGAGCATAGAGGTTGAACAAAGAAACTCTTGATCTACTTTGTGCACCCTTCGTGCTCTTTGTGTCTTTGTGGTGAGGCTTCCGATCGACCGCGCAGTTCCGCCAGGAGACGGTCCGAGCCGGGTGCGACATCTCGCGTGAGTGCCGCGTGCTCCAGAAGCTGCATCAGGTCGCTGATGCTGTAATGCCCCAATTCGTCAGTCACCGCGCGGATGCCGTGCTCGGTGAACGTGGGGACCTCGCGGACGGCGACCGGAAACCCAAGGCGGACCGCGGTCCGCGCGACCGGTCCGCCGGCGGCGGCGATGATGTCGGGCTTCGCTTCGATGAGCTTCTGCTGAAGCACGGGAGAGATCTTGGCGGTCAGATGATCGACGGTCAGCGCCGGCCCCGCCGGCGCTGTGTTAGCGAGGTCGGTCAGCCGCGGTGCCGGGGGCTCCGCCGCAAGGTATGCGAGCGCCAGCAGTGTCAGCGACGCGCCGGCGGCGAATGTCAAAATGTGGGCCAGCAGTCGGCGGGTCATTGGATCACCTCGTCCCGAAGAAGCCTCTGCGGTACGTATACGTCGGCGCCGCGCACTGCCCGTTCGGACAGGAGGGCGCCCCGAAGGGCAGCGCAGGTGCGGGCCCCGGCACGAGTTCGTTGGCACCGACGCGCCGGTGCCATTCGACCACGACCTCTCCCCGCTCGTTCCGCGCTCCGTAACCTTCGTAGCCGGGGTGCGACGTGAGCGCATACCACTGTTTCGCCCCGAGCTCCCCGGGCGAGACGCGCCGCCCCGCCTCGCGTCGCGGGGACGGCGACGGAGGCGGGGCGGGCAGGGGGGCGGGCTTCGGGGAAGGCTCCGCGGCGTCCCGATTTGCCGCACGTCGCGGCTCGGGGTCGCCAATGTAATCGCCGTAGGGCAACTGACTCGTCAGCAAAAGACCAAACACGATCGTGATCATCAGATGTAATCCGCATAGGACCAACGGGCGGGGATCGGCCGCGGCGTGAACAGCGGCCCCTTCGACAAGGCCCAGGAATCACCCTCGCCGAGAATCGCCTCGACATCGCCGCGTTCGACCCAGAACGAGTTATCCGGCTGGTCGAGCGCCGTCGGGCCGCTCGGGACACCCGGCCCCCAACTCTGGAAGATGCACGCGCCCGGGCGAGTGTCCTGCCGGACGCCGCAGACGAGCATGCAATGCCCCCAACGCCCGCGGCGCTGGCAGAACCCGGCCTCATCGCGCCGCATCGTGAAACCGAGTGCCGTGCAGATCGTGACCGGGTAGCCGTTGGCCAGGGCGCTGAGCAGCTCGTCCCAGTTGCGAACGAGCGCGGCGTTACCGAGCTTCCACTGGGCGGCCTTCGTTTTCAGCTCCGCCGGCGCCCCGTCGTGCCCCCAACGCTTGGCGCGCTGGCCGTCGTACGGGCCGACGGCGGAGCGAGGCATTACCCCAAGCTGGGTCATCGCCTTGACCATGGCCGAGCCATAGCAACCGTCACCCCACGAGCCCAGCATGCCCGCGGCTTCGCGGCCTGCGCCGTAGAGGAACTCGGTGTCTGTCTCGGTGTCGTCGCGTTTCAGCTCGCCGCGCGAGCCCCCTTCCAGGACGTACTCGACGCACTGCAACAGGTCGTAGCCGTGACCGTGACCGTGCGAGACACAGTCACCGATCGTCTGGGCGACGTAGGGCCAGTAAGCGCCGGTGGCGTCCTTCCAGGCCTTGTACAGCAAGATGTCGCCGCTGATGTCCGCGCCATATAGGTCCGGCCCGGCTTGCGCCAGCGTCGGCAGCGTGGCGGCGACGGCGTGGCGAGCGGGATCGTCGACCCAGCCACACAGACCGGAGGGGTCAAAGATGTCGTTCATCGCGTCGTGAGAACCTCACCGCAGAGTCCAGGGAGAGAAAGAAGGGACTGCACCGCAGAGAAGAGAAGAGGTTTCAGCACAGAGCACACAGAGACCACGGAGAGGAAGCCCGAGAAGAGGGGGAGAGTTATCCGCAGATGACGCAGATGGAGGAGAAAAGAACCAAATTCATGAGTTTTGAAATCCCTCTTCCATCTGCGTTCATCTGCGTCATCTGCGGATATGTCTCTTCTCCCTCTCTCTCTGCCTTCCTCTCCGTGGTCTCTGTGTGCTCTGTGGTGAAATGTTTTCATCGGGCGTCTCGGAGCCCTTTGGCGATGGCCCTGTGTGCCTCGGCAAAAGCCTTGCGCCCGTCGTTTCCCTCGGGTTCTTGTCCGCTGGGGACGATCTTGGCGAGATACGGTCCGCCGATTGAGGCGAATGCGGCTTTGCGCTGGGCGTCGAAGGTTGCCTTCAGGACGTCGTCGGCCGAGTGGACAGCCTGGCCGGCGTCGATCCGTTCGGCGGCGGCGTCGAAACCCTTCGCGAGGGCTTCGGCAACGGCCGGGCCGAGGGCGCGGCCGATCCTGACGCCCTCGGCCGCCGGGGGTGCGGGTGGCCCCGGCTTGAGCGTCCAGAGGTGCCACACGGTGGCGGCGATCAAGGCGGCCGGCACGAGGGTGACGACGAGCCAGGTGGGCACGCCGTGGTGGTGGACGACCACCGCCGGTCCGACGGAGGCGGGCTTCGGGCGAGACGCCGGCGAGCGGGGCTCGTCGGGGCTCGCCGTGAAGCCGGGGGGAAGGGGAGTGCTCATGCGCTGGCCGCCGTGGGGTTCGGGTGCAGGGAGGCGAGCACGCCTTGCACGATTTTCCCGTCCTTCTTCATCAGGACGGGGACCGCGGAAGGGGCGAGCACGCGGATCTCCCCCTCCTGGAGCTCGGCCGCGATGGTGGCGTGCGCTGCGTCGATGCGCGACCGCGCGGTCTCGTAACGCGTGGTCGCCTCCTCGATCGCGGCTTTCGCCGCGTCCTTCTCGGCGATCGCGGCCGCGCGTTCGGCAATCATCTCCGGGGTGACGGGCATGTCGGCGTTCCTCCCAGGTACGTCTCGTCGTTCCGATCCATTGCTCCCGGCGGCGGGTTGGCCGGTCGAGCGTGTCATCGTTGCGTGCGTTCCTTACCCTTATATGCTGCAGCAAGTGGGTCTTTAACCCACCCTCGGAGCGACGTATCACCTTGTGGCCGCCAGGATTGCAGAAAAATTGATGTGGGTTGTTATTTCCGATCGGAGGATGGTTCTGACCCGTCCGTCCGACAGGCTCACGGCGTCGGCGATGAAGCGCGACGAGCAGCCGCAGTAGCCGAGCAGCCCCACGGTGAAATGCTGGCGCCAGCGCCGGCGTTCGGCGTCGGTCTTGACCCAGTCGGGCTCAAACCGATCGGTATCGCGTATGCGGAGCGAGCGGTTCATCCCCGGCCCCCTTTCAGACCGTCGTCGGTCGTCTTTGGCGCCGGCCTCCTGGGTGTGGGCAACGGCGGCAGATGGCGGTCACGGCCCCCGCGCCCGCAGCGAAGGCACTCCCAGAGCGGCGGCAAGGGCCGGCCCTTGCACGTTGCGCACGACGGCGGCCGCGGTCGTGTGCCGGACGGGGGCTCGCCCTCACGGCATGCGCAACAGTCGCAGTTGCGGCGGTGGATCTCGCGCCAGATCGCGTCTGAACCGGTCAGCACGAACGAGTGTTCGCGACCGCGCTCCTCATCAACCGGATCAAACCCCAGCTCGGGATAGCGCGGAACCGCCCGTATCGGCCGCCAGCGCCGGCCGCTCGCCGTCGCCTGGTGGTCCAGCCACACCGCCGCCCAGGCCGCCAGCCGCACGCGAGGTTCGACGACCTCGACCCACTTCCCCGCGATCAAGGGCGAAAGGACCTCCGCCACCCGCTCCACGCGCCAGCCCACGCGTTCCGGTAACTTCGCCAGTGGCACCCCCGCCACCGGTCCCTTGAGCAGAGCGACCAGCAGCGCCCGCTCGTTGTCGGTCAGCCGCACACGCACCACGCCACCCCCCTTCGCTGTGACGACTCGCTTGAGTTCTACTGATCGCAAGTATACTATTTTCGCTTCGGACGATCCTTTCCGAACAAACTGAAATCAATGGGCGCGACGGGGCATTTTCGGTTGCAGGCGCGCAGCGACCCGGAAGGGCCGGAGACCATCCGGCGTGAGGGGCAGGGTCCGGGAAGAGCGGAGGTGTGAGCGCTCTCGGGATCAGAACGAAACCACGACGCTCAGCGTTTTACTCGCGACATGGAGTGTGCCGCCTATAGAGCCCGAGGCGAACGTCGGCCTCCTTGCGCTGAGCGTCGTCGGTAAACAGCGAGTTCGCCTTTTCCTGCCATTCGACGGCTGCGGCGAAGTCGCCCGACTCGGCGTACGAGGCGGCGAGGGTGTCGAGGGAGGTGGGGTTCTTCCAGTCGTCGAGCCCGCAGGCGCGCTGCGCCGACTCGACGGCACTTTTGCCGTCGCGGAAGGCGGCGTCCGGACAGGTTGCGAGCAGCCACGCCCGGTTGTTGTGCGTCAGCGAGAGGTCAGGATCGAGGCGGATCGCTTCGTCGAAGTCCGCGAGCGCCTTGGCGTATTTCTTCGTCGCGCGCCAGGCGTTGCCGCGGTTGCCATACGCCAGCGCGAATTTCGGGGCCAGGCGGACCGCCTCGTTGAAGTCGGCCAGCGCCTTGTCGAACTCCTTCTTGGCCATCCGGGCGTGGCCACGGTTCATGTAGCCGAGTGCCAGGCCAGGGTCCAGCTTTACGGCCTTGTCATAATCCGCCAGCGCTTTGTCGAACTCCTTCTTGGCCATCCAGGCATGGCCACGGTTCATGTAGGCGGACGGGAGCCTGGGCTTCAGCGCGATGACCGTGCCATGATCGGCGATGGCCTTGTCGAACTCCTTCTTGGCAACCCAGACCGCGGCTCGGTTCATGTAGTGCAGGGGAACCGTTGGATCGAGACGGATGGCCTCATCGAAATCTGCGAGAGCGCGATCATAATTTTTCTTCACGCGGTAGACGTTACCACGATTATTGTAGGCCGATGCGTTCGCGGGGTTGAGGCGAATGGCCGCGTCGTAATCGGCGATCGCAAAATCATATTCTTTCTTTTCCATCCAAATCAGCGCCCGGTGGTTGAGCGCAGCGACCGGGAACGGTTGCTTGAGGATCTCCTGGGTGTAGAAGGCGACGGCCTCATCGAACGGCACGACCTGGGCCGCTTCGACCCACCCGCTCACGGGGCCGGCGGTGAGACGGACGCGGCTGCCCCGGGCCCGGTCCACGGTGTAAACCCGAAAGGCAAGGCCGTCGTCGACGACGCGGTCGCGCTCGCGGAGCGGAACCTTGTATTTCGTGACGACCCTCTGTCCGACCAGGAGCTGACCCGCTACGGCACTCGGGTCGGTCCACTCGTCGACCTTCTGTGCGAGCGCGGCGGTTGGTGCCGCGCCCAGCGCAGTCACACACGCGAGCGCCAACAGGGCGCGAGCGCTTACCGTCATGCCAGTTCCCTCCCAACTTCCCAACGACGCGCAGCGGGTGGCGAATCACGAGATGGTCCCAGGGCACCGGCATCATACCAGACGAGTCGTGACGAAACAGCGAAGCGCTCGGCGATCCACGCCACGAAAAAAGCGTGCAAGAAAAACGTCCCTGCGGCAACTATCCTCAATAGCCATGACGGAAACGCGCACCACCACCTCTGACGAGCCGGACGGCCGGCCTACCGCGAGCCTGATCGACTGGGCCGCCGCGCTGGCGGAGCACGGACGCCGGCTCCGGACCGCGGTGCTCGCCCGTCTGGGAGAGCGTCAGGCGGTGGACGAGGTCATGCAGGAAGTGGCCCTCGCCGCGGTTGCCCAGCGCGCACCCTTGGCCGAACCGGAGCGCGCGGGGCCTTGGCTGTACCGGCTCGCGGTGCGCCAGGCCTTGCTCTACCGCCGCCGAGTCGGCCGCCAGCGCAAGCTCTTCGGCCGCTACGCCGAGAGAGAGGGAATCGATGGGCAAAGGCTGTCCGATCCGCTCGACTGGCTGGTGCGCGACGAGCGGCGACAACTGGTGCGCGAGGCACTGGGCCGCCTCCCGGAGCGCGATGCCGAGATCCTCTGGCTGAAATACTCCGAGGGCCTTTCCTATCGCGAGCTGGCCCAACGACTGGGAGCTGCCGAAAGCGCCATCGAAACCCGTCTCCACCGTGCCCGGCAGCGCCTGCGCGACGAACTGTCGAACCGGCCCGCGATCGAAGAGAAACTTGACGACCCGGAACCATCATGAATACGGATCAGCACGAACTCGACCACCTGATCGACCTGCTAGTCGACGACGAACTCGACCCCAGCGCACGGCGCGACCTGGTCGCCCGCCTCGACGCCGTGCCCGGCGGCTGGCGCCGCTGTGCGCTGACGTACCTTGAGGACCAAGGTTGGCGGGCGGCTCTCGGACCGGCAACGGCCGAGCTGGAATCCGGGTGCTGCACGCCTCGGCCGCGCCGGCGCGCCCCGCTTTCGTTGATCGGGATGGCGGCTGGCTTGTTTACGGCGTTTCTTCTCGGCTGGTCCGCGCGTGGCGGCGCGCCGCCGAAGGGCCCCGCCGTGGTCGTCGCGCCGGTGGCCCCGAACCCGCCGCGGAAGGATCACGATGACGCGCCTCGACCAACCCCCCAGGAGCAAGACCGGACAGGGGATGGCCCGCTCGCCGTCTCGAAGACAGGGGCCCCCACCGCGGACATCGCACGGGACGATCCAGAGTCTTTCCTCTGGCGCGAGACGCTCCGCCGGCTTCAGCAGCACGGCTACCACGTGGAGCCACCGCAGAACCGGCGCATGGCCTTGGAGCTAAAAAACGGCCGGCGATTGACCGTGCCGGTCCAGGAGGTCCGGGTCCATTATACTGGCAACACGACGTTCTGATGTCTTTCGATAAACGCGATTGAGACGATCGACGACTTTACACGGAACCAAGGAGACGACGATGAGATGGCTCATGCCACCACGGCCCGCTCCGGCGCGCCGCTTCACTGCGGCACTCCTCGCGGTCCTGGCCGGGCTCGTCCTGGCGGCGCCGGCCGGCGCGGCCGACAAACCGGAGGACCAGCAGGCCAAGGCCCTGGAACAGCTCAACAAGGAGCTTGTCGAGCAGGCTGACAGACTGATTGTGCAACAACAGCTCGATGAGCAGGCCCGCGCCAACTCCGCGGCATACTTCCTGCTTCACGCCCCGGCTGACAATCCCTTCGGCGCGACGCTGAGCCCCGTCGACAAGGCGCTCCGCGCTCAGCTCGACTTGCCGGGCAACCACGGCCTTGTGGTCTCGAGCGTCGCGGCCGACGGGCCCGCCGCACAGGTCGGCTTGCAAGTCAACGATATCCTGCTGGAGCTCAACGGCGCAGGTCTCAGCACCCCGGGCGCGCTGACCGAGATTCTCCAGAGCGCCGGCGACAAGCCGGTCGGCCTCCACCTCATCCGCGAGGGCAAGCCGTTGGAGATCCCGCTCAAGCCGGTTTTTCGCGTGACGTTCGGCCCGGTCGCACCCAAGTCCCAGCCTTATTTTATCGGCGTTGAGATCAACACTCCTGACGACGTCCTTCGCGCCCACGTCAAGGAGCTACCCACCGGCCAGGGCCTCATCGCCAGCGAAGTCCTGCCCGATAGCCCCGCGTACAAGTCCGGGCTGAAGCCGTTCGATATCCTCCTGGAATGCGGTGGCAAACCGCTGAGCGAACCCAACGACCTGGTCTCGCAGGTCCAAGGGTCGCACGGAAAGCCCCTGAGCCTCAAGGTGTTGCGCGGTGGCAAGGCGCGGACGTTCGACGTGACACCCGAACCGCGCAAGGAAGCCGGCGCGCAATCGCAATCCGGGGCCGAGCAACTCTCTCTCGTGTACCTCAAACAACTCCCCGGCACGGTCGACCTCCTCGGGAACGGCCGCGGTGAGGCGAGAGTATTCCGATATCCGGCCAACCACCGAGTCACGATCGACACACGCTTTCGAGCACTCGCGGACAGCCCGCATGGCGCGCTCGATCAGCGACTCGACGCGATCAACGCCGAACTGGCGCGCCTTCGCGATTCGCTCGACGAGATCAAGAAGGGCCTCAATCGGGACACGAGGTCGGGGAAATAGAGTTCGAGCGTAGAGCTTGCGACCGCCAAGTCGTATTGATGTAGGGTGCGTAAAATGTACAGATGTATTTATGCACCCTACAAATTGACGATTGCTCTGTTCCGTCCACTAACTCCGAAAGCACAAGTTGGGGTGGGTCAGCCCGACGACGCTATTCGGGCCCTCGCTTCGCATAAAGCGCATCGAGCCGGACGCGGTGCTTCTCCAGGATGCGTGCCCGGCGCACCTTGCGAGTCGGCGTCAGCTCGTCGTCCTCGACCGTGAACGGCCGCGCCAGCACGACGACCGCCTTCACGCGCTCGGGCTTGCTCACCACCTCCATCAGCCGGTCGACGTGCTCCTGGAGGAGCGCCAGCACGGCTGGGTCGGTCACAAAGCCGTCGGCGTCGGCCGCCAACGACGCGCCGAGCTTACGGGCCTCGCCTTCCAGGGCGACCACGTTCGGGACGATGAGCGCGGTTGGAAACGGCTTGGCGTCGCCGTAGACGACCGCCTGATCGATGAGCGGGTCGCTCGTGAGGAGCTGTTCCAGCTCGTTCGGCGAGATGTTCTTGCCGCCCGAAGTGATGATCAGGTCCTTTTTGCGCCCCGTGATCGTGAGGTACCCCTCATCGTCCAGCCGGCCGAGGTCGCCGGTGTGCAGCCAGCCGTCGACGATCGCCCGCGCGGTGGCCTCGGGATCCCTCCAGTAACCGACCATCACATGAGGACCCTTGGTGAGGACCTCCCCATCATCGGCGATGCGAATTTCGACTCCCGGTATGGCCTGACCAACGGTCCCGAACTTGTGCTTCCCAGCGCGGTTGAAGCTGATCGTCGGCGAGCTCTCGGTCAGTCCGTAGCCTTCCAGCAGCATCACGCCCGACGCGTGGAAACCCTCGGCGATATGACGGGGCAGGGGAGCGCCGCCGGAAAACAGCTCGCGCAGGCGGGGGCCGAAGAGCGCGTGCAGGCGTTTTCTGCGCTCCTCGGGCGGGAGTGCCTCGACGGCGGCCCAGACCTTCTCGTAGAACCGCGGGACCGCGTTCATCACCGTCGGCTGCGCCACGGCGAGGTCGGCCAACACGGTGTCGAGCGATTCGGAAATATACAAAACTCCTCCCGTCAGGAACGCGAGGTAGTGGTCCATCGTCCGGGCGTAGATGTGGCTGAAGGGGAGCCAGCTCAGCGAGACCTGATCCTGCCCGAGCTGTAGCATCTCGTTCACGCTGGCGGCGTTTGACAAGAGGTTGCCGTGCGACAGCATCACCCCCTTGGGCGGCCCGGTGGTCCCGCTTGTATAGATGAGCGTCGCGAGCGTGCCGAGGGAAAGTTCCTCTTCGCGACGGCGCACGGTCTCGAGACCTGCGGGGCCAAGCCGAGCCCCTCGTTCCTCAAGCTCGGTCCAGGTCAACGTCGGAACCCGTCCCCCAGAGTCGATCGGGTCGAATGACACCAACAGATCCAGTCGCGGCAACGCCGGCAGACGGGCGAGCACCTTGTCGGCCTGCTCCTGGCCGCTCACGATCAACGCGCGGGCCTCGCTGTGCGCGAGCTGGTACTCGACCTGGGGCGGAGCCAGCGGCGAATGCATCGACACGTTCGCCGCGCCCACCGACAGCAGTGCCACGTCGGCGACGAGCCAATCGACACGGTTCTCGGCGATGAGGCCGACACGGTCGTCCTGACCAAACCCGAGCGCGATCCAGGCTGCCGCGGCGTGATCGGCCCGGCGGCGATAGTCGGCCCACGAGAGGTCCCGCGTCACGCCCCCCTGCCGGGAGCGTAAAGCCGGGCGGTCGCCGCCGCGCTCGGCGGCGGCTCGGTGCGTGACGGCAAGGTTGCTTCGGGCCATGGGTCCAGCTCGCTGGGGGGGAATTCCCGGTGAGGACGCGTCGCCGACTATATATCATGAACGGGCCGTAGGGAATGGCCGCTACAGCCAACGACACCCGGACTGCAGCACGTGAGGCATTGCATGTGGCATCGAGATCGGGATTCGAAAACGCCAACCGGCTGCCACGCAGCGCTGACGACCCGCGCCGTTGCATTCGCCGCGCTCGCGCTGACCGCCAGCGCCACGCACGCGGGCGACGGGCGAATCACCCTGCTCAAGACCCCGGACGGCGGAATCCAGCCCCAGGCGGCGATCGAGGCCTCCGGCACGATTCACCTGATCTCGTTCCGCGGCGACCCGTATAGGGGCGACCTGTACTACACGACCCTGAAGCCGGACGCGGGGACCTTCGCGGCCTCGCTCCGCGTCAACAGCCAACCGGGCACCGCCGTCGCGGCCGGCACGATCCGCGGCGGGCAGCTTGTTCTGGGAAAAGGGGGGCGCGTCCACGTCGTCTGGAACGGCCCCGTGAATGCGGTCGCCAAGGACGCTACCCACGAAGGGGCCGCCCTCTTCTACAGCCGTTCCAACACGGGCCGCACGGCCTTCGAACCGCAGCGCGACCTGATCCAGCATACGTCAGCGCTCGACGGTGGCGGTACGGTCGCGGCCGACTCTGACGGGAACGTGCACGCCTCCTGGCACGGCCGAGCGCCTGACGCTCCCGCGGGTGAGGCCGGCCGTGCGCTCTGGCTCGTCCGGTCGGCAGACGACGGTGCCACGTTCACTTCGGAAGAACCCACGCTGAGCCGTTCCACCGGCGCCTGCGCCTGCTGCGGCACCCGCGCCCTGGCGAGCCCGGACGGTGTGCTCTACGTGCTCTATCGCGCGGCGACGCGAGGGACCGAACGCGACATGATGCTGCTGGCCTCACGGGACCGTGGCCGGCACTTCCAAGGCCGCTCGCTCCAACCCTGGCGGGTCAGCGTCTGCCCGATGAGCAGCGAGACGCTCGCCGCAGCACCGGGCGGTGAGGTCGTCGCTGCATGGGAGACCGCGGGCCAGGTGAGCTTCGCCCGAGTCAACCGCGCGGCGGAGCCCGTTTCGCCGGCCGGGCGGCCCGGGGACCGCAAGCACCCGGCCGTCGCCCTGAACGAACGGGGCGACGTGCTCCTTGCCTGGACCGAGGGGACGGGCTGGCAAAAGGGAGGGCACCTCGCATGGCAGATTTTCGACTCGTCCGGACGCCCTACCGCCGAAAAAGGGCGGGTGCGCAACGGCATCCCCGTGTGGGGATTGCCCACCGCCGTTGCCCGGCCTGATGGGAGTTTTGTGATCATCCACTAGCGCGGTGAAACCGCCATTGTGGTGTGCATTGCGGACTTCCCGCAACGATTGCTCACGCACGTTCCCGGATCTCCGCGTAGCGCCACTTGCCGAACCTCGCCAGCGCTGGGGCCTGATCCGCCGCCCCCACGGACGGGCGCAGCGGGCACCTATCCCCGTAGGGGGCGACAACCCGCAGCATGAACCAGAAGTGCGCCAGGCTGCCTGCCATCACGAAGACGTGGAACAGCTCGTGTGCCTGGAAGACCCCGGGCCAAAGGACCGGCCAGCCGAGGATATGGAACAAGGCGCCCACACTGTAGAACACACCCCCGATGAGCATCAGCCGCACCGCTCGGTGCGAAAGCAGCCGGGCGATCTCGAAATAACAGAACAGAGCACCCCAGCCCATCGCGAGGTAGATGCACGTCGAGACTGTCGGCGAAAGGACGCCGCAGAACCAGATCTCCACCGCCCCGAGCACGGCGATTCCCCAGGCCATGGTCAGGACGATCTCTCGCATCCGCCCGCGCAGCATGATCCAGGCGACCGGCGTGTAGGTTCCGGCAATGAGAACGTAGATGCCGATATGGTCCACCCGGTCGAACAATTCCACCGCGTGGCTCGGCCCCTGGAAGCCGTGGTAGGTCGCGCTCGCTGCGAAGCAGAACGCCAGGCTCAGGCCGAAGATCAAGAGGCTGAGCTGTTTGAGCCGGTCGCCGCGCCCCTGCTGCCAGAGCATATAAGCGCCGGGAAGGGAAAGGATCAGCCAGGCCCCATGGGTCCAGCAGCTTACGGGTTCGCGAAGGTCGAAGAAGTCCATCGCGGCCTCTTCGTTTGTGGTTCGAAGGAGTTGGGCACGAAGGTCAAACCCAGGGCAAGCGACGGGGGGGGCCGGTCGTTCAACGCATGCTCTACAATTTCTTCGACGGCCCGGGCAAAAGGGTTCAACTCTGATCACCCTAACTCGGCACACGGAGACATTTCACAACACAGAAAGCAGCATGTTGCGCGCCGGCGCCTGCCGGTTATGCCGGCGCTGCGCGAAAGGACGTGAAAACGTACCTCGAATGCTCCGAGGCCGTACGCTCTAGGTCACCGCCGAGTGCCGGCCCGTGAAGGCGCGCCAGGCGCTGCTGGCGAGAACCTCGTCGAGCGCGTCCATGGCACCGTCGAGTTCGTCGTCGCGGGTGTAGAAATGGGGCGAAAGGCGAATGCCCGCGCCTGGGCGGTAGTCGCACACGATGTCGAGCGCTTTCAAGGCGCACGAGACCTCGTATCCGTGCGGCACGTCGAGCGCCACCGTCCCGCCCCGCTGCGCGGGGTCACGAGGAGTCGTACACCGATGACCGCGGCCGTCGGCCAGCTCCAGGAGCCGCGCCGTCTGCCGAATCGACTTCGCGCGGATCGCGGCGGGTCCGATCCGGTTGACCACTTCCAGACCGGCCCGGGCAGCGTACAGGGCCGACACGTTCGGCGTGCCGTGCAGAAAGCGCCAGGCGTCGTCGCGGCGGTCGAGCACCGGCTCAAAGTCGAACGGACGGGCGTGGCTCATCCAGCCTGTCAGACGGGGCATGAGGCGAAGGGCAACTTCGGGACGAACCCACAAGAATGCTGCCCCGGGGCCGCCGCAGAGCCACTTCAGGCAGCCGCCGACGTAAACGTCCACCCCGAGCGCTTCGACATCAACCGGCAACGCCCCCACCGACTGGTAACCGTCGATGACCGTCAACGCCCCGACCGATCTCGCGCGCGCGGCGATTGATTCAATATCATGCACATACGAACTTTTGAACAGAACGTGCGAGAGGTTGACGAAGGCCGTGCGTTCGTCGATCACCGCGATCACGCGCTCGGTCTCTATCGTGACGCCGTCGTCGCTCGGTACGACGACGATCTCGGCGCCCTCCGCTTCCAGCCCCTTCAGCAGGTAGAGGAGCGAGGGGAAGTGCATCGCGTCGGTGACGACCTTCGGCCGCCGGCCGTGGAAGTCGAACGCGCTGAACACGACCGCGTGTGCGAGCGTGACGTTGGGCTGGAACACGACCGAGCCCGCACGTGCGCCGACCAAGGGGGCGACCAGGTCGCCCAGGTCGGCGACGAGGGTCCACCACGCGTCCTCCCAGGCGCGGACCCCGCGGGTGGCCCAGATCTCGTAGTAGGTACGGAGGGCGTCGGCCGCCGCGACGGGGACGGCGCCGAGCGAGTTGCTGATCAGGTAGTTGCACCGCGCCAGGATCGGGAACTGGTCCCGGTAGACCAGCAATGGATCCGCTGCTCCGGCGTCGGTCACGAGTGGTCCCCCGGCACGGGGAGCGTCCGCAGGATGGCCCGTACAGGGCTGGCGTCGAACCCGACGAGCTTCAACGGCAGGGCGATCAGCTCGTAGACCCCCTCGGGAACGCCGTCGAGCACCACGCCTTCGAGGATCGCCATGTCGTGCCGGAGACAGGCGTGGTGCGCGGGGAGCTCCTCAGCGTCGAATAGGTCGACGCTCGGCGTGTCGATCCCCACCAGCCGCACGCCCCGCGCACGAAGGTGGCCGACCAACTCGGGGGCGAGTGCGGCGAAATCCTGGCGGAAGTGGTTCGGGTCGGGGAAGGTCCCGGTCCGGAACAGCACGCGTTCGGCTCGGATTTCCGCGGGCACGTGTGCGGGGGTGATCAACTCACGAGGCCCGACCGACACGCGGACCACCTGGCAGGGACCGAGGTAGTCGTCGAGCGCCCGGCCGTCGATGCCGGGCGCGTCCTTACCGTAGTGGCTCGGCCCGTCGGCGTGCGCGCCGAGGTGGACCGTGGCGTGGAGCGTGGAAAGGGTGGGGTTCGCCCCGCGCTTCATGTCCAGCAGCACTTCGCGCGACGGCGGGGTGTCACCCGGCCAGACCTCCAGCGCGTCGGTGATGGGTGGGGTAATATCGTAAATCATCCCGCTCATGATAACGCGCAACCAGCCGCCCGGAAGATGATGGCACGCGCACGCGGCGTTTGTGCAGTCCCGTACGGATTGGCGGCGCCGAACCGGCTCGGATAGACTGAATTCCAGTTGCGTACTCAAACACGCGTAGAACGCCCCGTACGACCCAGGAGGACCGGGTTCATGCCGCAAACGGACGAAGACCTCAAACAATACGTCGAGGCCGGCGACGGCATCCACGTCATCCGTGGGAGCGGCAACTGCCGGGGCTGGAACGGCATCCGCTACAAGGTCGGGATGAGCGCGAAGAACGTCGGCTCGACGAAGCTGTCGATGAATGTCGCGACGATCCCGCCCGGCGGTGTGGCCTACGCGCACATTCACGTCGATTTCGAGCTGATGCTCTACATCCTCCAGGGCCGAGTGCGCCACGAGTACGGCCCGGGGCTCGAGAAGGTGGTGGAGAACGAAGCGGGCGACTTCATCTATATCGAGCCCGGCGTGCCGCACGAGGTCTTTAACATGAGCGACACCGAAGAAGTCGTCGCCGTCGTCGCACGGTCCGATGCCGACGAGTGGCAAAACATCGTCCCCTACGACCGCAACAGCGCACGCTAGGACCCTTGGCGTGCAGGCCCATGGACCTCGGGAGCGGGCCGTGGCGCGAATCACCATTCCCTCGCACGTCAACTGCCCGCACTGCGCAGCGCGAAACCCCTCGGCCGGGGAACGCTGCGGTTCTTGCGGGCGGCCGCTCACGCTCTACATCGGCCCCCCCGAGCACTTCCCGCGTCGCCTCGACCTGGGCTCGTTGATGTGGTTGATCGCGCTCATCGCGGTCTGTCTGGGCGTGACCCGCGAGGTCCCCGCGCTCGGGGTGTTCCTCCTCGCAATCGCCGTTCCTGCGCTCCTGCGGACGTTCGTGTGGGTCGCTCGTCAAAAAGAGGACGGCCAGCCGATGTTCTGGCCCGAGAAGCTGGGGGCCTTCGCGGCATGTGCCGGGATCGTCTGGCTCATCCTGCTCGGCGCCGTGGCGGGGTTTGCGATGGCATTCGCAATAGGATCGATCGCCGGCGCAGCGCTCCAGGCGATCGCGTTCGGCGCGCAGGGCAACGGCCAGGCCGTGTTGTTCGCCAGCGTGCCGCTCGGTTGCATCGGGGGAGTGCTCGCCGGCTACTACCTGGTCAAGGCGCTTTGGCCGATCAAGGATTGAAAGACTGCGGGTTGCGCGGACGGGAGTGGTCCCTTCGCGGGCATTCGGCTATCCTGGGGCACGCGACCGCCCCACGCCGGGGTGTGAGCCGGCCTGCGGCACCCAACCCCGCCCGATGATCGACCCTGCCGTCCGCCCTGTCGTCTGGATGCTCTGTGGGGCCTTCCTGTTCGCCACGATGAGCGCGCTGACGCACGCGCTCGGGACGCGCTGCGACTGGTTGGTCGTCGCCTTGGTGCGCGCGGCGATCATGTTCTGTGCCACGGGCTTGACAGCGTGGCTCTCGGGCGTGCGGCTCGTAGTCTGGGATCCGCCGACACTCTGGATGCGCAGCCTGGCGGGCAGCTTCAGCCTGGTTTGCAACTTCTTCGCGCTGACGCGCCTGCCGGTGGCCGACGCCCTGACCCTGAACAACTCGTACCCCCTCTGGATCGTGATGCTTGCGTGGTGGCAGTTGCGCCAGCGGCCGACGGCCGCCGATCTGCTGAGCGTGCTAGCGGGAACGGTCGGCGTGATCCTGGTCCAGCAGCCTCATCTGTCTTCGGGAAACAACCTCGCTGCGCTCGTGGCGCTGACCAGCTCGTTCGCGACGGCCGTGGCCATGCTCGGCCTGCACCGGCTGAAGGACATCGACCCACGCGCGGTCGTAACGCATTTCGCAGGCGTCGCCAGCCTCGTCGCGCTGACCTGGCTCTGCCTGCGCGGGGGGCTGAAGGCCGTGACCTGGCAACCCGGCACGACGACCGTGCTGATGCTCCTCGGCGTGGGCGCGACGGGGACCGTCGGCCAGGTGTTTCTGACCAAGGCGTACGCCAGTGGGCCACCCGCGCGCGTGGCGGTGATTGGGCTGTCGCAGGTCGCCTTCGCCCTGGGCTTCGACGTCCTGCTCTGGAGCCGCCCGCTCACGCCGGCCACGCTGCTGGGCTTCGCCCTGGTGCTCACGCCGGCCGCGTGGATCCTGAGCCGGTCGGCCAGGCGGCCACACGCCGAGCGGTCCGGCCAATAATTGCCGGATCGCGCCCGGTCCCTTTCGTAGGGTGCATGAAGTGCACCGGTGCGTTTCACGCACCTCAATTCAAATCCTCCACCTGAGGCCCAATCGCGCCCCGATGTAGTGGCATGGTGCAAGAAGCGTACCGGCGCATTTCCGGCACCGACCCCGCAGCGCTTGTTAGAACCCGTCGCCCACCTCGGGTCGGAACGCACCGTGGCAGTTCGAGCAGGAGACATAGAGCGGGTTCCACGCCTTCTGCGAAGCGGCGAAGTCCCCCTTGGCCGCGGCCTTCTCCATGTCCCTGGCCGCGGTCTCGTACCGGTCGGTGAGGTCGGTCCACTTGGAGAACGGCTTCTTCATCTTCTCAGAGGGCTCCTTCATGTCGCGGAATTCCTTGGCGTACTTGGCGATCTCTCCGGCCGCCTTGGCGACGTCCTTGCCGCTGTTCGCCTTCTTGAATTTCGTGAGCGACTTGGTCCCCTCGCGGACGAGCTTGGTATCCTTGTCGATCTTGATCATCATCTTCGCAAGCGCTGACTTCTCCTTCGCATCGTCGTCGCCCGCGAGCGACGCGCCGACGGCAACCACGAGCGAGGCAACTGCGACCGCCCCCGCGGCGGCGCTCAGAGTGAGGCATCGACGAAACATCACGGTCTCTCCTTCGCATTCCGCTCGGTTCTCAGCCCGCGCGCGACAAAACCCCATCCCAACGCTCGCGCCGAGCATTTGGAGTGGGGCCCACATAGCCGACCGGAATGACCCCTCGCGAGTCACCCATAGCCTTCTAGCCTACTGCCCCCAGAAAGGTCGTCAAGCGGCTGGTAAAAAAACGGCAGGCGCTCCTCAGGGCGTGCGCCGCTGCTGAGCGGGGTGGCACTTCCGGACTCCTCGACGGGCGTAACGCACATCGCTGGCGGATCGCCCACGCCCCTCGAAGACTCCGGGCGTGCCATCGGGAAATGGTCTCGTTCGCGGAAAAACGGGGCTTCCTCGCCCGCGTTCAAAACAGTCCCGCGATCGGCTCGCCCCGGTAGACGTAATGCGGGCGATCCTCCTCATCGTGCCAGGCGGCGGCAGGGGGAATCCCAAGCGTGCGGTAGATCGTGGCGGCCATTTGCTCGGGAGTCTGGGGGTCACTCGCGGGATACCCTGCGATCTTATCGGACGACCCGACGACCCGCCCTCCGGCGACGCCTCCGCCGGCGAAGAAGACCGTCTGGACGTGGCCCCAGTGGTCGCGGCCCGGCAGCTTGTAGGCTTGCGGCAACGTCGAGACCCGAGGCGTACGGCCGAATTCGCCGGCCATTACGATCAGCGTTGACTCGAGCAGGCCCGCTCCGTGCAGGTCGTCCAGCAGCGCTGAGAGCGCGCGGTCGGTCGGTGGCAAGAGCTTTTCCTTCAGGTGCGGGAACGCGTTGCCATGCGTGTCCCAGGTTTCGTTATTGCCCAGGTTGACCTGCACGAGGCTCACTCCCGACTCGACCAACCGGCGCGCCATCAGGAGCGACCAGCCGAAAGCGTTGCGCCCATAGCGGTCGAGCGCCTTCGGGTCAGCGCCCGCGACATCGAGCGCGCGTCGGACTCGCGCGTCGGTCAACAGGGCGATCGCGCCCTGCCGGTGGCGGTCAAATTGTCCCGCCGTCGCGCTCTGTTCCAATCCTGCCCGCTGGCGGTCGATGTGCCTCAGCAGGTCGAGCCGACGCGCGAGCCGACCGCCGCCGAAGCCCTCGGGCAGCGTGAGGCTGGGCGCTTCGAAGTGTTTGGGCTTCGGTGCCCGCTTCCGGTCTTGGTGGTCGAACTCATACTCAGGATAAGCCCCGTAGGCCGTGGGGTCGAACGGCGAGGCCTCGATGAACCACGGCTCGAACCGCTCGCCCAGTTTGCCCGCGAACTGCCCGGGGATCACGCGCCCGGTGTTATGCACGAGCTTCTCCGGCAGCACGACCGCCGGCGGCATGTTGTGGCGCGCGGGGACCTGGGCCCGCGCCACGGCGGCAACCGACGGCCAGTCGGTCGTCCGCGGACGGTTCGGGTCGAACCCGAGCGGCAACGTGGATTGGCCGCTGAGCATGATCATGTGGCCGGCCGAATGATCGTTCGACGGGTGTGTCAGCGACCGCACGAGCGACCACAACTGCGCCCGCTGCGCCAGGAGCGGCAGGTGCTCGCAGATCGATACGCCAGGCACGCTGGAAGCAATCGGCCGGAACTCGCCCCGGATCGTTTCGGGGGCGTCGGGCTTCAAGTCGAAGCTGTCCTGCTGCGCCAGGCCGCCCGACAGAAAGATATAGATGACCGCACGCGCCTTCGACGGCGCTGACCCGCCGAGGGCCCTCAAGGCCGACAGGTGGTCCGTTCCCAGACCGAGGAGCCCGACCGCGCCGGCCTGAAGCGCGAAGCGCCGCGTGAATTGCGGGTGCGCCGGCACTTCCGTAGGCTGCGGCCGAGGATTGCGCATGGCCAAGTTTCCCAAGCGTTGTTGAGCGCGAATGCCCTGGTCTTGTTATACCAAAATTTAACGCCGAAACAACCGGGTCCGCGCAAGGGCGTAGCGCCTGCGATCTCATAGGTCGATCACGCCCGACGAAGACTTCGGGGCGTGCCACCCAAACGCTACGAAGCGCTTCTCGCGCCGAATGGTCTGGGTTATCCTTTCGCGGCTGAGGAGGGCCGACTTTGATGAGCACAGACGCTGCACTGCCCCGCGTGGTCGCCGACGGCCCGCTCGACGCGACGATCCGGCGCCTGCTGGACGGACGGGTCGAGCTGCTTCCCTGGAACGTCGCGCGGGAGGTGAGCCCCGACCCGGTCGCGGGCCTTTACACGTACGGCCACCCGCTCGTCGATAGCGCGATGATGGACCGCCTGCGCGGGCTGCGGGTCATCAGCAACTACGGCGTGGGGGTCGACCACATCCGCTTGGCCGATGCCGACGCGCGCGGCGTCGCGGTCGGCAACACGCCGGGGGTGCTCGAGGCGACCACGGCTGATCTCGGCTTCGCGCTTCTGCTTGCATCGGCCCGGCGCATCGTCGAGGGGGACCGCTACGCGCGCTCTCCGGCGTTCGTGACCTACGACCCTGGCTACATGCTTGGTCGCGAGGTCCATGGGGCCACGCTCGGCATCATCGGCATGGGGAACATCGGCCGCCAGGTCGCCCGGCGGGCACGAGCGTTCGATATGAGGGTCCTGTACCACAACCGCCGCCCACGGCCCGAAGTCGAGCAGGAGCTCGGTGTCCGTTTTGCGGCCCGCGATGAGTTGCTGGCCACGTCCGACTACGTGATGCTGGTCGTCCCCTTGACCCACGAGACGCAGGGTCTGATCGGACCTTCCGAGTTGGCTCTCATGAAGCCGACGGCGACGCTAATTAACCTGGCACGCGGCCCCGTCGTTCAGACCGGCGCGTTGCTCGCCGCACTCAAAAAGGGCAGGATCGCCGCGGCGGCCCTCGACGTGACCGACCCCGAACCGCTGCCGCGCGACCACGAGCTGTTGGCGCTGCCGAATGTGGTGATCACCCCCCACGTAGGGAGCGCGACGGAGCAGACCCGCCGCCGCATGGCCGAGATATCGGTCGAGAACCTACTCGCCGGGCTGCGGGGCGAGCCGTTGCCGCACGCCGTTCGGACCGCAGGCGCCTGACGCCGTCGTGGCCCCGCGCGCTTTGAGGAGGCTGCACAACACGTTTCATTTCATTGCGGTGCGGCACGGGAGAGGTTACGCTCAGGTGTCCGGCCCCTTCGGATATTGCACCAGCGGCCCGCAGATTGGAACCGCCACCATGTGCCGAGGATTGGCCCCCCGCGCTTTCGTCTGCGCAGTCACCGTTCTGGGCCTCGGCCCGCTCGCAGCCCGCGGTGTCGAAGATCCGCCGCAGGATCCGGTCAAGCCTCAGCTCAAGGTCCTGACCGAGCTCGACATCGCGGAACACACGATCGACGGCGAGCGCTTCGGGACGTGGGGGCGCTCGGGGATCGACGAGCTCAAGAGGATCCTGGGAACGGAAAAACGCCAGCGCGACGTTGTCGTGCAGGTCGTGCTCCACAAGAAGGGGGAGCCGGACGCCGTCGTCGCCGGACGCCCTGCGCTTGCGAAGGGGGAGGCCGAGAAACTGCTGTCGGCCCTGAAGCTCGATCGCGCACCACACGCGAAAGTCATTGACTTCGCGTTCCGGATCGAGATGAAAATCAACGGCGGACATCCCGCACGCGACTTGCCGCTCTCCCCGCCGCTCGACACGCCCGACGAAGCACGGCTGGCCCGCTTTCTGAAGGCCGGCACTGCCGGGCGCCTTACGCTCTTGAAACAGTGGGCCGCCGAAGAAGCCCTGCCGGCCCTGGCGGCCACCGCCGGCGACGCCGAGGCGAGGTTCGAGGGGGTCCGCAACCTGGGACAGACCGTCGCGGCGCTCGATGCGACGAAGCCCCTGGACGTCGCGAAGGTGACCGACCGGAACCCCGACTACTGGCGCGCCCTGGCCGAGATGACCCCCGGCCAACCCCTGGTCCCCGCCACCAAGATTGCGCTGCACATCGCTGCGGGCGAGTTCGACAAGGCCCGACGCCTCGATGAGGTCACGTCGTTCTTCGACAACCGCCAGTCCGGGCCGAGCCACATCCTCGGCGAGCTGCGCACGATGCTGAACCTGTTTTACAAGGATGTTGACGACGCGATCCGCCTCGGGGTCGCCGCGCACGACCAGCAGCGTTTCGAGGAGGCCCTGAAGACCTATGACCGCGTGCTGAAGGACTTCCCGGGCTCGGCGTGGGCCCAGTACGAGCGTTTCCAGACGCGCCGGATGATGGCACTGGCCAAGGCCAAAGGGCAGGCCCTCCCCGACTCCGATTGGCCCAAGGCCGCGCAGATGATCTACGGCTCGGACCCGCTCTACGCCTTCGGCGCCGAGGCTCGGTCCGGTACGGACGCGTACCGCCTCTTCCGCCGCATGACGCTCAATGAGCTCTTCAAGGACCAGGCGAAGCTCCGCGAGGACCTGGTCCGGTACG